>JAZBPJ010000155.1:0-23944 GCA_036351575.1 Lysobacterales bacterium | reverse complement strand
TTCCCATTCGCTCCCGGCGAATGGGTCGAACTCTGCTCGTTCGAATTCCCTTCGAACCAACGAAGCACAAAATTCACCAATGGAGTGGAAAAAGATAATGGTGCCGGCACCAAGATTCGAACTCGGGACCTACTGATTACAAATCAGTTGCTCTACCAACTGAGCTATACCGGCACATAAACGGGGCGCTATTTTAGCACCTGATAAGCAAAAAGGCTGTTGCAAAATGTTTCCCGAACCACGTGCATGAAATCGTTTTAAGAAAGATCAAGCGGCGATATGCACGAGTTCTATCGAAGACACGGGCTCAGGGATCGGTTCTCCGTTTTCCATCATCTCCCGAATGTGAAGTTCAATTGCTTCACGAATCAAATCTATGACCTCGGTCCGGGATTCCCCCACCGCCACGCAACCGGGAAGATCCGGAACGTAGGCTCCGTAACTGGCTGATCCTTTTTCGATGACGACCGCGTATTGCATATTTACATCCTACTTCAAGCCTGCCTGTTTCCAAATACTTTTCAATGTGCCAACAGGAACTTCAACACCTGGCTTACCCGCTACTGTAACGGTCCCGGGTTTCTCGGGGTGGTGGAACTGGCGGTGACTGCCCTTCATTCGAACTTGAATTCGGCCTCAAAACGTCTGAATGCCACGAAAAACCCGGACCTCGCCGGCGGTGCAGGCGCGAACTTCGCCATTGGACTCCAGCAGCAACTCCCCGTTTTCGTTGACGCCCATCGCGGTGCCGGAGACCGGCCCGTCGTCGGTTTCCAATGTCACCGGACTGTCCCTGAGCAGGTCCCAGCGGCGCCAGTCGGTCTCGAACCCCGCGAAACCTTTCTGCTCGAAGTGCGGCAGAAAGCACAGCAGCTGGTTGAGCAGCAGCGCTGCCAACCGGTTACGGTCGCAGGGCCGGTGCGCGGTATCCAGGTGGGTTTCGAGGTCGGTCCAGGGCCTGTCGATCAGGCGGTCCGGGTCCTCGGTTTCCGTGCACGGCATGCGCACGTTGATGCCGATGCCGATCACCGCCAGCGCCTCGCTGCCGGTCCATTTCATTTCCGCCAGGATGCCGCAGGCCTTGCGGCCGTCGATCAGGATATCGTTGGGCCACTTGACGCCATGGCCCTCGATGCCCGCGTCGGAAAGGGCCTGGGCTGCCGCCAGCGCGGCGACCAGCGGCAGGGCAGACAGCGTCACACCTGGCGACTCGAAGCGCCAGCCCAGGCTGAAATACAGGTTGCCGCCGGCGGGCGAATGCCAGCGGCGCTCGCGGCGGCCGCGGCCGGCCAGCTGCCGTTCGGCAATCACCGCGTGCGCGTGCTGTTTTGCAGCAGGTATGCGCAGCAGTTCCGAGTTCGTCGAATCCACTTCCGGCAGCACCGTGACGCCGCCCAGCAGGGCGCGCTGCGGCTGGCCCAGGCCAGCGGCGATACGGTCGGCGTCAAGAACGTCCGTCACGTCCGAACCAGTTCACGAAGCGGACCTTGTCGAAGCGGCTCTCGCTGCCATCGAGCATGCGCCTGATGTTCGAATGGTGCAGCCCGATGATGAAAGCGGCGAGCAGCATTGCGAACCAGAGCTGCTGGCCCGATTCACCCCAGGCGGCAAAAGCAGGCACGAGGCTCAGCGACGCCAGGATGGTCGACAGGCCGACCCAGCCGGTCGCGACCAGCGTCAGCACCCAGACCAGGAACATCGGCACCAGTACGATCGGCTG
The DNA here is from genome assembly GCA_036351575.1 of Lysobacterales bacterium. Classification (GTDB taxonomy): domain Bacteria; phylum Pseudomonadota; class Gammaproteobacteria; order Xanthomonadales; family SZUA-36; genus JABDPF01. Next base: position 22,224 of record JAZBPJ010000155.1, on the reverse strand, counting down.
GATGACGGCCAGCGCGCCCACCGCGGCCGCTGCGCCCTTGCCGCCGCGAAAGCCGTACCAGACCGGGAAACAGTGCCCGACGACCGCCATGAATCCGCAGACCATGGCCTGGACTCCGTTCGAGAACGTACCATCACCGCCGGCCAGGTTCAGCATCGGCACCAGGCCCGCCGCCAGCGCTCCCTTGCCGATATCGATCAGGACCACGCCCAGCGCAAAAACGGGACCCTGGGTGCGAAAGGCGTTGGTGCCGCCGGCATTGCCGCTGCCGCTCTTGCGGATATCCACGCCGCGCAGCCGGCCCATCAGCATGCTGCCCGATACCGAGCCGAGCAGGTAGGCGATGATCGCGTTGAGAACCAGGGAAATCAAGCCTTCGCCCCCGGCTTGTGCAGGCGGTCGGGCTGCGGCGTGAAGCCGATGATCAGTCCGCCCGGGCCGAAATGCGCGCCCAGCGCGGGCCCTGCCTCGGTGACGTGGCAGGAATGAATGCGGGCATGCCGTTCGAGAATGATGTGGCGCAGCATTTTGCCGCCTTCTTCATTGTTGGCGTGCGAGATCAGCACGCGATACATGCGGTCGGGCGCCATCTTCTTCAAAGCGGTGCGCGCCAGCCGTTGAGGACTGGCGCCGCGCCCGAAGTGAACGCCGTCCAGCCCGACACCGCCTTCACGGTTCGCGGTCAGCACGGGATTGATGCGCAGGAAGTTCGCCGCTTTTCCCACCCACGCCGGCACGCGCCCGCCCTTGACCGCGTACCGCAGGTCGTTGGCGATACCGAGCACGCGGGTTTGAGGAATGGCCTCGACCAGCAATTTCTCGATCTCTTTCGCGCCCAAACCGTCCATCGCGGCCTCGGCCGCCAGCATGGCGAGCAGTCCCTGCCCCGCGGACGCGCTCAGGCTGTCCACCACGCGCACGTCACCGATACCGTCCCGGCCGGCCGCCTGCAGCGCCGCCGCCGTGGTGCCGCTGAGCTTCTGCGACAGGCCGACGGATATGACGGTGTAACCGTGCGAAGTCAGCAAGGCGTAAGCACGCGCAAAGTCCTGGGCCGGCGGCTGCGAAGTCAGCGGCGCCTCGTCTGCAGTCGCGAGCATTTCGTAAAACTCCTGCGGCGTCAGCGATACCCGGTCCAGGTACTCCCGGTCGCCGAAGCTCAGGCGCACCGGCACCTGGTGTATGCCGAGCCGGTCGATCTCGCCCGGCGGCACGTCGGCGCCCGAGTCCATCACGATCGCCACTTCGCCCGCGTGGTCCATCAGGCCGCGCTGCTGTGACATGTCATCGGCTTTCTGTTGCTTGATCTGACCGAAATCCTCGCAAGCCAGGAAAACCTCGGCCGGATTGTTCACGTGGATGTGCACGCGAACCCGACTGCGCCCGCCCGCCACCACCAACGAACTGCAATCGAGAGCTTCCAGTCGCTGCATGATGGCTTCACGGTCCAGGCCGTCGCCTTCCAGCACGCACTCGGTGCAATAGCGGTGGTCACCCAGGTCGAAAATCTCCACCGGGCCAGTCAAGTCGCCCGTGAGATCCACGGCGGTTTGCTCAACCGCGCCGCTTTGAATGAACGTCCAGATGCCGTCGAGCAGGTCAACGAAGCCCTGCCCGCCCGCATCGACGACGCCGGCCTGCTTGAGGGCCGGCAACTGGTTGGGCGTGTTGTCGAGCGATGCCTGTGCACGCTCGATACCATGCGCCAGCAGCGCCTGGATATCCTGCACACCGTCCGCCACGCGCCTGGAAAGCTCGGCGGAAAAATCCTCCAACACGGTCGGCAGGGTGCCCTGCACCGGTTTGGACATCGCGGTCCACGCGGCCTCGGCGCCCGCGACCGCGGCTTCCGCAAACGTCTTCGGCGTCAGCAGGCGATTGCCCTTGACCGCGTTTCTAAAACCGTGAAAGTACTGCGCCATGATCGCGCCGGAGTTGCCGCGCGCACCGTCCAGCGCCGCCTCGGCGATGTGTTCCATCAGGTCGTCCACGCGGTGGTCCGGGGACGATTCGGTCGCCTCGAGAATGGTCTTGAAGGTAAACGCCATGTTCGTGCCGGTATCGCCGTCCGGAACCGGGAACACGTTGATGCGGTTCAGGTATTCGCGCCGCTGGAACACATGCCCGATGCCGGCCGACAGCGCCCGCAGCAGGCGCGGGGCATCAAGATAAGCAATGGCGGTAATCGGTTTAACCATGACGGCTCATTATGTCAAAACCCGCCAATCCTAACGAGTTTTCCTTGCATGTGCGTGCGGGTCTCATACCTGCTGCCCGGGGACGCTCAAGCACGTATATGTACTTGAGCGTTCCCTGAAAGGACCTATCGATCGCTGCGTTCCAGTTTATGTCTTGCGGCGAATGCGACAAAGGGATGGCGAAATTCGCCATCATGGTTATCAAGAAAAAGGATGGTTTGGCTGACTTCTGGCCCATGCGGCGCTGGCACGATACCTGCATCATTACGGGTGAGATCAATCGCGATGGAGGAAACCCATGTCGGCAGAAAACGTCATCAACGAAATCCGTGATTCGCTTAACGGCCGTCCCGGACAGCCGATCGTTTTCGGAGTTTGCCGGACGCTGGCCGACAAGTTGGGCCAGGAACCCTGGCTGGTCAGGGCAGCCGCCATCGTGCTCGGACTGTTTTTCACCCTGTTCACCGTGGCCGCGTACATCGTGCTCGGGATCGCGCTGAAGGAAACCGAAGACCGCACGCGCCGGTTTTTTTCCGGCCTCGCCGTGCTGATCCGTGAATGGGTCGAAAAAGGCGCCGACTCGCTGAAAAGCGTATTCGGCAACTGTGAGCGGGCCTGACCGCTCGCCAAACGCGTTAGCAACCCTCCAGTAACGCCATTAACTGCTCTTCCCGGATCGGGAAGGGCAGTTCTTTTTTGCAACGCGGACAATAAACCACCGGGATGCGCACGCTGTAGCGCTGCTCGAGTTCCGCGTCGTCCTCGATGTTCACGGCCCGCCAATCCGCCCCCAGGCGCTCCAGCATATCCGCCACCGGTTCGCACAGGTGACATCCGGGCCGCGTGTAGAGTATCAGTTTCGAATCGTCTGTCATTTCAACATTCTGGCAGGTTAAACTCCGTTGATCGAGTCTGACAGGCGCCCAGGGAACCGGCCGAATGCAGCACGACAGCAAAACATCCGTATACCGCCATCAGCTGCGCGCCATGCTGGCCGGGCTGCTGCTCGCATTGGCGGCGCCGGCGATCGCGGACAACATCTACAAGTACCAGGACGAGAACGGTATCTGGCATTTCACCGACCGGGCGCCACAGGAAGGCACCGAGTTCGAAACCGTGTACATGGAACGTGAACGCGAAAACCGTATCACCCTCAGGCAGGGCGGCACCAAGTTCAGGCCGCTGTACTATGCGTTCAACGATTACCACGGCCCGGCCCAGCTCGAACTCAGCCTTGCGGAAGATGAGAACGTCCTGTCGGAACCCGATCTGCCCGCCCGTTTCACGGTCCCCGGACAGAAAGAGGAGTTGCTGGTCGGGCTGGAGGCGCTGGACCCGCGTCGAGGATTTCGCTACCGGCTGATGGTGAACGCGGTCCCGGGGCCGCCGGTGCCCGAGCCGGTCACAGCGCTGGTGGTCGATCCTCCCTTCTCCGCCCGGGAAGCCTATCCCGTCAGCCAGGGTTTTAATGGCGAATCGACCCACACCGGCGATGAAAACCGCTTTGCGGTCGATATCGCGATGCCCGAGAACACGCCGGTACACGCGGCGCGCGCCGGCATCGTGATGGACATCGAAGAGGACTTCAACCAGGGCGGCACAGACGTTGAGAAATACGCCGACAAGGCCAACCACGTGCGCATCCTGCATGATGATGGAACCATGGCGCTGTATGCCCACCTGGCCCTGGCCGGTGTTCGCGTGGCCTCGGGCGCACGGGTCCGCGCCGGCCAGCTGATCGGCCGTTCCGGCAATACCGGGTTCAGTTCCGGCCCGCACCTGCATTTCGTGATTCAGCAGAACGTGGGCATGAAGCTGATTTCGCTGCCCTTTGAGTTTCGCCGCCAGGACGGCAGCAGTGCTCCGCCGCGCGAGGGCGCGTTCATAGGCAATACGCCCGACAGCCGATGAGCCGGCATTCTGTTAGAATGTCGCGCCCTTTCTGACCCGCTGACACCATGTCCGAACTGTCCAAAAACCAACTGGAACGGGAGATTGCACGGCGCCGCACGTTTGCCATCATCTCGCACCCCGACGCCGGCAAGACGACCCTGACCGAGAAGCTGCTGCTGTTTGGCGGCGCGATCCAGATGGCCGGAGCCGTCAAAGCCAAGAAAGCCGCCCGCCACGCGACCTCCGACTGGATGAAGCTGGAGAAGGAACGCGGCATCTCGGTGACCTCCTCGGTCATGCAGTTCAAGTACCGCGACCGCGTGGTCAACCTGCTGGACACGCCGGGGCACGCCGACTTCTCGGAAGACACCTATCGCACCCTCACGGCCGTGGACTCCGCGCTGATGGTGATCGACTGCGCCAAGGGCGTCGAGGAACGGACGATCAAGCTGATGGAGGTGTGCCGCATGCGCCGGACGCCCATCTTCACCTTCATCAACAAGCTGGACCGCGAGGGCCGCGAACCGATAGACCTGCTGGACGAGGTGGAGTCGGTGCTCGGCATCCCGTGCGCCCCGGTCACCTGGCCGATCGGCATGGGCTCGCGTCTCAAGGGTGTTTACCACCTGCTGGACGACGCGGTGCACCTGTACGAATCCGGCAAGAACTACGTCACCCAGGAAGCGGAAGTCATCCAGGGCCTGGGCAGCCCTGAGCTCGATTCACGGCTCGGTCCCGATGCGGCCGATCTTCGCGAGGAAATCGAACTGGTGCGCGGAGCCAGCCACGAGTTCGACGCTGGAGCCTACCTCGACGGTCGCCAGACCCCGGTGTTTTTCGGTTCGGCGATCAACAACTTCGGCGTCACGCCGCTGCTGGACTCGTTCGTACAGCACGCGCCGGCGCCGTCATCACGCGAGACCACCGGGCGCACGGTCGCAGCTCACGAAGCGAAACTGACCGGTTTCGTCTTCAAGATCCAGGCCAACATGGACCCGGCGCACCGCGACCGCGTCGCCTTCATGCGCATCTGCTCCGGGCGGTTCGAAGCCGGCATGAAAATGCAGCACGTGCGGCTGGGCAAGCAGATCAAGGCGGCCAACGCGCTGACCTTCATGGCCCAGGACCGCGAGCACGTCGAGAGCGCCTGGCCGGGCGATATCGTCGGCCTGCACAATCACGGCACGATCAGCATCGGCGACACCTTTACCGAGGGCGAGTCGCTGCAGTTCACCGGGATTCCGCATTTCGCGCCGGAACTGTTCAGGCGCGCGCGGTTGAGAGACCCGCTCAAGCTGAAAGCGCTGCAGAAAGGGCTCGAACAGCTTTCCGAAGAGGGCGCGACGCAGTTCTTCAGGCCGATGATCAGTAACGACCTTATCCTCGGCGCGGTCGGCATGCTGCAGTTCGACGTGGTCGCCTACCGGCTGCAGAACGAGTACGGCGTGGAAGCGGGGTTCGAAAAGGTCAACGTGCAGACCGCCCGCTGGATCCGCTGCGAGGACGATAAAATGCTGCAGGACTTCAAGCGCCAACTGCAGAACAACCTGGCCGAGGACGGCGCCGGCCACCTGGTCTACCTCGCACCGACGCGCGTCAATCTGCAGCTGACCGAGGAGCGCTGGCCCGGTATCGTTTTTTCGGCCACGCGCGAAACCGTTCACTTCGCCGACTGACGAATGGCCGGCGTCCGCACACTGCGAGGCATGTTCCCCGATCGTGAGCGGCGCAAACTGGTCTGGGGTATCGCCCTGCCCATCATGGGCGGCATGATGTCCCAGAACATCCTCAACCTGGTGGACATCGGCATGGTGGGCCGCCTGGGTGACGCGGCCCTGGCCGCCACCGGCATCGGCAGCTTCACCAACTACCTGGCGATCTCCTTCATCATCGGTCTTTCCGCCGGCGTGCAGGCGCTGGCCGCCCGGCGCCTCGGCGAGGAGCGGCACTCGGAGACGGCGATTCCCCTGAACGGCGGACTGCTCCTGGCCCTGCTCATGGGCATTCCGCTCTGCCTGGTTCTGATTGCAGCCACGCCGTGGGCATTCAACTTTCTGACCGACGATCCGGCGGTGCGCGAACTCGGCACGCCTTACCTGCAGGTACGCATCGCCAGCATGGTGGCCGTGGGCATGAATTTCTCCTTTCGAGGCTACTGGAGCGCCATCCACATGACCGGCGTGTACCTGCGCACGCTGCTGATCATGCATGCCATCAACATATTCCTGAACTGGGTGCTGATTTTCGGCAACCTCGGCGCGCCCGAACTGGGCGTGTTCGGCGCCGGGCTGGCGACCACGATCTCGCTTTACATCGGCACCGCGCTCTACTTTTTCTTCGCGTTTCGTCACGCGGTGGACAAGGGTTTCCTGCACGGCATGCCGTCACGCAGCACGCTGTGGCAGCAATTCCGGCTGTCCCTGCCCAGCAGCATGCAGCAGCTGTTTTTCTCGGCCGGGCTGGTCACCCTCGTGTGGATCATCGGCCAGATCGGCACGGCCGAGGTCGCAGCGGTCAACGTGCTGATGACCTTCCACATTACCGCCATCCTGCCGGCCTTTGGTGTCGCGTTGGCGGCCACGACGCTGGTCGGCAACGCGCTGGGGCGCGATAACATCGAGGACGCCGAGCGCTGGGGCTGGAACTGCGCGGCGATGACGTTCATTTACGGGATCACGCTGAGCCTGCTGCTGATCCCGCTGGCTGAGCCCCTGCTGGGTATCTTCCTGACCAACCCGGAAACGCGCCGGCTCGCACATCTGCCGATGATCCTGTGGGCGTCTGTCATCGCCTTTGACACCGCCGGCATGGTGCTGATGAACGCGCTGATCGGCGCCGGGGACACGCGCCGCAGCATGTGGATCAGCGTGATCTGGCAATGGGCGTTTTTCCTGCCCCTGGCGTTCGTGGTGGGCCCTGTCCTGGGGCTCGGGCTGATCGGCGTCTGGATCCTGAACGGCGTGTACCGGGCCGCGCAGGCCGTCAATTGCGCGACGCAATGGGCCGGCCGCAAGTGGACGCACGTGAAGATCTGAGGAAAATACGGCCATGAACAGGGAAATCAACGCCAGAATGCCTGCCCGGCTGATACTGCTTCTGTTTTTCATCTCGGGCGCGCTGGCGCTCGTTTACCAGGTCGTGTGGTCAAGGTTGATGACGCACGTGTTCGGTTCCACCGCCCTTGCAGTGGGCACCGTCATCGCCGCGTTCATGGCGGGAATGGCCATCGGAAGCTGGCTTTTTGGCCGCATCGCCGACCGCAGCGATAATTGCCTGCGCCTGTATGCGCAGATCGAAATCGGCATCGCCGCCGCCGCTCTTGTCGCACACGTGGCCCTCGACGCCATGGCGCCGGCCTATCCCTTTTTGTACCAGTGGGTCGGCACCTCGCCGTTACTGCTTGGACTGACGCGTTTTCTGCTGGCTTTTGTTCTGGTCATGGCGCCTACCGTTTTGATGGGCGCGACACTGCCGGTGCTGACCCGGCTATTGGCCAAGAATGCGAGCGACGCGGGACTCAAGCTCAGCAAGCTTTACGCCATCAACACTTTTGGCGCCGTTACCGGAGTGCTCGTTACCGGCTTTTTCCTGATTGGCCGGTTCGGAGTGCATGTGCCGGTGTACCTGGCTGCAGCGGGCAATCTGCTTGTCGGCCTGTGGGCAATGGTTATTGCCGGCCGGCTATCCCTCGAGCCGCGCCAACCCCGCTTTGCCCATGAGGACGGGCCGATCCGGACCCTGTCCGCATCGATGCACCGGCTCATGCTGATCGGCCTGGGCGTATCCGGCTTCACCTCCTTCGCTTACGAAATTTACTGGACCCGTTCGCTCGTGTTCATCCTGGGCAATTCCACATACGCCCTGACGACCATGCTCAGCGCATTCCTGACCGGAATTGCGCTCGGCGGCTGGATAATCCGCTACGTCATGGCCCGGGCGGTGGATCGCGTGATCACCTTCGGCCTTATCCAGGTGTTTCTGGGGATCCTGTCCGCCCTGGCGCTGCCGCTGCTGTTTTCCATATCCGATCCGCAATCCCTGAACCGTTATGTTCTGAGCGCATCGTCCGATGCTTTTGCACTGTTGCTTACGGGTTACGCGGTAGCGTTCCTCGTCATGCTGGTTCCGGCCATCCTGATCGGCATGACGTTTCCGCTGGTCGGCAGCCTGGGCATCAGGAGCCGCGACCGGGCCGGAGCCGCGGTAGGCCGTACGTACGCCATCAATACGATGGGCAATGTCCTGGGCGCTCTGCTTCCCGGGCTCGTCCTGATCAACTGGATCGGCATCCAGAAAGGCATCATTGCCATGGCCTTGCTGAATACTGCCCTGGGCTTCGTAATTCTGCTGGTCCGGTCGAAAAGCGCGGAACGTCCATTCGTACGGCGCGCCGCGCTGGCTGTTCTGCTCGTGCTGTCGATGACCGCCATGAGCCAGGCCCCGCTGAGCTTCCAGTTTCCATCCGAGTACGAAAACGAAGATTCACGAACCCTGTATTACCGGGAAGGCCCGCTTGCCACGACAAAGGTATTTGAAGATACGCGCAGCGGAGAAAAGCACATGAGCGTGGACGGTATCGTCATCGGCGGAACCGGCCTTGTCGAATACAAGCAGTTGTTGCTGGCCCACCTTCCCAAGCTGTTCCTGGATGATTACGCCAACGAACTGTCCGTCGGCCTCGGCTCCGGAATCATGGCGGGGGAAAGCATGCTGCACCCGGGTGTCGGCCGCATCACCGCCGTGGAGATCGAACCCAGCGTGGTGGCCGGCGCCGCCTGGTTCGCGGCAGAAAACCACGGAGTCCTGGAACAGCCCGGGATCGACATCGTGGTGGACGACATCAGTAATTTCCTGCGCACGACGGAGTCCCGCTACCAGGTCATCACGGCTGATGAAAAAACCGCGGACGAGTTCGCTTCGAACGGCTTTTCCTACTCATCGGACTACTACGAACTGTTGCGGGCGCGCCTGGCGCCTGGCGGCCTCGTCATGCAATGGGTGCCGACGACACTGCCTTACAGCCAGTACCGAATGGTGCTTAACACATTTGCCCGCAGCTTTCCCCATGTCCAGTTATGGTATTTCATGCCCGCCTACCAACGCGGGCCCTTCAATACTCTGCTGATCGGTTCAAACGAACCCGTCAGCATCGATCCGGAACGCATGGAGCGCAGGTTGTCGGAACAACCCGAAGCCTTCGCCGCTCTGAAACGCTACGGCCTTACCTCGGCCATGGCCATTCTGCCGCATTTCATTTCCGCTGACCGCGTTCTGCGCAACGCCGTGAGCGACGCCGGCGTCAATACCCTTGACCACCCGAGATACGAGTTTTACTACCCGTGGGAGTATGCAAAAAACAGGGAGCGGCACGTTGTGAGCAATCACAGCTTCCTGATCGAACTCAAACGAAGCAGCCATTCCGCGTTCGTCAAGGACCTTGAACTGAATGCGAACCTGCAAGAGCAGTTTGACCAGACGCTGAGAGCCGAATACAGGTATCTTTTTGGTTTCCTGCAATTCTTGAACGGCATGACACTGGCGGAGCATTACCGCTATTTCGACGCCACGTTGGCCATGGCCCCCTGGAACGACAGCCTGCGAGCGCGAATCTACGCTCAATACGCCCATATCGCGTCCAACCAGCGAAATCCGGCAGAGCGGGTTCGGCTTGAACAGAAAGCGCGCTCGCTTTACTCCTCCCCGTAAGCAATAGGGGTCGGCCCCAAACGGACGAATATTCGAGTTGGAACGGAAACGGACTTGCCGGGGCAAGTTCAGGACTACAAGAACGTTCAATCTTGGCTAGAATAGCCGTCAGTTTGCCGGTGATGCCGCCGGTTTTTTTAAATAAGCTCCGGATATTACATGTCAGTTTCCAATAAAAACGCCACGCAGACATTGCCCGGCGGCGTGATGTTCAACGCTTACCCGGAAAGCATCGGATGTACGTTGGCGGATTCCCTGAACCTGCTGGGCAACCCCGCCATGCAGGATGCCTTCTCCCTGTTTTACGTGCTGCCGACGTTTTTTCACAGCGACCTCGACCGGGGTTTTTCCGTTATCGATTACGATCTGAACGAGGAACTGGCCGACGAAACCGATCTGCAGAAAGCGGCCGCCCTGAACATCGGCTTCAAGTTCGACCTGGTGCTGAACCACCTGTCCGTGGCTTCGCCGCAATTCCAGGACATGGTTCAGAACGGCGACCTGTCGGAATACCGTGATTTTTTCATCGACTGGAACGCATTCTGGGCCGGTGCAGGCGAGATGGGTTCAGAGGGCTACATCATTCCCAGGCAGGAATACCTGGACCGCCTGTTCATGCGCAAACCGGAACTGCCGATCCTGAAAGTGCGCTTTCCGGACGGCTCGGAGCGGCCGTACTGGAACACCTTTTACCAGGAAGTGAATTACCAGCCGCTGACCGCGGAGGACATGGCTGAAATCGACGGCCTCGAAGCGGAGCGCGCCGAGATGCTGATGCTGCTTGTCAACACGGCGATCGCGGCCCTGGAGGACTTCCGCACCTGCGAACTGGGTGAACACCGCGAGGCCATCGTTTCCCTGGTGGAACAGAAACGCCAGTACCTTGGCCAGATGGATCTCAACGCACAGTCCGAAAAGGTCTGGGCGTTTTACGATGAAACGCTGGAAAAACTGGCCGCTTACGGCGCCAGGCTGGTTCGCCTGGACGCCTTCGCCTACCTGCACAAGGCAGTGGGCGAACAGAACTTTTTCAATAAACCGGGAACCTGGGATTACCTCGGTCGGCTCAGGAAACTGGCCCTGAAACACGGGCTGACCCTGCTCCCCGAAATCCACGCCGAATATGGCAGCGGGCTGCACGAAGAAGTGGCCGCCCACGGCTTTCCGGTGTACGACTTTTTCCTGCCGGGGCTGGTCATAGACGCGCTCGACCGCGGAGTGAACGGCCCCCTTTTGCGCTGGATCAGGGAACTGGTTGAAAAGAACATCCAAACGATCAACATGCTGGGCTGCCACGACGGCATCCCGGTGCTCGATCTTCGCGGCAAGGAGGCCAACGGTGAATATCGCGCGGGCCTGCTGACGGACCGGGAAATCGAGAACGTCATCGACAACATCATGGAACGCGGCGGACGCGTCAAGAACCTGTACGGAAGCGACGGCAGGAAAATCTCGTACTACCAGGTCAACGCGACGTTTTACAGCGCGCTGGGCGAAGACGACCAGAAATTGCTGTTGGCGCGCGCCATCCAGATGTTCACGCCCGGCATTCCGCAGGTCTGGTACCTGGACCTGTTTGCCGGCCGCAACGACTATGCGGCAGCCGACCGCGGCGGCACGGGCGGCCACAAGGAAATCAACCGCACGACGCTGTCTCTGGCCGATGTACGCAGCGGTCTCGAATCCGAGGTCGTAAAGAACCAGGTCAGGCTGCTGCGCCTGCGCAACACCCACGCCGCGTTTCGCGGCAACCTGGAAATCAGCGAGACAGCATCCGATCGCCTGCACCTGACCTGGCGCAACGGCAGTGCCTACGCCATTCTCGAAGCCAACCTGCACGGTCACGGCTTTACCGTGTCGCACTCGGATGGAAACGGCATCGGCGACGTCATGCGCTTCGCGCGCTAATACCTACACAGGGCATACACATGAAGATTCTCGCCACCGACATGGACCGCACCCTGCTGCCGAACGGGCACTGGGCGGCCGATCCCCAGGCCATCGGCCTGTTCAACGAAATGACCCGCGAACACGGCGTGCTCGTCGTCTACGTGACGGGGCGGAACCTGGCGCTCACCGAGGCGGCTGTTCGCGAATTCGGCGTGCGCCATCCCGACATCCTGATCGGCGACGTCGGCACGTCCATCCGCAAGCGGGTCGGCGGCGAATGGCAGTTCGACGATGGCTGGACATACCATGTACAGCGTGTCAGTCCGCGCTGGGACGCGGACCGGGTCACGGCCGATCTCGTCGGCATCGACGGTCTCGTCGAGCAGGAAGCGGAACACCAGAACCCCTTCAAGCAGAGCTATTACGCCGACCACGCGCGCCGCGATGAAATCATCGCCGCCGTGAACGAACGTATCGCTGGACGCTACGACGAGGTCATCATTTACAGCTACGACTCGATGGCGGACAAGGGCCTGGTCGACGTGCTGCCCGACAGCGCGACGAAACAGACGGCGCTGGAATACGTCGCTGAAACGCACGGCTGCGAAAAGGGCGAGGTCGTATTCTGCGGCGACAGCGGCAACGACATCTTTCCGCTGACCGCGGGTTTTTCCGGCGTGCTGGTGCGCAACGCGGACGAGCAACTGGTGGAAAACGTGCGCGCCGCGATGCAGGAAAATCCGAAACTCAAGGTCTATTTCGCAAAAGGAGGATTCAGGGACCTGAACGGCTATTACACCGGCGGCGTGCTCGAAGGCGCGGCGCACTACGGCCTGTTCGACACGGACGGCTGAGCAGCGGTCGCAGGCCGCAAGCGAAGCCCGCTGGAACCGGACCGGTCAGCGGGTGCTCAACCAGTAAAACCGCCGGGGCGGCACCACGAGGCGGTCACGAAACTGCGCCGGGGCTTCGCCGCTCAGCAGGTCACGCAGCTGACCGAAACCGAAACGGCTGCGATTGCCGATATCCGCGAGGTCGAGCGTTTGGGGTGAATCGTCGAAATTCGCCACGACCAGCACATCGTCGTTCAGGTCGAACGGGTTGCTGCGCATGAATACGAACAGGTGCGGGTTGCCGGTGTCGATCAGTTCCCGGTTGTTGAAATCGGCAAAAGCGGGAATTTGCCTGCGCGCCGATATCATCCGCGCGATGCCGTCGAACAGCCGCTGCTCCAGCGTGCCGTGGCGGTAGCGGCGCTCGGCCTTGTCCCAGTCGATTTCCGGCCGGTGAATCCACCGCGCGTCCTGCGCCTTGGCCTCGTCCTCCAGGAAGGAATAATCGTTGAGCATGCCGATCTCGTCACCGTAGTACAGCAGGGGAATACCGCCAAACGACATGATCATGCCGTGCAGCAGCAGGATCCGCTCGATACTCTCGTCGATGGCTTGCTCATCGTCCTGCTCGAGGGCGGTTTCCAATCCGGCCAGCGAGGCCAGCGAACCGGAAATGCGCGCATCCCCGCTTTTTTCATCGCGGCCGAAGGGCAGGCCCCGCGCACTTGAGCCCTCGAAAGCACCGGTGAAATAGTCGAGCAGAAACGCCCGGTGCGAAGCCGGATCGTAGCCCGCGCGCGCCACGTCGGCGTCGTCGAAGCCGAGGCCGATGTCATCGTGGCAGCGCACGTAGTTCAGCCAGGTGGCGCGGTCCAGCTTGCTGGGCAGGCTGCGGATTCCCTGGCCCAGCAGCCGGGCGTTGCGGGTCGCCACGGCATCCCAGAGCAGCGCCATGAACGTGGCGTTGTAGGCAATTTCGCATTCCTTGGCGATCACTGCGTCCTCGCCGAAATACTTGGTGATCTCCACGGGCGCCACAATCGCTTCGGCAATGAACAGCACACCCGGCGCCGTCACCTGGCAGCAGTCCTTGAGCAGCTGCAGGATCAGGTGCGCCTCGCGTTCGTTCTGACAGGTCGTGCCGATTTTCTTCCACAGGAACGCGACGGCGTCGAGCCGCAGAATATCCGCGCCCTGGTTGGCCCAGAACATCAGCACGTCCAGCATTTCGATGAAGACCGCCGGGTTCGACCAGTTGAGATCCCACTGGTAGTTGTTGAAAACGGTCATTACCCACTTCTGCATCTCGTCGTTCCAGGTGAAATTACCCGGCGCATGCTCCGGAAAAACCTCCGGCATGGTCTCCTCGAACATGTCCGGCACATCCCGGTTGTCAAAGACGTAGAAATAGTCCTGGTATTTCTTTTCACCGGCGCAAGCCCTGCGCGCCCACTCGTGCTGATCTGAGACATGGTTCACCACCACGTCCAGCGTCAGCAGCATGTCGCGCCCGTGCAGGTCGCGCGCCAGCTGGTTGAGATCTTCAAGCGTACCGATACGCTCATCGACGTCGCGGTAGTCGCTCACGGCATAGCCGCCGTCACTCGCGCCGGGCGGGCATTTAAGAACCGGCATCACGTGCAGCAGGTTCACGCCCAGTTCCTGCAGGTAGCCCAGCTTCTCCCTGAGACCGTTCACGTCACCGGCAAACGAATTGGTATACAGGGCCATCGCCACCCACTCCTGGCTCAGGAACCAGTTGTGGTCCGATTCACGCATGCGGTCGCGTTTCTTGAGACCGTTGCGGCGCTTGATGTAATTCACGGTCATGACCTCGACCACGCGCCGCATCTGTTCCTCGAAATCGTCCCGCCTGCCGTACAGCAGCTGGAACAGGGAATAGATGGCGTAAAAATTGGCGCCGAGGCGCGTATAGAAATGGCGCAGGTCCTTCTTGCGCACGTCCGGCCGCAGCTGGTCCAGGATACGGTTCAGGAGAGAATGAGAAACCTGCTCGTACAAGACAGGCAACCCTTACTGCTTCGACCAGGCGCGTGTAAACCCTGCATAAAAGGCGGGGTCGTGCACGGTTGCACCGCGCTGGCCAAGCAGCGCCGAGGCGAACGCCTGTGCCCGGTCGAGACAGGACTGGTAAGGCCAGCCGCGCAGGATGCCCAGGATCGTAACGGCCGCGAAGGCGTCGCCGGCGCCGACCGTGTCGACGATTTCAACCGCATCCGCCGGTTCGGTCCGAAACGCTGCGCCGTCCGCCGTGAAAAGGCAGGCCCCGCGTTCACCCGCGGTCAGCAGCAGTGCACGCAGCCCGAAACGCTCGATCGCGGCCCGTGCGCGTGATTCCGTGCTGTCGCCTGCCGGCGCCAGCCGGTCGAATTCCGACTCGTTGAACTTGGCCCAGTCGGCGCCCTGGAGCATTTTCACGACGGCCGCTTCGTCCCACCAGGGATCACGAAGATTCACATCCAGGAAAACGGTGCCGGGGTTCGCCGCGCGCAGCGCTGCAAACGCCTCGCGTGACTGAGGGCTGCGCAGCGCCAGGCTGCCGTGGTACAGAAGCCCGGCCTGCGGCATGGGGTCGGGCGCCTCGATCGCGTCCCAGGCCACCGGGTGCACGATGTCGTAGAACGGCTCGCCGTCCTCGATCCTGACCCGGACCTCACCGGTGTGTTCGCTCGCGCCGAGCTGAAGATATTCCTGGCTCATTCCCCAGACCTGCATTGCCGTGCGCACGCTCAGACCGTTCGCGTCAGTACCGACCCGGCTGATAAACACCGGATCCTCATCCAGCGCTTTGAGGTTCCAGGCCACGTTGAACGGCGCCCCGCCCAATACGCGGCGACCGTCGGGGAAAAGATCGAAAAGCACCTCGCCAAAAATACAGGGTCGCCGGCTCATCGGGTATCGGCTCCGTCGGAAAGGTTGAGGAAATCATAGTGCTCGATGGCGTCGAGAAGGCCGCCTGCATGGGCTCGATCTGAGAAATAAACCCGCTCCAGGTTGACCAGCTCCGAGAGTTCCTCGGGGTGCCGGTTCGCCACCACCACGGCCATCGCATTGCCCCGGATCATGTCCTCGTCCGCACCGGAACCGCCGGCGACCAGGATGCGTTCGAGGGGAATGTCCAGGCGCAGCGCCGCGTAGCGCAGAGCCTGTCCCTTGGAGGCCCTGGCCGGAATGACATCGAGGAACTGGCCGAACGACATGATCACGTTGGCGTTCAATTCGTTCTGATGCAGCAGCGTCGTGATTTCCTCGACGGCAGGCGCCCGCTCCGGATCGTAAAAATAGGAAATCTTGTACGGCCCCCTTTTCGCACGCTCCTGCAATTCCAGGCCGGGCAAGTCGTCAAGCAGGCGCCGGACCCGGACCCTGTTCCAGTCGTGGTCGATGTGTTCGATCCAGTGACGGTCCTTGTTCAAGTCCAGGCCGTATCGAACCTGGGTGCCCAGGTCGCTGATCAGAACGTCCGGTCGCGGCACACCGTGCTTGCGCAGCACGGCAAGCGCGGAATCCTTGCTGCGGCCGGTAACGATACCAAAGGCCACGTGCTTGCGAACCCGCTTGATGACCTCGCAAAACTCCGCGAGCGCTTCCGGGTCCCCCAGCAGCGTCTGGTCGATGTCGGTGAACAGGGCGCGGTCGCGGTACTTGGCTCCCTGTCCGACCGGCCAGGCAACCAGTTCGCGCCTCGGCTTGCCGATGATTTCACTGACCTGCTCGACATAGCTCCGGGCGTGGGCCTCCCAGGTGTAGTGCCGCCGCACGCCTTTCAGCCCGTTTTTCGAGGCTTTCTCCCAGCGTGCTTCATCACGGAGCAGTTCGAGAAGCGCCTCGGCGATGGCGTCGGCATCGAGGGGATTGACCAGGATTCCGTT
Source organism: Lysobacterales bacterium (assembly GCA_036351575.1). GTDB lineage: Bacteria > Pseudomonadota > Gammaproteobacteria > Xanthomonadales > SZUA-36 > JABDPF01. Next base: position 5,811 of record JAZBPJ010000155.1, on the reverse strand, counting down.
TTCACAATTCGAAAGGATATCCACCGGCCCGCCGTTTTCGGTGGCGACCAGCGGCAGGCCGCAGGCGGCCGCTTCCAGCAGCGTCAGCCCGAACGGCTCGGTCAGCGCCGGGTTGATGAAAACCCCTCGGCCGGCGGCCGCTGCCCGGTAAAATTCGCCGACATCATCCGGGGTGTGGTGCTTCGGCATCGCCACCGAACCCCACAGGTCGTGCCTGTCGAGATCCAGCAAAAGCCCGATCAGCACCGACTGCGCGCCCTGCTCCAGGTCCCGGATGTCATCGCGGTTGCCCGCGACGATCAGCAGGTTGGCCATATCCCGCAGTTTTTGGCTGCGTCCGAACGCTTCCAGCAACACCGGGATGTTCTTGCGTTCGTCCGGGCGGGACAGCGCCATGACCAGCGGCTTATCGGGCTGGCGCAGGAACGGGGTGACTTTTTGCATCACGCCGAACGACTCCCCGTCTTTGGGCGGACGAAAACGGCCCAGGTCGGTGCCCGGAGGAATCACCGTCATGCAGTCCGGGTTGTAATAGTCGTACAGGCCGTACTGCGAATCGATTTCATTGCGCGTACTGGTTATCACCAGGTCCGCGTTGGCCAGCAACTCTTCCTCTGCGGCGACGCGACGGCTCATGTTGTAGGTTTTCTCGATCGCCTCACGGCTCACGCCACGCGCAAGCAGGCGTTTGCGCTTGTCCCGGCCCAGCGAGTGGCCCGTGTGCACCAGCGGCCTGGCCAGCAGATGCGCCAGGCGCACGCCCACGTAACCCGCATCGGCATAATGGCTGTGAACGACATCCGGCATCCGCGGCTGTTCTCCCAGCCAGTGCGCCACGTTGTCGGTGAAGTTATCGAGATGGTCCCAGAGCTGTTCCTTGGGAATGTACTCGTCGGGGCCCGCATCGATACGCACAATGCGCACCTTCTCAGAGATCCACTCCTCGGCTTGCGCGTAGTCGTCATCGACGGCGGGATCTTCGATTCGGCGCGTCAGAAGGTCCACGCGGGAGACAGATTCGAGTTCACCCAGTGCGCGGGCGAGTTCGACGACGTAAAGGGTCTGACCCCCCGTATCCGCATCGCGGCCGAGTTCCAGGTCACGACCCCGAATGAGTCCGTGAACGCTGATCAGGAGAAAATAAAGCCCGGGTTTTTTGGAAGACATATGCCCCTTTTATGCTATAGCCTCGGTCGTGCCCTGTCACTGCCCCTGGCGGTCCCGACCGGGCCGGCTCAGGGTTTTCGGTATACCGTGCACAGCACGTTTCCACTGCTTCCGAACGCACGGTGCAGCCGGGTGATTTCCCTGCGGTCTTCTGCGGATGGCGGCAACGCGTGGGGAAACAGTTCCCAGCCGCGCGTCTCGGCGACCGGTTCCAGCCCGGCGCCGGACAGGGCGTCGATCAGCGCGGCGTGGTCCAGCGGAGCCTCATCCGCTTCTTCTTCGTCCGACGTGAAATCCAGGCCGATGGCGACGGACGCGGCATTCCATTCAGCCACTTCCGCCGGCTGCTTGGAAAGATCGACCCGGATGGGATCGGCGATCAGCACACGCCCTCCTGGCCGCAGGATTCTCGAAACTGACCGCAGCACTCCGGGCAGTGTCTCGGGCTGCAGGTGGTGAAAGCAGCCGATGGCCGTTATGAAATCAAAGCGCGTCGTCACGCTGCCGATGAAGTCGAACAGGTTCTGGCACAGCAGCACGACGTTGTTCGACTGCGATGTCTCGAGCTTGGCGAGCGCCTGCGCCAGCATTTCCGGACTGTGATCGACACCGACAACGGCGTCGAAGCGCTGACCGAAGCGCAGCACGCTGTGCCCGGTGCCGCAGCCTAGATCGAGCATGCGCCCGCCTTGCGGAATCGCGGCTTCGATCTCTCCGAACAGGATTTCATTGGCCAATTCGCGGGGGTGAACCACCACCGCGTCGTAGTCGTGCGCCGTCGCGGCATGGTAGCGAATGTCTTTTTCTGCGTGTTGCGAGCGGTTCTTCATTTTGCGGAATCGCGCCATTTTTAAAGGCGACAGTATATCGGTTCAGCTAAAGAAATCGGACTAAACTTCATCGACATCGTTATACTGCCCCGCAAACAGAAAGTGAGGACTGCGCCGCATGCTGGGTACCATCGCCTTCGGAATCTTCGGGCTGGCCGTGCTGGTCGGTATCGCTTTTCTCTTTTCCGGAAACCGGAAAGCCATCAATCTGCGTCTGATCGTGACGGGCATCGCCCTGCAGCTCGTATTCGCCGTCATCGTGATTCTCGTTCCGGGCGGTCGCGCGTTTTTTGAAGGATTGAGCCGGATCTTCGTCACCGTGATCGGGTTTTCAATGGACGGCGCGGCGTTCATTTTCGGCGAACTGGCGGATCCGTCCACCCTGGGCTTCATTTTCGCGTTCCAGGTCCTGCCCACCATCATCTTCTTTGCCTCGCTGATGGGCGTGCTCTACCACCTCGGCATCATGCAGAAGGTGGTTCAGGGCATGGCCTGGGTGATGTTCAAGATCATGCGCGTCTCCGGCTCGGAGTCCCTGTCGGTCGCGGCCAACGTATTCGTCGGGCAAACCGAGGCGCCGCTGGTGGTGCGTCCCTATATCAGCAAGATGACCGAGTCCGAACTGTTCACCATGATGGTCGGCGGCATGGCCACCATCGCCGGCGGCGTGCTGGCCGCCTACATCACCATGCTCGGCGGCGGCGACGAAGCCATGCGCGTTTACTACGCCAAGCACCTGCTCTCGGCCAGCATCATGGCTGCGCCCGCGACCATCGTGATCGCCAAGATCCTGCGGCCGGAGACCGGTGAATCCCTGACCGCGGGCTCGGTGAAGCTGCACGTCGAGAAAACGGCAACGAACGTCATCGAGGCTGCCGCCAACGGCGCCGGGGACGGCTGGCGCCTGGCACTGAACGTGGGTGCGATGCTGCTGGCGTTCATCGCCTTGATCGCGATGATCGACTACCCCCTCAACGCCCTGGGCGGCCTGATCGGCTTCGAGGAATGGACCGGCCGGTCGCTGAACCTCGCCACCCTGCTCGGCTTCGTGCTCTCCCCCATGGCCTGGGTGATCGGCGTTCCCTGGTCGGACGCGGTGACGGTCGGCGGGCTTATCGGGCAGAAAGTCGTCACCAACGAATTCGTGGCTTACGCCGCACTCACGGAAGTACAGGACACGCTCAGCCCCAAGGCGGTGCTGGTCTCCACCTACGCGCTGTGCGGATTTGCCAACTTTTCGTCCATCGCGATCCAGATCGGCGGCATCGGCGGCATCGCGCCTGATCGCAAATCGGACCTGGCGCGACTGGGCCTGCTCGCCGTTCTCGGCGGCACACTGGCGACAATGATGACGGCAACCATTGCGGGCGTATTGACCACTATTGCCAATGGCTGATCATTCGCAGTTCAGGCTCTTCACTGAACGGCGCTTCATGCCGTTCTTCATGACCCAGGGCCTGGGCGCCTTCAACGACAATATATTCAAGAACGCGCTGGCGGCGCTGCTCGTATTCCAGGGCAGCCGGATGGCCGGCCTGAACACCGACCAGATCGTCAACCTCAGCGCACTGCTGTTCATCCTGCCCTTTTTTCTCTTCTCCGCGCTCTTCGGCCAGTTTGCGGACAAGTTCGAGAAGTCGGTCCAGATTCGATATGTCAAGCTGTTCGAAGTGTTCATCATGCTGCTGGCCACGCTCGGGTTCTGGCTAAGCAGTTTGCCGGTGCTGCTTTTCGTGCTGTTCCTGCTTGGACTGCAGTCGACCGTTTTCGGCCCCATCAAGTACGGCATCCTGCCGCAGATCCTGCGTCGTGAAGAACTGGTCGGCGGCAACGCGCTGGTGGAAATGGGTACCTTCGTCGCCATCCTTGCCGGCACCATCGCGGGGCCCCAGCTGGCCGGCATCGAGGTGGAGTGGCCCTGGTGGGTGGCAGCTGCGGGCCTGGCCGTCGCCGCGACCGGCTGGCTGTTCAGCCTCAAGATTCCGCGCTGCGAACCCGAAGCGCCGAAGCTGGAGATCAACTGGAACATCTTCAGCGAAACCTTCAACAACCTGAAGTTCCTCAACGAGAACCGGGTCGTGCTGAACGCCGTGCTGGGCATTTCCTGGTTCTGGTTTTTCGGCGCGACCTTCCTCGTGCAGATCCCCAGCTACAGCCAGAATGTGCTCGGCGGCGACGAAAACCTGATGTCGGGCCTGCTGGCGCTGTTCATCGTCGGCATCAGCACGGGTTCGCTGCTGTGCGAGAAGCTGTCCGGCAAGCAGGTCGAAATCGGCCTCGTGCCATTCGGCGCGATCGGCCTGACCCTGTTCGGCCTCGACCTCTTTTTCGCATCGCCCGCGCAGCCCGGGGCCCAGGTCACGTTTGGCGCCTTCCTGTCCGAGGCAGCCAACTGGCGCATCATTGCCGACCTGATGCTGATCGGCGTATTCGGCGGTTTTTACATCGTGCCGCTGTACGCCCTGGTCCAGTCCCGTTCGAAACCCAGCCATCGCTCGCGCGTCATCGCCGGGCTGAACATCCTGAACGCGCTGTTCATGGTCATCGCCGCGGTCATGGCCATGCTCATACTGGGCCCGGCCGGGCTGTCCATACCGGACCTCTTCCTGATCACGGCGATACTGAACGCGCTCGTGGCGGTATACATCTTCACGCTGGTGCCCGAGTTCCTGATGCGTTTCCTGATCTGGATCCTGATCCATACGATCTACCGGGTGCGCGTGAGCGGCCTGGAAAACATTCCGGAGGAAGGCGCGGTGATCGTCGCCAGCAACCACGTGAGCTTCGTCGATCCGCTGATCCTGGGCGGCATGATCCGGCGTCCGGTCCGTTTCGTGATGTACCACAAGATCTACGAAATACCGCTGCTGAAGTTCATCTTCAAAACCGGCAAGGCCATACCCATCGCCGGCCGTTCAGAAGCGCCCGCAATCCTGGAAACGGCCTATCGGCGCATGGAAGGCGTGCTGGAAGAGGGTGACGTACTGGGCATCTTTCCGGAAGGCGGCATCACGCGGGACGGTGAAATCCAGCCTTTCAAGCCGGGGGTCGAGCGGATGGTCGCCAGGCAGCCGGTCGACGTGGTGCCGATCGCACTGTGCAATCTGTGGGGATCAATGTTCAGCCGCCGCGATCCGCTGCACAAGCGCCGTCCCTACAAGCTGTGGTCCGTGATCGAAATGCGGGTGGGCAAGCCGGTACCGGCTTCAGAGGTATCGGCCGCACGGCTGCAGGCCGAGGTGGAGGCCCTGCGAGGCGAGGATCGCTGACCATCGGGCCAACTAGTGTGTTGCCCCCAGATTTACACGGCCTCGATGCCGACAGGCCCTTTTCGGGAACGCTCCTTTCCAGGCACTTCCATGTGTCGCTCCTAAGAGGACGTCCTGTCCTCTTAAGTCCCGCAAAGGACCTGTCGGCACCGCGGCCTGAAGTTGGCTCGTTCTGAGCCTCTCCATTTATTCCGGCGGGCGAACATTAGGCTTCAGCGCCGAGTATCCAGGCCGCATAGGGACGATTGGCCTGGATGGCCAATCGAGCCCGTATGGTAGAGGACGACCTCACGGGCGGTCCCGTCCGTGCGGGCTGGATTCGACTGCTTGAACGTCCAGCAGCCACTCGGCCCGATGGATTGGGTCGGACGAATATAAAAGCCTGCGCCGAGGATTCGACTCTCATAGGGTCGATTGGCCCGGACGGCCAATCGAGCCCTGAAGGTAGCAGGGACGTACCTCCAGGGCGACCCGGCAATGAGGGTCGAACCCGAGGGAAGCCAAGCCAGGCCGCAGGCCATGAGTCGACCCAAACCATCGGGCCG
>JAZBPJ010000154.1:0-2570 GCA_036351575.1 Lysobacterales bacterium | reverse complement strand
GACCCAGATCTGCACCGGCTCGCCGTCCAGGTAGGTGTCGCCGTTGTTGTCGATGTACAGGCGAATGGCCTTGGTCGAGGCGGTGACGCTGCTGGCGGCTGCCGGCCGGTCGAGGTCGAGTTTCATGTCCTTGACGAAGGTCGTACTGACCATGAAGAAAATCAGCAGGATGAACACCATGTCGATCAATGGCGAGATGTTGATGTCCTGCATGTCCTCTTTCTTTTCGCGATAACGCATGGCTAGCTACCTTTAATTTGTTTGTGGTCTGCGCACAGCATGTCCTTGAGCTGGGCCAGTTCCAGCTCGATGCGTTTTTGCTTGCGCACCAGCATGCCGTTGACGATCAGCCCGGGAATGGCCACGGCCAGGCCCATCTGCGTCGTGATCAGGGCCTGGGAAATGCCGCCGGCAATACCGCCGGACTGCGAAAACAGCGACATGTCGCCGAGCGAGTCAAAGGTCTCGATCATGCCGATCACCGTCCCGAGAAGTCCCAGCAGCGGAGCCGCCGCGACGATGGTCAGGATCAGCCGGTTGAACATGCGGACGCTCTTTTCTTCTTCCCAGAACGCATCGTCCAGGTAATAGCGGAGGTCATCCTGGTGTTTTTCTTTCAGTTCAAGGCCTTTTTTGAGCGCCCGCACGAGGACGCCATTGTTTTTCGGCAGCTTTTCGTTCTTCTTGGTGGCGCGCCGCAAAAGGTTGCGAACGTCGCGCTGCGTTCCGCGCTTCAGGGCCGCGAAGCGGTAACCGATGGCGAACCACAGCACCAGCGTCGACAGCAGCAGCGGGGGCATGACCCAGCCGCCGGCGTCGACGTAGTCGAGGATGATCTGCCAGATGCCTTCCATGGTTCTGTCAGGCCGTCCCGGTCTCTGTGGTCTCTGTCTGCGGCTTCTGCTTGTAACGGTTGATCACGTGCAGCGCCGCCTTCTCCATGTCGTCCTTGATGGTTTCGGCCCAGCCGGAAAGCAGGTTGCCGAAGATCAGGGCCGGAATGGCGACCGCCAGTCCGAGCTCGGTCGTCACCAGCGCGATGGAAATACCGCTGGAAAGCAGCTTCGGATCGCCGGTGCCGAACTCGGTGATGATGTCGAAGGTCGCGATCATGCCGGTTACCGTGCCGAGCAGGCCCAGCAGGGGGGCAACCGCGGCAATCACGATGATGAACGCGCCGAAGCGGTTCAGGTGCGCCGATTCGTGCAGGATCTGCTCGGAAATGATGTCCTCGATGTGCGCGCGGTCGCGGTCCAGGTTGCGCAGGGCCGCACTGACCACGTTGGCGGCCGAGCCCTTGAGTTTCTTGGCCGCCTGGAGCGCTTCTTTCACTTTTTTCTGCTCGACCAGGTCGCCGATTTCGCGATCCACCTTGCCGGTGTTGGCGCTGGCGCTGCGCAGGAAAATGACGCGCAGAACGATCAGCAGGGCGGCCAGCGCACCGAGGCCGACGATGATCCAGCCGATGGTGCCGCCGCTGTTGATCACGCCGACCAGGGTCTTGCCTTCCCGTTCCTCGATGGCCTTGGTGGTCGATTCGTACAGGAAGATGTCGAGTACTTCCGGCGCCCGGCCATTTGCCAGCGCGAGCGCGGCGCCAGGTGACGAAGCAGCCCAGACCTTGAACCGGTCGTCGCCCGCCGGCGCCAGCGCGCCGCCGGCCTCGCCGGCCACGCCGAACGAGGCGATATTGCCTACGTGCACGATCTTGCCGCTGACCTCGGTGCCGTCGGACAGGAAAAACACGCCGTCCTCGCTGCGGAGCTTTCCGAGCCCGGCTGTCAGTTCCAGGGTGTGATCGAACAGTGTCGCGATCTTCTCACCGTCGGGGCTGGCGAGATACTCCTCGCTGCGGATTTCCTCGATGCCGTAGGGCTCGAGCGTGGAGCCGGCCTGCAGGAAGGTCGCTTCGAGGGTCGAGCGGCTGTCTTCCACCGCGTTGATCTGGCGTTCGGCCTCGGTCAGCAGGTTGTTGATGCGTTCGCCGCGGGTTTGCAGGTCGATATATTCGCCTTCGACCCGGTCGATCAGCGCCTCCTTGTCGGCTTCAGCTGCGCGCGAAGTCCTGTCGAACTCGTTCAGACGGGCCTGGAGTTCGCGTACCTGGGCCTCGAGAAAGGCGTATTCCTTCTGGTAGGCCGCGCGCAGTTCGTCCTGGGTCTTCAGCGGGTTGGCTGCGGGCACCGGCGGCGGCGCGGCTGCGGTTTGTTCTTCCTGCGCCAGCGCTGCCGGCGGCAGGCAGAGCAGGGCGGCGAAAAACGCGGCCCGGAAACGGGTCAGTGCAATTTTCAGCGAGCTCATGACGACGCCTCCATGGTCCGCGGAAGGGCATTGGGCAGCTGGAAGTAGCCCTGGCGAATCTGCTTCCTGAGCGAGTCAAACAGCCGTGCAACCAGTTCCTGGTCCTGCGCTGATTCGTACAGTTCAAATCGCCAGCCGTTGCCGGTATCGATGGCGCGGCCGTAGCGCAGGTCGCGCGTGCGGAAATACATCATCGCGTTGCCCAGCTTGGCGACGTCCACCAGCATGTTTTCGCCGCCGAGGTTGATCGACTGCGTGTAGATCGCGTT
>JAZBPJ010000153.1:0-11254 GCA_036351575.1 Lysobacterales bacterium | reverse complement strand
CTCGGTACTGCTTGCCACCGGTTTTGAATACTGCGTACATTGGATTCCAGCTCCGTGTGAGAACGGCCCTACAAAAGGGCGAGAATGTTAGCCGTTTTCCGCGCCAAGGTCAACCGCCCCAAACGCTCTATTTTACGCCGAACATCCCTTTGCCAGTCAACAAGCCGTGGGGGTATAGTAGTCCGTTTGGGCAGACTGGATTTCGGGTCGATGGAAAACATCCTCATTCGCGGGGCGCGCACGCACAACCTGGCCAACATCGACCTCGACCTGCCGCGCGACCAGCTGATCGTGATCACCGGCCTCTCGGGCTCGGGCAAATCGTCCCTTGCTTTCGACACGATTTATGCCGAGGGCCAGCGCCGCTACGTCGAATCGTTGTCCGCCTATGCACGGCAGTTCCTGTCGATGATGGAAAAACCGGACGTGGACCATATCGAGGGACTGTCGCCAGCCATTTCCATCGAACAGAAGTCGACCTCGCACAACCCGCGCTCGACGGTCGGCACGATCACCGAGATCTACGACTACCTGAGGCTGCTGTTTGCACGCGTCGGCACGCCCTGCTGCCCGGATCACGCCATTCCGCTGGAGGCCCAGACGATCAGCCAGATGGTCGACCACGTGCTCGCCATGCCCGAGGGCAGCCGCCTGATGCTGCTGGCGCCGGTCGTGCGCGACCGCAAGGGCGAACACCTGCAGCTGTTCGATGAACTGCGCGCCCAGGGCTACGTTCGCGCCCGCATCGACGGCGTCGTGTACGACCTCGACGAGGCCCCCGCCCTCGAATTGCGGCGCAAGCACACCATCGAGGTGGTGGTGGACCGCATCAAGGTGCGCCCGGACCTCAAGCAGCGCCTGGCCGAGTCGTTCGAAACCGCGATCACGCTGACCGACGGCATCGCGGTGGTCGCGCCGATGGACGGGGACAGCGCGCTGGGCGAGAAACTGTTCAGCGCCCGCTACGCCTGCCCCTACTGCGACTACAGTCTGCAGGAACTCGAACCGCGCATGTTCAGTTTCAACAATCCGAACGGCGCCTGCCCGGAGTGCGACGGCCTCGGCGTCAGCCAGTTCTTCGACCCGGATCGCGTGGTCAGCAATACGCACGTCAGCCTGGCCGGCGGCGCGGTGCGCGGCTGGGACCGGCGCAACGCCTACTACTTCCAGATCATCCAGGCGCTATCGCGGCACTACGGCTTCGATGTCGACACGCCTTTCGAGGACCTGCCGAAAAAAATCCGCGACATCGTGCTGTTCGGCAGCGGCACCGAGATCATCGAGTTCCGGTACTTCGGCGACAGTGGCGTGCAGAAACGCCGCCATCCCTTTGCCGGCATCATTCCGAACCTGGAACGCCGCTACCGCGAGACCGACTCGCGCATCGTGCGCGAGGAACTGTCCAAGTACATCTCGCAGAAGCCCTGCACGGAATGTGAAGGCCAGCGCCTGAACCGCCAGGCGCGCCACGTATTCGTCGCCGATACCAACCTGCCCACGGTGACCGCCTGGCCGATCGAAACCTGCCTGACATTTTTTGACGGCCTCGAACTGGAGGGTCACAAGGGCGAGATCGCTCGCAAAATCGTCAAGGAGGTGCACGACCGGCTGCGCTTCCTCGTCAATGTCGGGCTCGATTACCTGACGCTCGACCGCAAGGCGGACACCCTGTCCGGCGGCGAGGCGCAGCGCATTCGATTGGCCAGCCAGATCGGCGCCGGCCTGGTCGGCGTGATGTACATCCTGGACGAACCCTCCATCGGCCTGCACCAGCGCGACAACGAGCGCCTGCTGAAAACGCTGCTGCGCCTGCGCGACCTGGGCAACACGGTCATCGTGGTGGAACACGACGAAGAAGCGATTCGCATGGCGGACCACGTGGTCGATATCGGGCCGGGCGCCGGCGTGCACGGGGGCCGCATCATTTTCAGCGGAACCCCGGCTGATCTCGAAGCCGACCCGGACTCTGTGACCGGCCAGTACCTTTCCGGCGTGCGAGAAATACCCACGCCGAAACAGCGCGCGGCCATCGATCCGGACCGCGTGCTGAAAGTCATCGGCGCCAGCGGAAATAACCTGAAGAACGTGACGCTGGAAATTCCGGCCGGACTGTTCGTCTGCGTGACCGGCGTGTCGGGCTCCGGCAAATCCACGCTGATCAACGACACGCTGCACCGCCTGGCGGCGCGTGAATTCTACGGCAGCGCCGCGCACCCGGCGCCCTATGCCTCGGTCGAGAACCTCGACCTGTTCGACAAGGTGGTGGATATCGACCAGTCTCCCATCGGCCGCACGCCGCGTTCCAACCCGGCGACGTACACCGGCCTGTTCACGCCGATCCGCGACCTGTTCGCGGGCACGCAGGAAGCCCGTTCGCGCGGCTACAAGCCGGGCCGGTTCAGTTTCAACGTCAAGGGCGGGCGCTGCGAGGCCTGCCAGGGCGACGGCCTGATCCGGGTCGAAATGCACTTCCTGCCGGACATTTACGTGCCCTGCGACGTATGCAAGGGGCGCCGCTACAACCGCGAGACCCTGACCGTCACCTACAAGGGCAAGAGTATCCACGACGTGCTGAAAATGACCGTGGAAGAAGCGCTCGAGTTCTTCGAGCCGGTGCCGGTGGTGGCGCGTAAACTACAGACCATGGCGGACGTGGGCCTGACCTACATCACGCTCGGCCAGAGCGCGACCACGCTGTCGGGCGGCGAGGCGCAGCGCATCAAGCTGTCGCGAGAGTTGTCGAAAAGGGACACCGGCCAGACGCTGTACATCCTCGACGAGCCCACTACCGGGCTGCACTTCCAGGACATCGAACTGCTGCTCGGCGTATTGCACCGCCTGCGCGACCACGGCAATACCGTGGTGGTCATCGAGCACAACCTGGACGTGATCAAGACGGCCGACTGGGTCATCGACCTGGGGCCGGAAGGGGGCGACAAGGGCGGCGAGATTATCGCGCAGGGCACGCCGGAGCAGGTGGCGGCAGCCAAACACTCCTACACCGGACAGTTCCTGGCCAGGATGCCGGGTATCGCGAAAGAAAAGCACTGACTACCGGGGTTTCTTGACGTCCACACGGTTCAAAACGCCCGCCGGCGGGCGGGCGTTTCGTTGTGATCAGGCCCGATGCCTGCAATGACAATTCAGCGGTCGGTTCCCTGTCCCGTTACGATCAGGTTGTAAGCCTGGCAATAACTCTGAAATGCGCCGCGGTAATCGCCGAGTTCCACGACCGACCTATTGGCCCTATCGGCAAACTTTGCCGCATTTTTCGTGTCGAAACCCGCGTCCATCGCGTTCGCCATGAGTTCCTGGACCAGCGCGTCCACGTCCTCGATCTGCCCGCCCACACTGCGCGGAAGCACGAGGCTGACCAGGGGGTCGCAACGCTGCAGGCTCAGCTCGATGTCACGCTTGTCCAGCGTTACCAGGTTTGCCTGCACCTCGAACACCGTCTGCTGCGTCGCACTGATCGTCTCGTCGATGGTTCCGAGTTGATCGTCCAGGGCATCGAAGCGACCCTGCGTCTGGCAGCGGTAAATACTGGTCAGCAGAAAATCGCCAACGGAGGAGACGATGTTCGAAATTTCACCGAGCACCGTGAGCCCCGCACGCCAGGGATTGGCGTAGACCGTCGCTCCTTCTCCGGCTGCTACGATCACCTTGTCTCGCGGCACACAGGCGGCGATGCCCTTGAAGATCAGCGTCGCGAGCAGGCCGCCGCCCCGCAGCGAGATCGCCGCGACATAGGTATCCTGCGTGTCGAGCCATTCGAGTTCGCACATCTGCGGCACGGTGAGTGCTTGCTTGGACAGCACCGCACCCGAGGATTGCGTGTACGCCGCCGAGACCGGTGCGCAGAGGTCGCCGATCGAGCCCAGCGGCCCGAGCAGCGTGGCGGGGATCTCGTGCCATCCCGGGGATATCGCGTCGAACGCCCTGCTCATGATGTAGAGCAGCACGTCCGGCGTCAGATCGATCGCAATGCCCAGGAAATCACTGTTGGTCTGAATGGCGGGAAACGAATCGACGCACAGCAAATCACTGCTCTTGTTCACCACGGCTTGCATGTCTGTGAAGAAGTCCTTCACGTCGCCACGGAATGCCTCCGCATTGAAACTTTCGTACCCTTCACGAAGTGCCAACAGAAGTTTCAGCGTCTTTTTGAACGTGTCGCTGACAGTCGCGAACGTCTCCCCGAGCTTCAGCTCGGCATCCAGCGTTTCGCCAATTTCCTGTACCCCGCCCCAAATGTTTCCAGCCGTCGTCTCCAGCCAGGAGATGGCGGTATTGAACGCACCCTCAACGGCGTTCGCGATCTTGTCGATATCGCCCTGGGTAATTTCAATACGCTGTTGATTTCCACTGGCGAGGGGCGCGTCGTTCGAACCGGAGGGATCGATTTCCAGGTAGGCGACACCGTTCTGGTTGATTTCGGCGGCCAGCCGATAGAACGCCTCGGAATCCATTTGCAGCAGTCTCTGCAGCACGTAAAGCTCGCGGGCATCGAGATCCAGGCGTTCGGACTCACTGATGCCGGGCACGAGAGGCGAAACTTCGGGTGCCTGTACGACCTGGCCGGCGATTTCCCCGTCCGGATAACGGTCGCTGGTCAGTCCCAGGACATACGCGCCCTTGGCAAGAGCTCGTTGTTCTTCAAGCGTCAGGGGACCTACGCAATCCAGGGTCGGATCGCCTGAAAATGATCGCAACTGGAAATCGGCGCTCGCCCCGCTTACTCGCGGAAACAACACCGCTTGCTCGGGAAGACCTTCCAGGCCGTTCGCGGTGACCTCGTAACAAAGTACCGCATCGCGGCCATCGAGCTTGAAACGAACACGGCCGAAGGCACGGCTGCCGGTATACGCGCCTTCCTCCAACTGGGCGTCATTGAGCACACTGGTGAAGGCGCCGTCAAAGCCAGCCTGCACGGGCGAGATGAGCAGGAACACGCCTGCTGCTGCGAGAACTCGCAGTAATTTGCTTTGCATTTTATTCTCCCTTTTGCACAGCCGACAGGTAACGGGGGTCGTCGACCCTCCATGGCATGCGCAAAACGGACCCTCGCGACGAGCAAGGCTGCTTAGAAATGTGCGCTTTTTATTTGACTCCGGCACAACGAAACCTTCGTTGACTTGCGTCAATGAAAGCAGCGCGCTGCCGAACTGCAGCAGAACCAGGTTATTCCTTGCCTTGCCGTGAACCCCTTATCTTTTCGACCATACGGCGGTTGAGCAGCAGGAATGCGATCAGCATGATGCCCCACTGCGCCAGGCAGGTCATGACGCTGAAGGGATCAAGGGGATCGAACCAGCGATCCGGCGAGTAGACGCGGGCAGCCTGGTACAGCCACCAGCCCAGCAGCAGCACAGCGAGCGTCGGAATGACGAAGCGTATCGCGGCATCCCACAGCGGCCCGGCGTTCCAGTCCCCCGGCTGCTCATCGATGCACTCGGCACGGAGCTTCGAGGCGCCATGCCGGATCACGGCAAAGGCGATGAACGCGCCGGAAATCATCAGCGCCACGCCCCAGACGAAATCCTGGTTGGCGAAGAAATCGAGATTGATCGCGGACGGAATACCCAGGCTGAACCCGATGACGCAGATACCGACGATAGCCTGCCGGCGCGCAATGCCGAAATCCACCAGCACGCGCGTGCTCAGCTCGATCATGGCAATCAGCGAACTGAAGGCGGCGAATGCGAGCCCGAGGAAAAACAACATGGCGAACAGGCTTCCTCCCGGCATCTTTGCAAACAGCTGGGGCATCCAGATAAACGTCAGCCCGGTGGCTGCGGGCCCGCTCGATTTCATGATCTCAAGTATTTCGGCCTGGCTCATGCTGGCGCCGAGTATGGCGAACACGGTTCCGAAGATGATGATCGCCGCCAGCAGGGAGACCGTATTGTTGCCGACACCCGTCATGAATGCGTTCTTCACGACCCCGTGACGGCTTTGCATATACGCGCCGTAAGTCAGGATCAGCCCCCAGCCGGCCCCCGTATCCCAGGCGTTCTGGGTCAGTGCTTCGAGCCAGATTCTCGGTTTCGACAGCGTGGACCAGTCCGGCGTGAACAGGAAGGCGATGCCCTCGGATGCGCCGTCCAGCGTCAGGGTGCGAACCAGGGAGATCAGTACGATCGCCAGCAGGGCGGGAATCAGCACCAGGTTTGCGCGCTCGATCGACTTGATCCCGTTCCAAACGACCAGGGCGCCAAGGCCCATGGCAAGGGCGTGAAATGCAACCGGGAACGCACCTCCCTGGAAACCGTCCCAGGTGTTCTGGGCCGCCTCGATGCTCAGCGGCAGGGGATCGACGGTCATCTGGACCAGGTAGTAGACACACCAGCCTGCCACGACGGAGTAATAGAACATGATGGCGGTCGCGACAAAGGCGACGAACGCGCCCATCCAGGCAAATCGCCCACCGGCAATTTTTACGAACGTTCCCACGACACCCATGCGGCCCTTGCGGCCGAGGGCGTACTCCGCGATGATCAGCGGCACGCTCCAAACGAACAGGAAAACCAGCCAGGCGACGAGGAAAGCGCCGGCGCCGTCGTCGCCGGCGTTCTGGGCGGCGATACGCGGAAACCGCCAGATGTTGCCGGTGCCCACCGCGATGCCGAGCACGCTCAGGATCAACCCGAGCCGGGACGAAAACCTCAGTTTCGCATGATCTGTCAAAAGAGCTCCCCGCTAACGGCGGACCTGCCGAAAATCTGTTTGCCCCCGGCATTGAACGCGAGGCTCATTTATAGACAGTCGATATCGGAAACGCAAGGCGCCATCATTTTTAACCCCGTTTCCCGGTGTTCTGCGTTAATGGGGTTGAACACAAAGGAGACCTGACATGAAAAACCAAAAACGACGCTCAATCACTCAAGCCGTCATCGCCGGCCTGGCGCTGGGCGCCGGCAGCGCCGGCGCGGCTGCCGACATGCAAAGCAGCGACTCGGTGACCATCTACTCGCGCATGCAGCCGGGCGCCGTCGCACCGGAAACCTACCGGCCCACCGCCGGCCGCAGCTACGGCGGCCAGGTGCAGGGCTACGCCATCGTCCGCCATGACCGCGGCTACGATCTGCAGCGCGGCCTGCACCCGCTGCGCGTGACCGACGTGGCGGCGCTGATCGACCCGACCACGGTCACGTTTTCCTCGCTGACCGACCCGCGCACGCGGGTGCTGGAACAGAGCTTCCAGTTCGACCTGGTCAGCCAGGCCAAGCTTCTGCAGCGTTACCTGGGCGAGCGCATCACCGTGGAACTGCCGCGCGGCGACCACGTCGACCTGGTCGAAGGCACCCTGCTGGGCGCCGGCGACGGACTCACACTGCAACTGGACGACGGCACGGTGCAGGCCATCCGCAGTTACTCCAACATCCGCTTTTCGAGCCTGCCCGGCGGCCTGATCACCAGGCCGACCCTGGAATGGCTGCTGGACAGCCCCGTTGCCGGGCCGCAGCAAACCCGCATTGCCTATGAAACCCAGGGAATGACCTGGTGGGCCGACTACAGTGCGATTTACGATGAAGAAAAAGGCTGCTCGATGGACCTGTCCGGCTGGGTCAGCATCATCAACCAGTCCGGCGCCAGCTTCGAGGACGCAAAGCTCAAGCTGATCGCCGGCGACGTTAACCGCGCCGAGCGCCCCAATCAGCGCAGGGACATGGTCATGAAAATGGCGATGGCCGCAGAATCGGACGCCGGATTCGCCGAAAAGGCCTTTTTCGAGTATCACATGTACACGCTGGGCCGCCCGGCCGACCTGCCCGACAACTCCACCAAGCAGCTGCAGCTGTTCCCGACGGCACGCGGCGTGAAGTGCGACAAGGAACTGGTGTTCGCCCCGACCATGGGCATGAACTGGTACGGCTACCAGCAGCTCGACCAGGATTACGGGCGTTACGGCAACGCCGATATCAACGTTTACCTGCGCTTTCGCAACGAGGAAAAGAACGGCCTGGGCATGCCGCTGCCGGCGGGCCGGTTCCGGGTCATGCAGCGCGACAGCGCGGACGACAGCCTGGAATTCATCGGCGAGGACGTGATCGACCACACGCCGCGCAACGAGGACCTGCTGATCGAGATGGGCAATGCCTTCGATATCGTCGGCGAGCGCAAGCAAACCGATTTCCGTATCGACACGCGTACGCGGAACATGTGGGAAACGTTCGAGATCCGGCTGCGCAACCACAAGGACGACGCCGTCACGGTTACCGTGCTGGAGAACCTTTACCGCGCGGCCAACTGGACCATCGAGGGCGCCAGCCACGACTGGGACAAGGAAAACAGCAACCGCATTCGTTTCGACATGAAGGTGCCTGCGGAAGGCGAGGCCGTGATCACGTACACGGCGCACTACACCTGGTGATCGTGACCCCGGTCACCGGTCACTGCGGCACGGCCGGGGCTTATGCCACGGCCGTGCCGCAGAACACGATGGCCAGCATGCCGGCGAACAGGATCCGGTAGGCGAGCTTCATGCCGTGTCCATCCTTTGAGTTTGGCATGACCAGAGTCTAGACTGCGCTTCTTGAACCGAAGCTGAACGGTGAACTCCATGCTCGAAATCCGCAACCACGGATCCGTCCGCGAAATCCAGATGGCCCGGCCGCGGGCCAACGCCATGAACAGCGAGATGATCGACGCGCTGAACACCGAACTGCAGTCGGCAGCGAAAGAGGCCGATGCCGTGGTGCTCTCGGGGCTGCCGGGCATGTTTTCCGCGGGCCTGGACGTGCCCGAGCTGCTGGGCCTCGAACGGCCGGCGTTCACGGACTTCTGGCACCGTTTCATCGACCTGCAGCGGCGCATCGCAACTCTGCCGGTGCCCGTCGCCTTTGCGATGACCGGCCACGCGCCGGCCGGCGGCATCCTGCTCGGTGTGCTGGGCGACCACCGCATCATGCCGCGCGGGCCCTACAAGACCGGTCTCAACGAGGTCCATATCGGCCTGGTCGTGCCGGAGCCGCCCTTCGCGGCGCTGGTGCACCTGGTCGGGCCGCGCGCCGCGGACACGATAATCTCCGAGGGCAAACTGATGCTGGCCGAGGAAGCTGCCGGGATCGGGATGATCGACGAACTCGTGGATTCGGTCGAGGACGTCGTGCCGCGGGCCATCGAATGGTGCGAGGAACGCCTCGCCCTGCCCCGTGACGCGATGCTGCAGACCCGCGAGATGGCGCGGCGTTACCTGCACGAGTTTTTCGACGGTTACGACGAGGCGCGGGGCGACCGCTTCATCGATATCTGGTTCTCCGAGGGGACCCAGAAATCGCTGCGGGGCCTGGTCGAGAGGCTGAAAAAATAAGCCCGGCGACTCGCGGACCGCGGTATCTTTTTTCAGGCATGGCAATCCGGAAATAAGGAATTATCGCTGTCACTGCGCAAAGAGGTTGACGCAGCGATTTATATTTCTATAATTCTACGATTATGGAAATGTTAAACGCCGTCGCCGTACTTGCCTCGCTCGCCCAGGAGACCCGCCTGTCGGCGTTTCGTGCCCTCGTGGCCGCTGGACAGAACGGGCTGCCCGCCGGCGAGATTGCCGCGCAGGTCGGCGTGCCGCCCAACACGCTGACCTTTCACCTGAAAGAACTCTCGCACGCGGGCATCGTGAGCAGCCGCAGTGAAGGACGGTACGTGATCTATCGCGCCAATTTCGACGCCATGCGCGGGCTGATCGACTACCTCAGCGAAGAATGCTGCGGCGGTCATCCCGAGTATTGCCTGACCGAAACCACCAGGGCCGGGAACGCAGCGTGAAGCCGATTCCGTGCGGCGAAGCGCGTTTCCAGCCAACTCCGGAGAAGAACAGCCGTGCCTGATCGAATCAATGTCATGTTTCTTTGCACCGGCAATTCCTGCCGGTCCCAGATCGCCGAGGGGTGGCTGCGTGAACTGGGAGGCGAGTCCTTTACCGTGCAGTCCGCCGGAATCGAGGCCCACGGCAAGAATCCGCGCGCCATCGCCACCATGCACGAGGCCGGTATCGATATCTCCGGCCAGGAATCGACCGTCGTCACCGACGAGATGATTGCTGCTGCCAACGTCGTGGTCACCGTATGCGGCCACGCCGACGAGCAATGCCCCGTTCTGCCGCCTGCCGTCAGGAAACTCCACTGGCCGCTGAGCGACCCGGCCAAGGCGCGCGGCACCGAGCAGGAAATCATGGCGACCTTTCATGCCACCCGCGACGAGATAAAAATGCGGGTGCGCAACCTGATCGACGACCTGCTGCAGGAATCACCGGAATGAGCGTGCAGTGTGAAACCACCGGCCGCCGCGCCGCCGGCGCCGAAATGCCCTTCTTTGAACGTTACCTGAGCCTGTGGGTGGCGCTTTGCATCGTCGTGGGAATCGTTCTTGGAAAACTGCTGCCGGGCCAGTTCGACGCCCTGGGTGAAATGGAAATCGCGCGGGTCAACCTGCCCGTGGCGGTCCTCATCTGGCTGATGATCCTGCCCATGTTGCTGAAGATCGATTTCCACTCCCTGCAGGAAGTCCGGCAGCACTGGAAAGGGGTCGGTGTCACGCTGTTCATCAACTGGGGCGTGAAGCCGTTTTCAATGGCCCTGCTGGGCTGGCTTTTCATTCGCAACCTGTTCGCTGGCTGGCTGCCCGCCGAGCAGCTGGACAGCTACATCGCGGGCCTGATCCTGCTGGCGGCCGCGCCCTGCACGGCCATGGTGTTCGTATGGAGCAACCTGAGCGACGGGCACCCAGGGTTCACGCTGTCGCAGGTCGCGCTGAACGACGTCATCATGATATTCGCGTTCGCGCCGATCGTGGCCCTGCTGCTGGGCATCTCCTCGATCCACGTGCCCTGGGAAACGCTGTTCCTTTCCGTGGTGCTCTACATCGTGCTGCCGGTTATCGTTGCCGGCCTGTGGCGTCGCTGGCTGATGCGGGATGAGCAGGGACCAGAGCGGCTGAAGCGCGTGCTGGACCGCATGCACCCGGTTTCACTCTCGGCGCTGCTGCTGACCCTGGTCTTGCTGTTCGGCTTCCAGGGCAGCCAGATCATTGCCAAGCCCGTCATCATCCTGCTGCTGGCGATCCCCATCCTTATCCAGGTGTATTTCAACTCGGGGCTGGCCTACTGGCTGAACCGGAAACTCGGCGTCCAGCACTGCGTGGCGGCCCCGTCCGCCCTGATCGGGGCCAGCAATTTTTTCGAGCTGGCGGTGGCCGCCGCCATCAGCCTGTTCGGCCTGCAGTCCGGCGCCGCCCTGGCCACGGTGGTGGGCGT
>JAZBPJ010000152.1:0-6545 GCA_036351575.1 Lysobacterales bacterium | reverse complement strand
ATCATGGAAGCGCTGACGAAGCAGGGACCACAATTCATACTGCTATCACATCCAGTTGGTGAATCAGAATCATCCGAATCACAGCATTTATGGCTCTCTTGATCGGAATGATCCATTCCTGAGTGGTCCATTTCATGCGATGTTTCCTGGTTCTTTTCCATGTCCATGTCACAGAACCCAGCCTGTAAAGGTTGGGCACTGATGGCCAAGACTAGAATGAGAATCCAGAGTTTCATATTTAAAAAATAAACGAATACCTAGTGTAAATACAACCTACAAGTGAATCTAAGTGCATCAGATTGCTATGCGAATTTATGAATCGTCCCCTCAGTGACAAGGCAGATGTCAAAAAGTTCACCCTTGTCGGACCGACATACCAGACAAGTACAAAGTTGGCGTTGGCGTATTCCTAGCCGAAGGTCTGTACTTGGCCGAACCCGGAGATACCGGAGGTCATTAAATCGACCAGTTCTTGTTCTGCTTATTGCAGGTTAACGGAACCTGATTTCGGTGCCCGTTCAAGTGAATTTCCCACACACTGCTCATCCTGCAACCAGAAGGACAGGTCACACGTTTGGTCTTCTGTAGAACGGCGATCTGGCCGTTTCTGGACCGTATCACCACTGACCCTTGGCCTAGGTACTACTTCAGAGAGAAAACGGCCTGCGCCTGGCTCCGCACGCCTCCACAAACCGCCTGTATCATCAGTGTCAGGTAAGTCGTTTAGCTAACACGAGGCATGGTATGTACATTGAACAGGTGAAACTCCCCGACAAAACCGGAAAGTGGTGGAAGTCCATGAATCGCCGGGACCGGCGTATGAGATCCAACAAAACCGCCTACCCGGGAGTATGGGAGCATCATCCTGGGAATTTCACCTGGCAGGTGCAAGTAAACGGTGTGAGATACCGGGAGGGTGGTTACCGTTCTGATGAAGAAGCAGCAATGGCACGCCAGGCATTCATCAATTTTCATGGCTTACCGCATACCAAGCCATTAGAGGATGACCATTACCAATACCTTATTGAAACCTTCGGCCATCCAAGGCCCAGGAAGGCTGAAATCAGCGGGTAGTTTCCCCAACTAACAGGCAGTAGTTTTCGTCGCCTGTTAACTCTCGACTTATTCAACTCAAACCGTTACGTGGCCTGATATTCAGGGACTTTGGGTTACCTCGAATAAATGCTTACAGGCGATTACTTGGTATTGAGCATTTTTTAAGTATCTTTAACACCGATCTGTATTACCTCGATACGCCCCCATTGGCCGGAAAGGCAGGCAACAAATGGGACCTATTTAGGACCCAGAGACAAAAAACATCGAGACTGAATTTATAAGTAATTGTTTTTAATGGTGGGCCGTGTAGGGTTCGAACCTACGACCAACGGATTAAAAGTCCGGTGCTCTACCAGCTGAGCTAACGGCCCGTCGAGGGGAAGGGGCTGAATTGTAGGTGAAAAACCGGCCCGGCTCAAGCCGTTTGCGTGCCGGATTTTTTCTGAATCACCGGTACCGCGTCGGGTCCGGAACCCCCGCTGCCGCGAAGCCGTCCCTGCGGATCAGGCAGGAATCGCAGGCGCCGCAGGCGCGGCCGTCATCGTCCGCCTGGTAACAGGACACCGTCAGGGAATAATCCACGCCCAGTCGCATGCCGGCCCGAATGATCTCGGCCTTGCTCAGGTCGATCAGCGGCGTATGGATGGTCATGCCCGCGCCCTCGACGCCCGCCCGGGTCGCGAGTCTCGCCATGCGCTGGTAAGCCGCGATGAACTCCGGCCGGCAATCCGGGTATCCCGAGTAGTCCACCGCGTTGACACCGATAAATATGTCCTCGGCGCCGAGTACCTCCGCCCAGCCCAGCGCCAGCGAGAGCATGATGGTGTTGCGTGCCGGCACGTAGGTCACGGGTATGCCCTCGGTGCCGCCCTCGGGCACGTCGATATCGTCGGTCAGCGCGGAGCCGCCGATGGCGCGCAGGTCCAGCGGCAGTACTTTGAGCGGCGAGCCCGCGGCCGCTGTGACGCGCTTCGCGGCGGCCAGTTCGGACCGGTGTCTTTGGCCGTAATCCACGGCGAGCGCATGGCAATCGAATCCGCTGTCCTTCGCCATCGCCAGGGCGGTGGCGGAATCAAGGCCGCCGGATACGAGGACGACTGCTTTTTTGGATTCTTTGTTCATGTGGGTGATTATCGCCCGCATGGCGGGCTCCTAAAACCGGGGTCAGAGTAAGTCACTTACTCTGACCCCGTGTAGCCTATCATCGTCCCGGTTCGTCGCCCCACAGCAGCTTGTGCAGCTGCAGCTGGAAACGCACCGGCAGCCGGTCCTGCAGTATCCAGTCCGCCAGTTCCGCCGCTTCGACCTGCCCCCAGGAAGGGGAAAACAGCACTTCGCAGCGGTCCGGCAGCCCGCGGGATTTCACCTGTTCGCGGGCCCATTCGTAGTCCTGCCGCGAGCAGATCACGAACTTGACCTGGTCGTGCCCCGTCAGTTCGTCCACGTTCTGCCAGCGGTTGCGGCCCTCTTCGCCGGAGCCGGGCGTCTTGAAATCAACGACCCGGCACACGCGGCGGTCGGCCATCGCGATATCCAGCGCGCCGCTGGTTTCCAGCGAGACGTGGTAGCCGGCATCGCAAAGCCGCACGAGAAATTCCGCGCAGCGCTTCTGCGCCAGGGGCTCTCCGCCGGTCACGCAGACATTTCGGGTCCCGTATTTCCCGATTTCCTCGAGTATCTGCTCGAAGCTCATCCAGTCGCCGCCGTAAAAGGCGTACTCGCTGTCGCAGTAGGTGCAGCGCAGCGGGCAGCCGGTCAGGCGCACGAACACCGTCGGCAGGCCGGCCTGCAGCGCCTCGCCCTGCAGCGAGTGAAAGACCTCGGTGATCTTGAGCATGCCTGCGCGGGATGGGGGAACGTCGTTCATGGGGCGTATTCTAGCGCGGTGTGGGGTTGGGGTCAGAATGGCAGGGATGACGGGGCCATTGCATTACGCCGCGCTACTGCTGCCGTCATCCCGGAATTTGCCGAAGGCAAATATCCGGGACCTTTTCGCGGGCCTGGGGAAGATCCCGCATCAAGTGCGGGATGACCTGAAAATCGCCATTGCGATTTTCAGGTCAGTAATGCCCTTCCATCCGCATGCTGCGCAGCCGGTTTTCCGCCAGCCGCGACAGGGTGCTGTCCGGGTAATTTTCCTGCACCTGGGTCAGGGCCGCGCGGGCGCTGTCCCACTGCTCGAGCTCGTAGTGCGTGTAACCGACCTTCAGCAGCGCATCGGGCGCCTTGGGGCTCTCCGGAAAGCGCGCCAGCAGCTCCTCGAACGCGGTCAGCGCGATGTCGTAGTTTCGCGTGACGTAGTAAGACTCGCCCAGCCAGTACTGCGCGTTGTCCGCGTACTCGCTGTCGGGATAGCGATCGAGGAACGAACGGAAGGCATCCGCCGCGTCCGCGTAGCGCAATTCTTTCAGGGCCTGGAACGCCTGGTCGTAGGCCTGCTTTTCCGCTTCCGGGGACGCCGCCACGGTTTCGCTTTGCGTGGTCGGCACACCGATTCCGGTTACGGCCGACTCGCCGCCCACCGTCTCGCGCACTTCGGGCGCGTCCTGCACGGGGGTCCCCTGCGTGGCGGCCCCCGCCGCGACGGATTCACCGCCGGAATAGCGGACAGGCTCCAGCGGCTGGGCACTGGACACGTCCGAAAGGCGCTGGTCCAGGTCCAGGTACTGGTCGCGCTGCCTGCGCTTGAGGTTTTCCAGTTCCCGGGCCTGCTCTTCCATCATGCCGCGCAGCGTTCGAACCTCGTCCTGGAGTTCCTGCACCTGGACGACGAGATTGGCCATCACCTGGGGATCGGCTTCCTGCGCCGGCAGGGGCGCGGATAAAACGATGGCCAGCGCGAGGCCGGCCATCGGAATTTTTCTGAACGTTCTCTGTGACATGTTACCTGGCCGTGTAAACGATCTCCACGCGGCGATTCATGGCCCAGCATTCCTCGTCGCTGACGCGGCAGGTCGGGCGTTCTTCACCGTAGCTCACAACGTTCATCTGGCTGCCGCGGCCGCCCTGGGCCGACATCAGCCCGGACACCGCGTTGCCGCGACGTTCGCCGAGGCCAAGATTGTACTCACGCGTACCACGTTCGTCGGCATGGCCTTCGAGCGTCATGCGGGCGCTGCTGCTGGAAGCCAGGTAGGCTGCATGCGCTTCGACGATCGGGCGGTACTGCGGCAGCACCGTGGACTTGTCGAAATCGAAGTAAATGACGCGCTTGGACAACAGGCTTTCCGGGTTGTCGAAATTATCGGCGTTGGTGTAGTCACGCGGATCGAGGGCCGGCTTGGTATCGACCTGGACCGGGGGCTTCTCTTCAACCTGCGCCGGTTCGTCGACCGGTTCCGGCGTGGATTTGCAAGCCGCAAACGTGAACGTGATCATCAGTGCGAGAGTCAGTCGCCATGCGCTTTTCATCATTACCTCCTGGTTATAGATCGGGCCGTCCACAACAGCCCCACGCAGTAAATTCAATTGTTTTTGTATTCTACCTGATTACGGGTGACCATGCGGGCTCCCTAACATCACCTTCGCTGAGAATCAGGCGGGTCCGCACGCTGCCGTCGGCCGACACGGCGGACAGCACGCCGCGATCGCCTTCACGGGTCGCGTAGAGGATCATGCTGCCGTTCGGCGCATAGCTCGGCGACTCGTCCATCCGGCCCGGGGTCAGGATCGTGAAACGTTCGGACTCGATATCCCAGACGGCTATACGATACTCGTTTCCCTTACCCTGCGCTACAGCGATTTTGCGGCCGTCCGGCGAGATGCTGGCGCGGGCGTTGTATTCGCCTTCCAGCGTCACCCGCTCGGGGTTTCCGCCCCCCGCCGGCACCTTGTAAATCTGCGGCCGGCCCGCCCGGTCGGACGTGAAATACACGTAGCGGCCGTCCGGCGACCAGGCCGGTTCGGTGTCGATGGACCAGTGCTGAACGATCTGCTTGGTAAGCCCGCTCGCCATGTCCCGCACGTAAATCTCCGGGTTGCCGGTGCGCGACAGGGTCAGCGCCAGCTTGCTGCCGTCAGGCGAGAACGCCGGCGCGCCGTTGATGCCCTTGCCGCTGGATACCAGTTCCCGGGCGCCCGTGGCCACGTCCTGCACGTAGATGGCGCTGTTGCCCTGCTCGAACGAAACGTACGCCAGGCGGCGGCCGTCCGGTGACCAGGCCGGTGAAAGCAGCGGTTCGGGCGAACCGACGATGGACTGCGGCCCGAAGCCGTCGGCGTCGGCGACGACGAGCTCGTAATGAGTCTCACCACCGGTTCCCGTGGCGGTCACGTAGGCAATGCGCGTGGAAAACGCGCCCGGCACGCCGGTCAGCGCCTCGTAGATCGAATCGGACACCTTGTGCGCCCCGAAACGGAGGTCACCCGGGCCAACGGTGGTGATGCGCGAGAGCAGTCGTTCCTGCTTGTGCACGTCGAACAGCTGGTAGTGGATCTCGTGCCCCTGCCCGTCGGCCGGCGTGCGCACCTTGCCGATCACGATGTAATCGACTTGCAGCAGCCGCCAGGTTCCGAAACGGATCCCCTCGGCGTCGGCGGGCCTGTCGGGCATGTCCTCGACCGCCATCGGGTCGAACAGGCCGGACCGGTACAGGTCGTTGGCCACGATCTGTTCCACCGTGTCGATCGGCGGGTAGCCTTCTTCCAGCCACTCGAAGGGCACGACTGCGATCGGCAGCGCGCTGGGATTTCCGTCTACGATCTCGATCTGCAATTGCGCCTGCACGGTCCCGGCAAGGGACAGCAGGAAGGCAAAAGCGAGTATCCGCCTGGCAAGTCTGTTCACGTTATCAATCACCACTGTAAGTAAAAATGAATTCGATCTCCCGGGAGAACACGTCCTCGAAGCCACGATAAGGAAGAATACCGGTGCGGTCCACCGCGGCCAGGATCGAGCGCCGCGTCGCCTCGTCGCCGTTGCAGCGGCCGACCAGGCTGGACGAAATCACCTCGCCGCCCGGAATCTGCACGACACGCACGGTGCAGCGCAGCCCGGCCCGCGCCGTCGGCGGCCGCAGCCAGTTGTCCGTAACCACGGCCGCGATCGTCGCCACGTACTGTTCCCGCAAAGTGGCCTGCTGGCCGGCACGGAATGCACGCGCCTGCTCAGCCTGCTGCTGCGCCTCCAGCGCTGCGCGCTGTTTCTGCGCTTCTTGCTGCTTGACGCGCTCGCGCTCGGCTTCCAGCTGCTTGAGGCGTTCTTCCTCCAGCTTGCGCTGCTTTTCGGCATCTTCGCGCTGGCGCCGGATCTCGTCCAGTTCGCGCTGCTGCCTGAGGCGCTCCTCTTCCAGCTTGCGCTCGCGCTCCTGGCGCAGCTTCATCAGCCGGTCCTGGGCGTCGCGCTGGCGCTGGGCTTCCAGTTCACGCTGGCGGCGCGCCGCTTCCTCCGCTTCCAGCGCTTCACGCTCGCGCTGCTGGCGAAGCTGTTCTTCCCGCTCCCGGCGGCGCTCCTGCATTTCCTGCGCCTGCCGCGCCTCGTCGCGCTGCTT
>JAZBPJ010000151.1:0-24550 GCA_036351575.1 Lysobacterales bacterium | reverse complement strand
TTTTGCCGGAGGATGACGGCTTCTCGTCCGGATCTTCTCCGCGCGCGATTTTGGCGTCCGCGATCGCCTTGTCCATGGTTTTGCGGTCCAGGATCAGGACGACGAGGACCAGCGCCAACGCCGTTACGCCGGTGAACACCCAGAACAGTCCCCCGATGCCGATAGCGCGTCGGGCCGGCGACAGGAACGCCGGTAGAAAGCCGCCCAGGTTCATCAGTGCATACAGCATGGCGAAACCCATCGCCGAGGTCTGCGGCGTGGTTACGCGGCGCACGATGGAGTAGGACGCCGGTTCGTAAAGCCCGTAACCCAGCAGGATCACGCCGATGCCGAGCAGCAGCGTCAGGAACGCGGGCGAAAAAGTGCCCTCGGTCGACAATCCCATCGTGCCGGACGCGGCCAGCAGAGCGCGGCCGATGACCAGCGCGCACAGCGCCAGCAGCAGGCCGCGGCGCACGCCCCAGCGGTCGACCAGTCCGCCCATCAGGAACTGCGTGAAGGTGATGCCGCCGGCCAGGATGGTCACGACCCAGCCGGCCTGCAGTTCATTGGTGCCGATGTTATCGACGCAATAGATGACCAGGTAGTTGATGACGCCGAAGTAAAGGAAACCCTCGATCAGGTACTGCAGGTTGTTGCCCCACAGCGCCCGCGGCGCCCGGGCCGCGTCGACGAAAGGCTGGGTGATTTCCCTCAAGGGGTTGCGGCTCGGCTGCTGGTCCGTCATTCGGTGCCTCGTTCGGGGGTCAGAGTAATTTTGGGGGTCAGAGTAAAAATGCCGGATTTTGCCTGCCCGATTTTGACCCCGGTTCTGCAAGGCATTTTTACTCTGAACCCGGTTTTTCTCTGAACCCGGTTTTTTGCCGGTTTTGTGGCCCGGGTTCTGGGCATTCTTACTCTGACCCTGGTTCAGGGCAAGTTTTTGCCGGTGACTGACCCGGGGACTTGCATGGGCCGCGCCGGTAACGTAGCGTGCCCGCATCGCTTGAAATGCATACCTGAGAACTCGACATGACGGCAAAACAGGGCGTACTCCGGCAGTTTCCCCGTTCTTTCTGGGCGGCGAACACGATGGAAATCTTCGAGCGCATGGGCTGGTACGGTTTTTACGCCGTATCTGCGCTCTACCTGACCGGCCCGGTCGAGGACGGCGGGCTCGGTTTCTCGTCCGCCGACCGCGGCGTGATCCAGGGCATTGCCACTTTTTTCCTGTACCTGTTCCCGGCCGTGTTTGGCGCGCTGGCCGACCGCTACGGCTACAAGAACATGTTCCTCGCTTCCGCCGTGGTGATGGCGCCGGCCTACCTGCTGCTGGCCCTGCCGACCGGTTTCTGGCCGTTCCTGGCCACCTATTTCCTGGTCGCGATCGGTCACGGCATGTTCAAACCGGTGGTGATTTCCACCGTCGCCAAGTCGACCAACGAGGAAAACGGTTCGGTCGGCTTCGGGATTTTTTACATGATGGTGAACATCGGCGGCTTCCTGGGCCCGATTGTCGCCGGCATCGTGCGTGGCTGGGACTGGGATTACGTATTTTATGCTTCCGCGATCTGGATCGGGTTCCTGTCCATCGTCTGCATGGTCATGTACAAGGAACCGCCGCGCGATGCGGATGCAGAGAGCCGGCGCTCCCTCAGGGAAGTGTTTGCCGGCATGGTGGAAGTCGTCGGCAACCTGCGTTTTTTCATCCTGGTCAGCGGTTTGCTGGTGGCGCTGGTCATGGGTTCGAAGTGGTGGAGCTTCACGCTGGTCGGGCAGGTCGCGCTGGCCTGGCTGGTCGGCAACCTGCTGCTGGACGTTCTGCTTCGCGCGACCGGCGCCGGGCAGGGCAGCCGCCCCTGGTTCCTGCAGCCGATGCGCATAGGCGAAGGACGTTACCTGCTGTTCCTGCTGCTGATGGCGGGTTTCTGGATCTCGTTCAACCAGATTTTCATGACCCTGCCCGAGTACATTCGCGATTACGTCGACACGACGGACCTGATTACGACGTTCGGTCCCGTGGCAGGCGTGGTCAGCGGGTTCGCCGGAAGCCTGGGCTTCGACACCTCCGAGTGGTCGCGCGCCGTGCTCGAAAACGGCCAGGTCAAACCCGAGCACCTGATCAACCTGAACGCCTTCGGCATCATCTGTTTCCAGGTGCTGATCTCGTACCTGATGCGCAGGACCACGCCGCTGACCAGTATTATCGTCGGCGTCTGCGTGACCATCGCCAGCTTCGGGCTGTACCTGGTCGGCATGACCGGCTGGATCGTGGTGACCGCCATCCTGGTGTTTTCCGTGGGCGAAATGATGGCCAGTCCGCGCTCCAAGGAGTACGCCGGCCGCATCGCCCCGCCGGAGAAAGTCGGCATGTACATGGGCTATTTCTACTGGTGCGTGGCCCTGGGCAACCTGTTCGGCGGTCTTCTTTCCGGACTTTCCTACCAGTATTTCGGACCGAAAGGCATCGACAAGCCCGATGTCATGTGGATCATCTTCGCGGCGCTGGCCGGCACCACGGCCGTTTCCCTGGTCTTCTACAACCGCTGGATGACAGCAAAACAGCCCGCCTGATGCCGGAGGCGATGAAGCATGGGCTGGGCCGGCCGGCGGTCGAGCGCATCGCGGCCAGCCTGGCTGCGGTGAGCCCCGGTTTTCCGGAGCAGGCGTTTTGTTCCCGGGCCCTGGACGGCCTGCCCGACCTGGAACTCAAGGACCGGGTCCGGCACATCATTCGCGTGCTGCGCGAGTTTCTGCCGCGCGGGTTCAGCGAGGCGGCCGCGTGCCTGGAAAAGCTGGGGCAATGCTGGATGGAAGGCGACCCCGACGATCCGTTGCGGGGTTTTGCCGCCTGGCCGGTGATCGATTACGTCGGCGAGTACGGGCTCGAAGAACCGGAGCGCGCGCTGGAGACGCTGCGCCGCCTGACCCCGCTGTTCTCCGCCGAGTTCGCGATCCGGGCCTTCATCGTTCGTTATCCGCAGCTGACCTACGCCCGGCTGGAAGAATGGACGGCGGATCCGGACGAGCACGTACGGCGGCTGGTCTCGGAAGGCTCGAGACCGCGACTGCCCTGGGGGCGGCGTCTGCAGGAAGCGGTCAAAGACCCGTCACGCGGCCTCGCGCTGCTGGAACGGCTCAAAGACGATCCGAGCGAGTACGTACGGCGCTCCGTGGCCAACCACTTGAACGACGTTTCAAAGGATCACCCCGGTCGCGTGGTCACGGTCTGCCGCGCATGGCTGAAGGACGCCGGGCCCAACCGCAGGCGCCTGGTGCGCCACGCGACGCGGACGCTGGTGAAGCAGGGCCACCCCGAGGTGTTCGGGCTGCTGGGTTTCACGCAACGGCCCCGCGTCGAACTGCTGTCACTCGATGTCAGCCCGGCAACGATTCGCATGGGTGATGCGGTCGCGATCGTTTTCGAGCTGCGCTCTCGAGGCAAAAGCGAACAAAAGCTGGTGGTCGACTATGCCGTTCACCACGTTCGCGCTGACGGCAAGACGAAACCGAAGGTATTCAAATACCGCAGCGTGAACCTCGCGCCCGGTGAAGCAATCCGCCTGCGCAAGGTGCACGCGGTGCGCCCGGTCACGACCCGGCGTTACTACCCCGGCGAACACGCGGTGGAAGTACTGGTCAACGGCCGCGCGTTGGGCCGCAAACCGTTCGTCCTCGGTGAATGAGGCGCGGCGGGGCATTTCGACAAAAACATTCCTGTCGCCCATAATGAAATCACTGCAGAAGGAGGATCCGTATGAAACTCACCAGCTCCAGTTTCAGCGACGGCCAGCCGGTTCCGGAAGCCAATGCGTTCTGCATCGAAGATCCGGACACCCACGTCGCTCTTTCCGACAATTTCAACCCCGAAATCTCCTGGGAGGACCTGCCCGAGGATACCCGCTCGCTGGTGCTGATCTGCCACGATCCGGACGTACCCACCCGCCCCGACGACGTCAACCAGGAAGGGCGCACGGTGCCCGCGGACCTGCCCCGTTTCGATTTTTACCACTGGGTGCTCGTGGATATTCCGCCGGAACTGGGAGCCATCGCCGAGGGCGAGCACAGCGATACGGTTACACCCCGCGGTAAAGACGGGCCGGAAGCTCCCGGCGGCATGCGCCACGGCCTGAACAATTACACGGACTGGTTCGACGGTGACCCGGACATGGAAGGTCAGTATTTCGGTTACGACGGACCGTGCCCGCCCTGGAACGACAGCATCGTGCACCACTACGTGTTCACGCTGTACGCACTGGATGTCGAAGCGTGCCCGGTGGAGGGTGTGTTCGGCGGCGGCGACGTACTCGAGGCGATCGCCCCGCACGTGCTCGGGCAGGCCTCGATTACCGGCACATACAGCCTGAACCCGGACGTTCCGGCCTGAACCGGCGGCCCGGCTGGATTCCGGCCCGGGATCAGCCGAGCAGCATGTGCAGGAAGATGCCGGTCAGCACGAGCGGGGCAAAGTAGCGCAGCAGGAAGCGCCAGGCGCCGTACCAGATCGACGGCGCATCGCCGTAAAGCTCCTCACGGCTGAAGCGCTGTTTCACGCGCCAGCCGAGGAATATCGCGATCAGGATGCCGCCCGCGGGCATCATCAAATTGATCACCAGGAAATCGAACAGGTCGAAAAACGTCTTGCCGGCAAATATGCCGATTCCATCGAGCGGGTAAAAGTCCGACAGGCGGTTCTGGGAAAGAACCGCCAGGACGCCCAGTGACCAGCTGATTCCGCCGGCCAGCAGCGCGGCGCCCGTTCTTCCCAGCCGCGTGCGCTCGGCCAGCCAGGCGACCGGCGCTTCGATCATGCCGATCGACGAGGTCAGCGCGGCGAACAGCAGCAGCACGAAGAAAATCGTGCCGAACAGCTGCCCGCCCACGATGTCGCCGAAGACGAACGGCAGCGTGATGAAAACGAGGCCCGGCCCCGCGTCCGGCTCCAGGCCGAACGCGAAGATGATCGGGAAAATGGCCAGCCCGGCGAGTATGGCGATCAGCGTGTCGATACTGACGATGATCAGCGCCGACTGCGGAATGGACATGGTGCGGCGGATGTAGGCGCCGTAAGCGACCAGCGCGGTCAGGCCCACGCTGACCGAAAAAAAGGCCTGTCCGAACGCGGAGAGCACGATGGACGTATTGAGCTTGCTGAAATCCGGCGTAAACAGGAACTCCAGCGCGCGGGCGAAGTCGCCGACGCGGGCGGCGTAGCCCACCATCAGCAACAGCAGCACGAACAGCGCCGGCATCATCAGCTTCACCGCCCGCTCGACGCCGG
This sequence comes from Lysobacterales bacterium, assembly GCA_036351575.1. Lineage (GTDB taxonomy): Bacteria > Pseudomonadota > Gammaproteobacteria > Xanthomonadales > SZUA-36 > JABDPF01. Next base: position 19,290 of record JAZBPJ010000151.1, on the reverse strand, counting down.
CGTTTATGCCGCGCGCCGAGACCAGGACGGTCGCGCCGATGAATACCGAGAACCAGGCGAGCAGGGTCCAGGGGTTGTCGTTCAGGGCGCCGAACGCCTGTTGCGCTCCTTCGATGCTCACGCCCTGCAGGGTGCCCCGCGCCGATTCCAGCGCATAGGCCATTGTCCAGCCGCCGACCACGGAGTAGAAGGAGAGCGCGATGATGCCGCCGAAGCCGCCCAGGATGACGCCCATCCAGCCCCAGTTGGGCGAAAGCCCGGACTCGCGCGCCACGTTTCGAATCGCCGTCGGGGGCGCTCCCTTGCCGCGCCGCCCGATGGTCAACTCGGCGATGACCAGCGGGAGGGCCAGGAGGACGGCGGCGCCGAGATACACCAGAACGAACGCGCTTCCGCCGCCAACCCCGACGCTGTAGGGAAACCGCCAGATGTTCGCCAGGCCGACGGCGGAACCGACCGCCGCCATCATGAATGCGAATCGGGATGACCATCTCACCTGGGTATCGGAACTCATCAATGACTCTCCTCGTCGCGGCAATCGTTGCGCTGGCGAAAAGCGAATCCTAATGAATCCGGACACCCGGTGTAAACGATAGCCCGCATATTTCACCGGGACGGTTTGCCAGCTGCGCCGCCAACCCCGGATCCCTGGTGAATTATGCGGGCAGTGGTCCTCGTCGGGTCAAACTGACGCTTCAGAAGTCGAAACGCACTCCCATCGTGAAGCTGCGGGACTTGTCCGGGCGGGCGCCGTAGGGGTCGCGACCGGCGATGTAGACTTCGTCCGCCAGGTTTTCACCGATGCCGTAGATTTCCCAGCGCTCATTCAGACGGTAGTGCAGCCCCAGGTCGAACAGGTGGGCAGCTTCCGTCTTTTCAAATGCACCGCAGGCAGCCTGCGTGCAGACGCCGTCGACAAAGGTGTAGCTGATGTAGCCGGCAAACTTCCCGAACTCGGCGCCGAGAGAGGCGCGTGCCTGCTGGTTCGGAATGTACGGCACCGGGTCACCCTTCATGACTTCGCCGAAAAAGTCCGAATCGAAGCTGTCCTGGAATTCCGCATCCATCCAGGTGTAGGTCAGGTTGACCGGAAAGGCCCAGCCGGTGTCGTTTTCCAGGCCAGCGTAAAAACTGACCTCGATACCGGGCACGCTTGCGCCTTTGCCGTTGAAAGAATCTCCGGGCTCGCAGTCGGCGCCGGAGGAGTTGGTGCAGACACCGACCAGGTTTTCGTAGTCGTTGTAGAAACCCATCACGTCCAGGGCGACCCTGCCGCTGGTCCAGCGCAGGCCCAGTTCATAATTGACGGACTCTTCCGGATCCACGCCGGGCTTGTTGCCCGGGGTGCTGAAACCCCTGTGGACACCGGCCACCAGGCGCAGTTCATCGTTGAAGTCGAACAGCAGGCCGATGCCGGGAATCCACACGTCTACCTCGTTGGAACGGACGCTCTTCACGTTGTCCGGGTTCCGCGAGGCCGGATCCTCACCCGAGATATCGTAGTCCACCCGCGAGAGGTCGATGGATTCGAAGCGCAGTCCCGGCGTGAACGTCCAGGCGTTCCATTCGATTCTGTCGTGGATGAACGCCGACAAGGCCTTGGCGTTCTGTACGCGGTTTCCGGCGTTGCCCAGCAAGCCGACGTCGTTGAGGACCAGCCTGCCGTCCCGTTGCTGCCAGGTATCGTTGCGCTGCAGGCGGTCTTCCTCGTCTTCGTGGTAGCGCACACCCACCTGAACGGTGTGACGCGTGTTTGGACCGGCCAACTCCCAGTCCATCGCGGCCTGCACTCCCCGCGAATAGTATTCACGGGAGTTGTTGCGCAGCTGGATCGAGCCGGGCGCCGTGTCCGCTCCGTTGAGGATGGCGGCCATATCACGGGCGCTGACAGCGCCGATGGATTGACCCAGGTTGACCGCTTCGACCACCCTTGCCCAGCTGGTTCGCGAAAATTCCTGCGCGTTTTCGCTGCCATCGAAGTCGATACCCTCGGTTTTGTACCAGGCGCGTTCGGTCTCGTTGTTGTAGCCGGTCACGGTCAGGTTGGCGCCGTTCTCGAATTCCATCCTCCAGCTCAGAACCACCTGGCTGTGCTCGTTGTCCATCTCGTCTTCGACCGAAACCCCGTATCGGCGCATGCTGTCGCGCCTGAAATCCGCATCGGTCAGGCCAAGGTAGCTTTGGCGGGACTGTTCCTCCGAGCTTTGCAGCTTGATGTCCAGGAAGTGGCGCGTGCTGCTGGCCGGGTCATTATTGAACTGCAGCTTGGCGACGTAGTCGGACTTTTCGAAGCCGGTGTCGCTATCGCTGCGGTCGATGGACTGGAAGCCGTCCGACTGCCATTGATGGGTCTCCGCCAGGAACCGGGCCTTGTCGTTGCCGCCACCGTACCAGCCATGCGCGCGCCAGGTGTCGTCGCTGCCGTACTCGCCCAGCAGCATGCCCTGGCTGGAGGCGGGAATCGGCGTGGAGATCAGGTTCAGCGCACCGCCCATCGTGTAGGGCCCCTGCGTGATCGAGGCCGGTCCCTTGAGGACTTCCACGCGGTTGATGCGTCCAAACGTCGGGAAATAGTAGGCTGACGGGGCCGAGTAGGGCGCCGGGGCGATCAGGATATTGTCTTCCAGCAGCGTGATGCGGCTGGAGCGCTCGGCCGGCGTGCCGCGGATACTGATATTGGGCCGCAATCCATACCCGTCTTCCACCTGGATCGATACGCCCGGCGCCTGGCGCAGGACACGCTGGACATCGGTCGCTTTGAATTCGTCCAGGGCCTCGGCGGTGATGACGCTGACCGCACCGGTGACGTCGACCACGTCTTCCGCCATGGCAAGTATCGTGACTTGTTCCATCGGTCCGCAGCTTGGCCCGTTGGCTGGAGCGCTGCGGTCCGCCGGATCGAAGCAGTCTGCAATCTCGGCCCGGGCCGGGCCCGGCTGGGCGGCGGTAAACAGGACAGCGGCCACCGCCGCGGGCAGGACCCTGATGTTCAATCGGCACATCGATATTTCCCTCTAAATGAGAATGATTATCATTTAAGTTAAGAATGTTACCTTTCGTTGATCTAAATGACAATGATTCTCATTTGCATTTTATTGACCTGCGTCAACGGGCAGGCAAAAAAACTCCAGGACCGCGGACAAAGCCATCGGGAGCCGGGGCGGCCCGCCGCCCCGGTTGGCTTCCTCGAGCGCAGCGAACGGTGCTGATTGACCATCATCAGGCAAGTCCTTCGCTGAGGCTGAAATTCATCGAACAGGAGGGTTACAGTTGGATTCAAATACGAATTATTCGAAATCCTGATTCGGGAGGCGCACGCCATGAACCTGATGAACAATGCAGTAATCAATACCCCCTACCCAAGCAATGAGCCGGTGCTGGATTACGCACCGGGGACGCCCGAAAAAGCCGCTCTGAAAGCCGCGCTGGCCGACCTGTCCTCGAAACAGGTCGAGATTCCGCTCGTCATCGGCGGTGAGCGGGTCAAGACCGGTCGCATGGCGCAGTGCGTGATGCCGCACGATCACCAGCATGTGCTCGGCAGCTATCACAAGGCCGGCCCCGAAGAAGTGCAGAAAGCCATAGACGCCGCGGTCGCGGCCCAGGCCGGCTGGCAGAAGTTCCGCTGGGAAGAGCGCGCGGCCATTTTCCTCAAGGCAGCCGAACTCCTCGCCACGAAATATCGCCACGTGATGAATGCCGGCTCCATGCTGAACGGCGGCAAAACCGCGTTCCAGGCCGAGATCGACGCCGCCTGCGAACTGATCGATTTCCTGCGCTTCAACGTGGCATACGCGCAGCAGATTTACGAGAACCAGCCGGAGTCCTCGCCGGGCGTGTGGAATTTCGTGCAGTACCGCCCGCTGGAGGGTTTCGTGTTCGCGGTGACGCCGTTCAACTTCACCGCGATCGCCGGCAACCTACCGACCGCGCCCGCGATCATGGGCAACACGGTCGTCTGGAAACCGGCCTCTTCGCTGGTTTACACGCCGTGGCTGTTCATGCAGATCCTGGAAGAAGCGGGGCTGCCGCCGGGCGTGATCAATTTCGTACCGGGTTCCGGCGCGGATGTCGGCGATACCGCGCTGGCCAGCCCGCATTTCGCGGGCGTGCATTTTACCGGCTCCACGCGCGTGTTCCAGGGCATGTGGAAGACCATTGGCGAGAATATCCACAACTACCGCTCCTACCCGCGCATCGTCGGCGAGACGGGCGGCAAAGACTTCATCTTCGCGCACGCCAGTGCCGACGTGCGCGCGCTGGTGACCGCCATGGTTCGGGGTGCGTTCGAGTACCAGGGACAGAAATGCTCCGCGGCCAGCCGGGCGTTCATCCCGAAATCGCTGTGGCCGGACGTCAGGGCCGGGCTTGAGACGGAGATCGGCAAAATCCGCATGGGACCGCCGACCGATTTCCGCAACTTTTTCGGCGCCGTGATCGACCGGGCCGCCTTTGATTCGATCAAGGGCTATCTCGATTACACCAACGAAAACGACGGCGCCGAGATCATCATCGGCGGCGGCTGCGACGACAGCAGGGGTTACTTTATCGAGCCCACGATCATCCTGGCCGAGGATCCGCATTTCAAGACGATGGTCGAGGAAATTTTCGGCCCGGTCCTGTCGGTGTACGTCTACGCCGACGAAAAATTCGAAGAAACGCTGGACCTGTGCGACACATCTTCGATGTACGCCCTGACCGGCGCCGTGTTCGCCAGTGATCGCGCAGCAGCCAGTTTCGCGACTGGTCGGCTCGAACACTCCGCCGGCAACTTCTACATCAACGACAAGCCCACCGGCGCCGTGGTCGGCCAGCAGCCTTTCGGCGGCGGCCGGGCGTCGGGCACCAACGACAAGGCGGGTTCGGCGGCGAACCTGATGCGCTGGGTCTCGACCCGCACCATCAAGGAGACCTTCGTTCCGCCGACGGACTTCGGCTACCCGTTCATGGGCGAAGAGTAGATCTTCGGGCCAGGTTGAAAAAAGAGCGGGCTTCGGCCCGCTCTTTTTGCTTCACTTGTTCACCGCCCCGGCCCGGTGTTCGAATTTCAATCCACCGCGGCGCGAATCTTGTCGATCAGGTTCAGCGGAAAAACGATGGTCGAACTCTTGTCACCGGCGATTTCGGTCAATGTTTGCAGGTAGCGCAGTTGAATGGCGCTGGGCGCCTGGTCCAGCATCTGGGCGGCTTCGACCAACTCCTTCGCCGCCTGTTTTTCACCGGTGGCGTGAATGACCTTGGCGCGCCTCTGGCGCTCCGCCTCGGCCTGGGCCGCAATGGCCCGAACCATGCTTTGTTCGAGATCCACGTGCTTGATCTCCACGTTTGCGACCTTGATCCCCCACGCATCCGTCTGGCGGTCCAGGATGCCCTGGATGTCCTTGTTCAGGGTGTCGCGCTCGGCCAGCATGTCATCCAGTTCGTGTTGCCCCAGCACGGATCGCAGCGTCGTCTGGGCAAGCTGGCTCACGGCTTCCAGGTAGCGCTCGACCTGGATGATCGCTCTCTCCGGGTCGATGACGCGGAAGTACACGACCGCGTTTACTTTCACCGAGACGTTGTCCCGCGAAATCACGTCCTGCGTCGGCACGTCCATCACGATCACGCGCAGGTCCACGCGCACCATCTGCTGGATCACGGGGATCACGATGATCAGGCCAGGTCCCTTCACTTTCCAGAAGCGGCCGAGCTGGAAAATGACACCGCGCTCGTACTCCCGCAGGATCTTGATGGCGTTGATCACGATACCGAAAATCAACAGCGCGATGATTCCGAACAGATAATCAAACATGGTCGTTCGCCTCCGTTTTAGTCGTCGAGCGGGCGGACCTGCAAAATCAGGCCCTCGAGTCCCGTTACCTCGACCCGTTGTCCCTCAGATACCGGCTTGTCGCTGATGGCGGTCCAGCGTTCGCTGTGGACGAATACTTCACCTGTCTCGGCGAAGTCGGCCATTGCAACACCCTGCGCTCCGATGAGTTGCTCCCGGCCGGAAACCACCGGACGCTGACGCGCTTTCACGGCGAACCCGATGATGGCCATCAACCCGAGCGCGCCGGTCAGCGCCACGGCGCCGATGAGCGGCCTCGATATTTCAAAGCCCGGAACATCGGTATCGATCAGGATGATGGAGCCGATCACCATGGCGATAATGCCGCCGATGCCCAGCGCCCCGAAGCTGGGCGCCATGACTTCGGCGATCATCAGGATCACCCCCAGCAGGATCAGCCCCAGGCCGGCATAGTTCACCGGCAGCATCTGCAAGGCGTAAAGCGCGAGCAGCAGGCAGATGGCCCCGGTCACGCCCGGCAGGATCGCGCCCGGGTGGTAGCCTTCAAGCACCAGGCCGTAGATACCGATCAACAGCAGAAGGTATGCGATTGTCGGGCTGGTGATGGTCGCAAGAAAGGCGTTGCGCCAATCCGGCTCAACCTGCTCGATGGTGAGCCCGCGCGTATCCAGCGTGATGATCCGGTGACCGACCTCGACCTGCCGGCCATGGGCCCGCTCCAGCAGATCGCCCAGGTCGACCGCGATGAAATCGATCACGCCAATCTCCGCCGCCTGCTCGCTGGTGATGCTTTCCGCTGCCCTCACGGCTTCTTCAGCCCAGTCCGCATTCCGGCCTCGCAAGCGCGCCAATCCCCGTATCCACGCAGCCGAATCGTTGACCGTCTTGCGCGACATCGGGTCGGAATAGTCTTCAGTTGCCGCAGGGGATTCATCATCGCCATCGCCCAGGGTTTCTGTTTCTTCCTCGCTTGCCCGTTTCCCCGGCTGGCCGGCCGCCGGCGAAGCGCCCCGCGGCGCGCCCATCGCGACGGGCGTGGCGGCCCCAAGGTTGGTCGCCGGGCTCATGACCGCAAGATGACTGGCGTACATGATGTAGGTGCCCGCGCTGGCGGCGCGCGCGCCTTCGGGCCAGACAAAGGTTGCCACGGCAATCGGCGATGACAGGATCGCCTTCACGATATCCCGGGTGGAGGCATCGAGCCCGCCCGGCGTATCGAGGCGAATGATGATCAGCCCCACGCGTTCCGGATCGGATTGCTCGATGGTCCGGGTGATAAAATCCCGCGTCGCCGGGCCGATGGGCCCTGCGATGTCGAGCACGAGCGCTGCCTGCGCCGATGACTCAGGTTCCGCTTCCGTGGGCGCCTGGCTACCCGCCGAGCGGGTCCAGGCCAACAGAAGCGCAATCACCGTCATGTACAAGCAGACCTTTTTGAATGTCAGGACTTGCACACATGTCTCCGCCGGAGAAGAGAACTGTCTCTATTGTCATCCATCTGTTAGAGGAATGCCATGTTTCGCCGGCCTGTCGCTGCGTGATATTTCCTCGGCATCCTGCCGGTCTGGCCAGGGCTGTCGAAAACGGGCAACGCAGCGCGGCGTGCTCTATGCTTTAATCATGCGCGACATGCGATACAAAGCCTTCATCAGTTACAGTCATGCCGACGAAAAGCACGCGCGCTGGTTGCAGTCGGCGCTGGAGCGTTACCGCGTGCCGCGGCGGCTGGTCGGCACGGAGGGTGCATTTGGCGCCGTGCCCGCTCGCCTGCGCCCGGTTTTCCGGGATCGTGAAGACCTGTCTTCGGCCTCCGACCTCACGGCGCGCTTGCAGGAAGAGCTCGAAAACTCGGAATTCCTGGTCGTGATTTGCTCGCCGGCCTCGGCGGCGTCCCGCTGGGTCAACGAAGAAGTCCGTTCGTTCCGGGAAAGGGGGCGCGAAGACCGCATTCTCGCGTTGGTGGTCGACGGCGACCCCGGCCTGGATTCACCTGAAGGCTGTTTTCCGCCGGCGCTGCTGGAATCCGGTGACGGCGGGCGACGGGAACCGCTGGCGGCTGACCTGCGCCGTTACGCGGACGGCAAGTCACTCGCCCTGCTCAAGATCGTGGCCGGCCTGCTGGGCGTGCGGCTGGACCTGCTGCGGCGCCGGGATGCACAGCGCCGGTTTCGGCGGCGGCTGTCCTGGAGTTTCGTGTCGGTCGTGCTGGCCGGTCTACTTGGCTGGCTCGTCTACACGCAGGTCACCACGCAGGCTGCGGCCGAGGTGCAGCGTGTCAACACCGAGGAACTGCTCAGCTTCATGCTGGGCGACCTGGATCGCCTGGGCTCTGCCGCGGGCGAACCGAACCTCGCCATCGATTTCTCGGTGCACGGTGAGCGCGCCGCCACGCTTGGCCTGGCGGACATCGAGGACGACGCTTTGCTTGAAAAAGCCCTGGAATGGCGCGAGGCGGGCCTGGAACTCAACTGGCAGGGGCAGCCCGAGGCCGCGCTTGGGCCTTTCCTCGATTCCAAGGCGGCCATACTCGAGCTGCACCTGCGCGAAGGCAACACGGACCGGGTGCTTTTTGAACTCGGACAGGCGGAGTTTTACGTGGGGGAAGTGTATGCCGAGCGGGCCGAGCCGGAACAGGCCCGTGAACACTGGGCCCGCTACGGCGCCTTGTCCCGTCGTTTGCTCAACCGGGACCCGAAAAACCCGCGTTACGTGATGGAATTGTCCTACACGCTCTCCAACCTGGGCGCGCTGGAGCATATCGTGCCCGTGCCAGATACGGACCGTGCACTTCAACTGCTGCAGGCCTCGGTGCAATACAACCAGATGGCGCTGGTGCTGGATCCCGACAACGCGGAGTACCGCGAAACGCTTCCAACGGGCCTGGCCTGGCTCGCCGACACGTGGCTGATGAAGTGTTCGCTTGGCGAGGCGCTTGAAATCCGCCAGCAGACGGTCGGCCTGCAGCGTCAACTGGTCGTGGAATCCGCTGGCGATACCAACGTGGTTCTGAGGCTCGCTTTCACGCTCAGCGGACTGGCCGTCGTGCAGGCGCAGATCGGCCTGAACGACGAGGCGGCTGCCAGTTTCGGTGAAACGATCGAAATCCTGGATTCTCTCCACCGGGCTGAGCCGGACAACGAATGGCTTGAATGGGAACTGCTGTTCCGGCAGTCCATCCTGGCCAAACACCTGCTGGGCATGGGCGAGGCCGAACGCGCCGCGACGCTTACCGAGCCCCTGTCTGAGCGAATCTCGGAACTGGCCGATGCGGCGAAAGAAACCGATCCGCAGCGGATCGTGGATGCGGTCCGCTTCGAACTCGACCGGGCACGGATTCGTATCGTGCGCGGTGATGTGCCGGCCGGTCGTGAAGCCATCAGGCAGTCATTGCAGCGGATGGAGACACTGGTGCGTGAAAAGCCGGAAGCGGGCGAATCGGTGAGCGCACTGGCCTGGGCGGCGTTCTACTACTGGGAGCAGTTCGGAGAGAAGCCTTCCAGCGCACTGGACCTCATCCCCGAGGGATTTCTCCCGGACCCTGGAAAAATCGAGAGCTGCCGTACGGCCGACCTCGGTGCGCGTTTCGCGCTGGCGCGCGGCGAACCTTCGGAGGCCCGCCGCTACGTTGACTACGCGCTTTCAAAGGGATACTTCGAAGCCAATTTCATCGGTTTCTGCCGGCGCTACGAGCTGTGCGAACTGCCCTGAGTGTCGCCGCCGGAATTCAGACCGAACACTTCGCGCGCCTTGCGCGTAATTTCCGCCAGCGCCGGTATGTGCGGCTGGATAAACGGCTCATAGCGCTGGCCGCTGCCGATTGATTTCGGGGTCATCGGCTGGCGTACCTGGGACGCGCTCGGCGTCAGGACCGGGCGGTCCGATTCCCAGAAGCGGAAGCAGGCATCCTCGTGCTGCAGGCCGCAATGGTCGAGCAGCTGCGCGATTTTCGTATCCGGCTCGTGGACCAGCGATTCGTAGGAAACGTGCAGCACGCCGCCGGGGTAGAGCGCATCCCAGTGCCGCATCAGCGTGATATAGCCCTGCCAGTAAAAAACAATGGCCTGAAGGGAGTAGCTGAAGTCATTGCCGCGGTGAAAGTACTGCTTGAACATGCTCATGGCGTTGTCCAGCGTATCGCGCACGACGTTGATGATTTTCGCGTTGGGAAAGATCGCCCGGATCATTCCGATGTGCAGGAAATTGGCCGGGTTTTTGTCGATAAAGTACGGCAGCCCTTCGCGCCGCCGGGGCTGCACGCTTTCCAGGTAACGAGCGGCAAAGTTGGCCTGCTGTTCCGGGCCGATACGCGCCAGCGCCCAGGCGTAGCCGCCGGTTTCTTCCAGGCCCAGTCCGAAGCGCTCCATGAACGGCAGTTCGTCGGTGGCCTCGACCTGCGAATGGCAGGCCAGGATTTGTTCCACCAGCGTCGTGCCGGAACGCGGCATGCCGACGACGAAGACAGGGGTTGCCTCGGCGGGCGCGGCCCGCGGCGCCGGTTCTGTGACCTTGCTGATCAGCGACTGCACCAGCTCGAAATACTGCTCGCCGCGAAACGGGCGGTATTCGGACATGATCAGGTTGGCCTCGCTCATCGCCATGAACGCGTCCTCGTAACGTTTCTGCTGTTCATAGGCCGCCGCCAGCGCGAACAGCATCAGCGACCGGTAGCCCGGGGCGGCTTCGGTGATCTGCGTTCGGCCCTGCAGAAGAACGACTTCCTGTTCGTCAAAGCGGTAGTTTTTCAGGTCGGCCAGGCTCCACCAGCCGGCCGCTGCGGTTTTGTCGTCGAAGCCAAGAGCAATCTGCCGATAGGCCTCGGCGGCCTCTTCGGTGCGCACCTGGGCCTTCAGCGCGTGTCCGAGATTGATCTGCAGCATCGGGTCGTCGAAGCCGTCTTCGATGCAGCCGCGCAGCAGTTCCTCGGCAAGGATCGGGTCGCCGGTCTGCAGGTGTTTCAGCGCCAGGCGGAAACGGTATTCCGGCTTGTCGGGGTGATCCGCGACGAGGCGGTTCAGCAGTTTGATGGCGAGGAAGCGGTTTTCTTTTTCCTCGGCGTCTTGGAGTTGTCTTTCGATATCAAGCATGCGGTCGGGTCGGTTGAGGCTCGTTGAAGGCGGCATTTTATCCGATTGCGGGCGGACGGGCTCTGCCGAATGCGTTCAGCGCAGGCCTTTTCAGATTTTTTTGCTCTTTCGCGGCCGTTTTGACGGTTTTTCCGGCCGGTCCGGGCCCCAGATGCGCGAAAAATAGGAATCGGCGAGGTGCAGCGCGCCCACCGGGTTGTGCGCCAGCACCCGGTCCTTGGCCACCAGCGTGGTCGCCAGTCCCTGCGAGTGCCGGTAGAAAAGGCTGTCGTGGCCGACACACAGGCCCAGCACGATATTGAGTTCGCAGTTCCGCTCGTTCAGCAGATGCGCCTGCGAAACCGGGTTGCAGATGGACTCGTGGCCGCCGGGGCGAACTTTTTCCCTGTCCTCCAGGCCCAGTTCCTCCTTGGCGATGCCGCCGTGCTTGCAGCAGACCGAAACGACTTCGAAACCGTGGCTCTCGAGCACCTGCGACAGGATTCGGGCGAGGTCGATAAAGCTGATGCACATGGCGATGCCGATGCGCGTGAAACCCATCTTTTTCGCGAACTGCACGATTTCTTCGACGCGGGTCCAGCGGCAGTAGCCCTCGGCCTCGACACGGGCTGAGATCCGGGCGATTTTTTGCAGTTCCGGGTCGTCGTAACGGGCCAGCGCGGCTTCGCATTCCTGCGGCATGATCTTCGAGGGGCAGAAATCCGGCCGGCGTTCACCGCCTTCGCCCTCGCGGCAGACCCGCACTTCCGGCGGGCAGTAGGCGCAGCCCGGGTCGTAGGCCGATGTTGTTTTCCTGGCGTCGCTCATCGTTTCTTAAGGCATGTCACAGATACTGCGCGAAAAACTCCAGCGTGCGGGTCCAGGCCAGTTCCGCCGCTTCGGGATCGTAGCGCCCGGTCGAATCGTTGTGGAAGCCGTGGTTGGTGCCCGGGTAGAAATAGGCCACGTAATCCGCGTCATTGGCCATCAGTGTTTTTTCGTAGTCCGGCCAGGTCGCGTTCACGCGCTGGTCGAGTTCCGCGAACTGGATCATCAGCGGGCCCTTGACGTTGCCGCGCAGTTCTTCCGCGGCGGGTGTGCCGTAAAAGGGTACCCCGGCGTTCAGTTCTTCCGGAATGACAGCGGCCAGCAGGTTGACGATGTAGCCGCCGAAGCAGAAGCCGACCGCGCCCAGCCTGCCGTTGCTCGAAGGGTGTGCTTTAAGGAATTTTGCCGCCGCGATGAAGTCGTTTTCGATCTTCGACCGGTCCAGTTCGCGCTGCATGGCACGCCCGTCGTCGTCGTTGCCGGGATAGCCGCCCGCGGGATAAAGCGCATCCGGTGCAAAAGCGACGTAACCGGCCTTGGCCAGGCGCCGCGCCACGTCCTTGATATAGGGGTTGAGCCCCCGGTTTTCATGCACGACCAGTACGGCCGGCGCCGGACCCTCGAGACCGGCAGGCGTCACCAGGTAACCGCGGCCTTCACCGTGGCCTTCCGGTGAAGGAAAAGTGACGTAAGTCGCACGAATGTCGGAGTCGTTGAAGGATACCTGTTCGGCTTTTGCGTAGTCCGGCATCAGCGCCGCGGTCAGCGCGCTCATGCTGAATCCGATGGCGGCGAGGCCGGCAAGCCGGGACATGAAGGTACGCCGGTCGATCAGGCCGTGGGCGTATTCGTCGTACCAGTCAAAGGCTTCCTGTGGAATGGGCCGAATTTCGGATTGCGAATTGCTCATGTTCTCTCCGGTCTCTCTCGAATGCTGTGATGGGAATGGAATGGCCTGACATCTTGCACGATCACGAGAGGAAATTCACCCGCCGCGAGGACTTGCGGATTGGACAGGGAAGAATTTCCCGAAGGCTGAAAGCCTTCCGGGTAATGGAAAAACCCCGGCTGCCGGCTCAGAAGCTGCGCGTGGCGACGACTTTCTGGAACAGGTCGCCGAAGATCGTTTCGCGCCGCCATTCGAAGCGGTGCGCCTGCCGGGCGAAATCGCGGATTTCGTTGCGCCACAGGCCCTTCGCGAACGGTTCCAGCGTATCGAACACGATGCTGGTGATCAGCTTCAGAGGATGCCACCATTTCGGTTTGGCGTAGTCGATGAACACGACTTTACCGCCCACTTCAACTTTTTCCATCATGTGGTTGACGACCTGGTGCTTGACGTCGTCCGGAACCTCGTGGAGCAGAAAGTAGACCACGATCACGTCGTAGGGCGCTTTTTCCCATTCGACGCAGTTGGCGTGGTGCGCCTGCGCCCAGGGGTAGGGTTCCAGTTTGCGCGTGGCGCTCTTGAATTGGATCTTCGCGACGTCAAGGATATCGACGCTGCCCTCGGGGCCGACGTGCCGGGCGAGGTTGGGGCCGAAACTGCCGTACACCGAGGCGGGCTGCATCACGCTCTGGCCGGGTTCGATCTCGGCAAAGGCCAGGCGCTGGAGCCTGTTGTGCTGCTGCCAAAGAATGGTGCGGACCACGATTTCCCGGTCGAGCAGCGGAACGTTGCGCGGGCTGATGTAGGCCCAGTAATAGGTATCCTGCAGGTAGTCCGGTATCTCGGGTTCGGCTGCGGGCTTCTTTTCTGCTTCAGGAGGTGCTGTTGCGGCGAAGTCTTCGGCGGTTGCGGTGCACCCGCTCGACTGGGTGAATTCGTCCATTAAAAAGTCCTTGGATAAGGCGTTTTCGACGCATCTTTTTCGGGTTCCAGCGGACTCTATCCGAACGAATTGGTGCCAACAATGACCTGCATCAGAAACGCGGCCGAGCCGACAAGTTTACAGGCCGGCCAGGCGTGCGAGTTCGTCTACCCGGCGCTTCGTGGCGTCGTCCTGGGTCACGGGCCGGCCCCACTCGCGACGGGTTTCAGGAAAGATCTTGTGGGTGGCGTCGATGCCCATCTTGCCGCCCAGGCCGGGTTTCGGACTGGCGAAGTCGAGGTAGTCGATGGGCGTGTTTTCAACCAGCAGCGTATCGCGAACCGGGTCCGCCCGCGTGGAGATGGCCCAGATAACGTCTTTCCAGTCGCGCGCGTCGATGTCGTCGTCTACCACGATGACGGTCTTGGTGTACGTGAACTGGCGCAGCCAGGACCAGATGCCGAACATCACGCGGCGCGCATGCCCCGGGTACTGCTTGCGGATGCTGACGACGGCCACGCGGTAGGAACAGGCTTCCGGCGGCAGGTAAAAGTCCCTTATCTCCGGAAACTGTTCCTGCAGCAGGGGAATGAACATCTCGTTCAGCGCCGAGGCCATCACGGAGGGCTCGTCCTCGCCGGGCTTGCCCAGGTAGGTCGTCAGGTAGCGCGCGTTGTCTCGCCGGCTGATGCGCTTCACCGTGAACACGGGGAACTCGGCCTGGGCGTTGTAGTAACCGGTGTGGTCCGCGAACGGTCCCTCGATGGCGGTTTCGTCCGGGTGAATGTGACCCTCGAGAACGATCTCGGCGCCTTGGGGAACGGGCAGGCCGGTCAGCGGCGCGTCCACCACCCGGCTGCGGCGCCCGCGCAGCAGCCCGGCGAACTGGTATTCCGACAGCGTGTCCGGCACCGGCGTGACGGCCGCCAGCAGGGTGGCCGGGTCGGCGCCGATAACCACGGCCACCGGGTAGGGCTTTTTCGGAGCCTGCTGCCGAAAGGCGCGGTAGTCCTGGGCGCCGCCGCGGTGTGCGAGCCAGCGCATGATCAGCTTGTTGCGCTCGATCAGCTGAAGCCGGTAGATCGCCAGGTTGACCCGCGGCTGGGCGGGGCCTTTCGTCACGACCATGCCCCAGGTGATCAGCGGTCCGGCGTCTTCCGGCCAGCAGGTGCTGACGGGCAGGCGCTCCAGGTCCACGTCGGGTCCCTCGACGACCTGGGCCTGCCAGGGGGCGTCTTTCTTGTGCACCGGCGTCACGTGCGCGAGGCGCGCGAAGCCGGGCGCCGCTTCGATCGCTTCGCCGAGGGTCGAGGGCACGCCGGGGTTTTTCAGGAAAGCGAACTGGGCGCCGAGTCCCCTCAGTTGCTCGCGGTTTTCCAGTTCCAGGGCCGCCAGCACGCGCCGTTCGCTGCCGAACAGGTTGCCGATGACGGGCATGTCATGGCCCTCGACCCGCGTAAATTCCAGCGCGGGCCCGCCGTTGACGAGGCTGCGGTGACAGAGCCCGGTGATTTCGAGCCGGGGCGAGATCGCCTCGTCGACGGTTTTCAGTTCGCCCGCATCCCGCAGCGATTGCGCAAAGCTTCCCAGGTCGGTCCAGGCCTTGCGGCTGACCTGGCGCTGGTGGTGGTCAAGCAGCGTGCGGATGCCCATGGTCCATTCCGGCCGCGGCTTCGAGGTAGCCGTTGCAGGCTTCGCCGGGCAGCAGTTTGAGCAGTTCACTGCCCAGCTTGAGGAGGTCGCCGCCCGCCCGCGCCGCGTCGAACAGCGCGAGCACGTCCATCGTGTGCTCGGCCTGCGGGCTGATGCGCAGCACGTCGACACCCAGTGCTTTGAGCCTTGCGTAGTGCTCCAGCGCGACGTGGGTGGGCGCCGATAGGGTCTGGATGCCGTTCAGCACGAGAAAATCTTTACCCTCGCGGGTTTTAAGCAGGCGCCCGTCGGGGTAATCGATGCACTTGTAACGGCAATCGTCCTTCGGCAGGTTTTCCGAGCGGGCCGTGTAGCAGCGCGCCGAGTAGGCCAGCGGCAGCCGGCCGCAGGCGAACACCTCGGTCTCGACGCCGGCCGGGCGCTCTTGCTGCAGGTCGGCGAGCGTGTCCAGGCCGAGCTCCACCGGCAGCACCCAGCGTTTCAGGCCCAGCCGGGCCAGCAGGGCCAGCGCGCGGCCGTTGTAAATGTTCACGCTGGGACCGGTCACGAACGGCCGGCCGGCCGAACTGAGAAACTGGATGGCCGAGTAGTCGTTGGCTTCCACCGGGAACGCATCGTTTTCGCACAGGCGCTTGACGGCGGAGGCTTCCGACGCGGCCTCGATCAGCGTCAGCGTCGACAGCACCACTTCCTTGCCGGCGGCCTGCAGTTCACGCCCGATATCCAGCCAGTCCTCCGGCGAGACCAGGCGGCGCTTGGCGCAGATGACTTCACCCAGGTAAACGATATCGACCGGGCTGTCGGCGGCGGCGCGGTAGAAGTCCACTACCTGCTCGCGTTCCCAGAAATAGTGAATGGGGCCGAGGGAGAGTTTCACCGGAGGTTCCTCACTGCCACGGCCGGTGGTAGGCGCCGAGCGTGGTCTGGGCGCCTTCCGACAGCGCACCCAGTTGCCGCATCCAGGCATCCTCGGGCGCATAGGATCCCGGGTCGCGCATACAGGCGTCGATGGCGGCCCGCATCACGGCGGTGGCCTGCGCCACGTAGGCCGGGCTGCGCTGGCGCCCCTCCACCTTGATCGCGCTGACGCCGATGGCCTGCAGCCGCGGCAGGATTTCCAGCGTATTCAGGCTGGTCGGTTCCTCGATGGCGTAGTAGGTGTGGTCCCCGACCGCGAAGCGCCCCTTGCAGATCGTCGGGTAACCGGCTTTTTCATCCTTGCCGAAATGGTCGATCAGCACGCCGCCCAGCCGCGTGTCGGTGCCGCCGTCCGCGGTTTCCTCCCAGCGCACGTGCGAGGCCGGGGAGCAGGCGCCGTAGGTGTTCGGCGAGCGGCCCGTGCAGTAACTCGACAGCAGGCAGCGGCCTTCCACCATCACGCACAGGCTGCCGAAGCCAAAGGTCTCCACCGGTACGGGCGAGTCCTTGATGACCTGTTCGACCTGCTTCACGGACAGCACGCGCGGCAGCACCACGCGCCGAATGCCGAACTGCTCGTGGAAAAAGCGGATGCCGGCAGCCGTCGTCACCGAGCCCTGCACGGACAGGTGCAGACGCAGGTCGGGCCAGCGCTCGGCCGCGTAGTCCATCACGCCCGGATCGGCCAGGATCAGTGCGTCGACACCGTAATCGGCCGCCCGGTCCACCGCGCGCAGCCAGCGCTCGAAGCCCGCCGGCTGCGGGTAGGTATTGATGGCGACGAACAGTTTTCTGCCGTGGTCGTGCGCGTAGTCGACGGCCTTGCCGAAGGTACGCTCGGTAAAGTTGAGGCCGGCGAAATGCCGCGCGTTGGTGTCGTCCTTGAAACCCACGTAGACCGAGTCGGCGCCGTTGTCGACCGCGGCTTTCAGCGAGGGCAGGTTTCCGGCGGGGCAGACGAGTTCCATGGCGCAGACCGTAAGATGAATGGACACCATTCTAGGTGCGCCATCCGCGACGGTGTTGACCCGCGTCAAAACGCCTGCGGTTTGCCTTTTTATACTGGATGGCCCCACCAGGAGGTCCGTTCATGTTGCCGGTACCTGAATTTGCCCGGAATATCGCCCGCAGCGCGGTAGCCCTGCCGGGCCGCGTCGTGCCCTACGCCGTGCAGCGGCCGCTGCTGCATGCCGTGCTGAACCGGGCGTTCCGGGTTCCGCTGGAAGACGGCGAACTGGAGTTTCTCGAGGGCACGCTGGTGCGCATCCGCATCACGGATATCAGCGTGGATTGGCTGATCGAGGTGACTGCCGATGAGATGGTGCCGGTCGACCGCAGACAGCAGGCCGACCTGTGCATCAGCGGGGAATTATTCGACTTCACGCTGCTGGCGACCCGGCAGGTGGATCACGACCAGCTGTTTTTCCAGCGCCGCATTCATCTCGAGGGCGACACGGAACTCGGGCTGGGCTTGAAGAACACGATGGACGGCATGGACTGGGAAGATCTGCCGCCGCCGCTGCGCCTGTTCCTGCAGGGGCTGGGCGCGATCATCGCACGGCTGCCGGCCCGCTTCGCGCAGGGCCAGACGGTGGCCTGAGTGAAGTCCGTTGCAGGTTGACCGGAACATCCCGGAGGGTTTTGGCCTCAGGGCTCTGATTTACGCCGTTTTTTGCCATGCCCGGCCGGCAGCGTGCCAGGGTCGGCACTGCCTGGAGACGACCCGATGAACAGTCTCGTTTCACGCTTTTCGCGCTATGTGGAATCGCTGAGGTTTCCGTGGGTGGTGCTGATCACGCTCCTGCTTTTCACCGTTGATCTGTTTGTACCCGATGCCCTTCCGTTTATCGACGAGGTCCTGCTCGGTCTGGTTGCCGTGATCCTCGGCAGAGTGAAGAGAAAACCCGGCCCGTAGGGGCGCGCAAAGCCGGCATTGTCGAGTCAGCCGCGCTCGATGCTTCTGCGGTTCACCGCTTCTTAACGGTTGGCTTCATCGCTGCGACAGGCCTGGTGCAGGTCGCGGATCAGCAGCAGGCGCCAGATCCACAGTGCGGTGATCAGCGTGGCCGCGATCGGCAGGCCGACCCGGGGCAGGCCCAGCACCGCAAAGTCGTAAACGCCGTGGATGAACGCGCTGATGGCCAGGCCGCCGCCGATCGCCGCCAGCCGGTTGCGGCCGCGCAGCCAGGCCCGGCCGAGGTAATAACCCCAGATCGAGGCAAAAACGATGTGCAGCACGGGCGCCACGAAACCGCGCGCATAAGCCGTCGTCGAATCGAGCTGGGGCACGTACAGCATGTTCTCGACGGCCGCGAAGCCCAGTGCAATAAAGGATGCGTAGACGATGCCGTCGATCGGCTCGTCGAAGGCGCGAAAGCGAACCACGAAAAGCAGGAACGGGAGCAGCTTGACCGTTTCCTCGATCAACCCGATCGCCACGACCGCGTAGACGAATAGTCCGGGCAGATCGT
Organism: Lysobacterales bacterium; assembly: GCA_036351575.1. GTDB lineage: Bacteria > Pseudomonadota > Gammaproteobacteria > Xanthomonadales > SZUA-36 > JABDPF01. Next base: position 755 of record JAZBPJ010000151.1, on the reverse strand, counting down.
CGCGCGCCAAAGCGAAAGCGTCGTAGCGCAGTCCCAGAAAGCCGAGCAGGCGGTAAGCCAGTGCCCCCAGGAAAAACGACCCGATGCCCAGCACGAAGGCCAGGGCCAGGTTCGCCGGCGGCTCCGGCAGGTGACGGTCGACGTGCAGGTGGTAGGCCGACCAGAAAACGACCGGCAGCGCCACTGGCAGCAGCATGAGCAGGTAGTCGGTCACCCGGGCGCACCGCTGTGGCCGGCGGAAGTCATGCGGTCAAAAGCTCTTAGTCCCCGGGGCCGCGGGTACGCGTATTTTCGCCTGGCTGCTGTGCCCATTGGCAATCGCGAGGTCGCAGGAGTGGCCAGGGCGGTCGATGCGTAAATAGCAAATTATTTTCATCGGACAATGCAGTAGTTTTGATTAGTACATTATGGACAATTTCAGACGAAATCCGGCGTCAACACGGGAGAAGTTCGGGTCGCGGCGGAGTGTCCCGGATGGAGGCTGCGCAGTGGCCGGCCCGCTTCGCGCAGGGCCAGCCAGTCTGAAAGCCGCCCGGTATCAGCCGGGCGGCCGAACATACACTTATTCTTTCGTTTTGCAGGTGTTGATGCCCAGCAGTGAGTAGGGCGGGCACCAGCCGATCAGGCCGGTTGCCAGCGGGATCACCCCGATCCAGCCCCAGGCCGATTGCGGGCCGATGAAGACCAGGCTGATCAGGATCAGCCCGACGATGATGCGAATCGCGCGTTCGATGTTGCCGACGTTCTTTTTCATG
>JAZBPJ010000150.1:0-28058 GCA_036351575.1 Lysobacterales bacterium | reverse complement strand
GCCCGCGGAGTCGATCACGTAATAGGTCGGATAAGCGCGAATGGACCAGTCCGCCGCGGTGCCGGCATGCCCCATCAGCACGGGCAGCGTGACCCCGGTGTCCGCGACGAAGTCCCGCACGGCCGCCTCGCTCCCATAATCCAGCGCGATGGCTGAACCCCAGGCGATATCGCCTTCTCGTACCAGGTCGTCCAGGTTGTCGATACTCGTTTTGCAGACCGTGCACCAGGGCGCAAAAAAGTAGACGATGCCCGGCTTGCCGACCTGCACGGCGTTGGCGAACCCGCTGCCATCCAGGCGTTCGAGCAGCGTGGGCGGCGCCGGCTCGTCCAGGGGCAGCTGGCGGGTCTGCCAGGCATGTATGGACAGGAATACCGCGACGATCACGGTGACGTCGAACAGCAGGGAAAGGGCCTTGCGCTCGCGAAAACGTTGCCAGGCCGCTTTGACTGCCGCGATACTCAACCCGGGTCCCCCCAGAGCAACTGGTCGAGCGCGCCGCGGTAGCCATAACGCTCCAGGTCAATTTTGCCATCGAGAAAAACGACGCCTTCCTGCTCCAGCAGTTCTCTTTGCATGCGGTGGCCGCGGCTGTCTTCGGGCAGGGCGATCTTGCCCTGCGCGTTGACCACGCGGTGCCAGGGCAATTCGATGCCACGCGGCGTGCGGCGCATGGCCTGCCCGACGCGCCTGGCCCAGCGCTTCTTCCCGGCCAGCCGGGCGACATCTCCATAGGTCAGCACGTGGCCGCGCGGAATTCCCTGGATAACCTGCCAGACGGCTTTTTTCCACTGGTTGAAATCGAGTCCTGGGGCTTGCTGGGAGTTCACGCCGGTTAATTTTTCTTCGCGGTGTATGCTTGGATTCAAGGTAACAGATAAGGGCGAAACATGACGGTACAAGCCGATACGCGCTTCCGGCGCCTGCCGGAACGGGGCAGCAAGGACTTCGGGATGGCTTGCGCCATCGTCGACGAGGCAAAAATCTGCCACGTCGGCTTCACCCTGGACGACCAGCCCTATGTCATCCCGATGGCGGTCGCCCGGGACGGGGACAAGCTGCTGCTGCACGGCTCCCGGGTCAGCCGCATCATGCAGGCGCTGGCCGGCGGGCTGCCTTGCTGCGTGACCGTTACGCACCTGGACGGCCTGGTGCTGGCAAGGTCAGCATTCAACTCCTCAATGAACTACCGTTCGCTGATGGTATTCGGACAAGCCTTGGAGATCGGCGATGGCGTTGAAAAAAGACGCGTCCTGGACCGCCTGGTGGACCACCTGATTCCCGGCCGCAGCACAGAGCTTCGCCCGTCCACGCAAAAGGAGCTCGATGCAACGATGCTGCTGGCCCTGCCGATCGAAACGTTCAGCATCAAGACACGCAGTGGTCCGCCGGGCGATGCCGCCGCGGACCTCGATTCACCGGCCTGGGCCGGCGTCATCCCGCTGAAACTGGCAGCCGGGGAACCGATCGACGCCCCGGACCTCACCGGTGGTTGGAAGCCGGGAGACTACTTCCCGGATTGAGTCTTGCCGATGGTCTCCTGTGATGCCTTCAAAATGCCCCGTAGAATATTGATTTCATTCTGATCAGGTCGTGCACGATTGAACAGCCGCCGCAGCCGCATCATCAGTTTCTTCGGCTGCCTCGGGTTCAGGAAGCGGATATCCAGCAGCGTCTGCTCGAGGTGTTCGAAGAACAATTCCATCTGGCGGTCGTCCACCGGGGCCCAGTCCGGCGGCGGCAGCGAAACATCCACATCGGACAACGCCGCCATGCGCAGCTCGTAGCACATGATCTGCACGGCCTGGGCGATATTCAGCGAGGAATATTCCGGGTTGGCCGGGATATTGACAAGGAACTGGCAGCGCATCATTTCCTCGTTGGTCAGGCCGTAGCGCTCGCGGCCGAACAGCAGCGCAACTTCGTGTGCCTGCGACTCGCCCAGCGCCTGCCGCGCGGCCCGGCGGGCGTCGTACATCGGCATCGGCAGGCTGCGCAGGCGCGCACTGGTGCCGAGCACCAGCGAACAGCCTTCAAGCGCCGAATCGAGCGAGTCGTGCACCGCTGCCTGCTGCAGGATATCGTCCGCACCCGAGGCCATCGCGGTGGCGTCGGCATGCGGGTAGATTTTCGGCGTAACGAGGTGCAGGGACGAGAGGCCCATCACTTTCATGGCGCGCGCCGTAGCGCCGATGTTGCCGGGATGCGTCGTGTTGATCAGCACGACGCGCACCCGGGCCAGGGACGAGCGCACGTCATCGTCACTGTGAACTGCCATCGCCTGCCCTCTTCTGGTATCCTTTGCCGCCTTTCCAGCCTGGTCGCACATCATGCACCCTGTCATCAATGTAGCTGTCGACGCCGCCCATGCCGCTGCGAACATCATGCGCCGGCAGATTCAGCACGTGGACGCCATTCCGGTCGAAAAAAAGGCCCGCCACGACTACGTCACCGAGGTCGACAAGGCCTGCGAAGAAGAAATTGTAAGGCATATCCGCCATTACTACCCGAACCACGCCTTCCTCTGTGAAGAAACCGGCGTGAAAGGCGACAGCAACTCGGTCTGGGTCATCGACCCGCTGGACGGCACCAGCAATTACATCCACGGCATTCCGCACTTCGCGGTGTCCATCGCTTACCAGCTGAACGGCCGCACTGAGCACGGCGTGGTTTATGACGTGATGCGCGACGAGATGTTCATGGCCAGCCGCGGCTCGGGGGCCCGGCTAAACCAGAAACGCATTCGCACGGCTTCCCGGGCCAGCCTCGAGGACGCCGTGGTCGCCACCGCGTTTCCGTTCCGGCAGCGCGACAAGCTGCAGGCTTACGCACGGGTCTTCCAGGGCGTGCTCTCGAAAACCGAGGATTTCAGGCGCGCGGGTACGGCCAGCCTGGACCTGGCCTGGGTGGCGGCGGGTCGGCTGGACGCCTACTACGAGATCGGCCTGCAGCCCTGGGACGTGGCCGCTGGAACGCTGCTGGTGCGCGAAGCCGGCGGCGTGGTGCTGGATTTCGAAGGCGGCGACCAGGTCGAGACCGCAGGCAGCATCGTCGCGGCGCCCTACAAGCTGATGGCGCCGCTGCAGCAGATCATCGCAAAGAATTGGAAGAGGTGAGCCTGCCGCAAGACAATCCCGGATAAACGCTACGCGTTTTCCGGGATGACGATCGTGGTGTAACGAGCGCCGCGACTGTAACGACACTGGCGACGTCATCCCGGAATTTGCGAAGCAAATATCCTTCGTCATCCCGGAATTTGCGAAGCAAATATCCGGGACCTCCTGCAGTTTTCCGCGATCCCACAAAAAAGCCGGCCGCAAGGCCGGCTTTTTTATCGCCCGCATGGCGGGCTCCTGCATGTGAATCAAGGCTTATTGTCGACCGCCTCGCCCTCTTTCTCGACCTGCAGCAGGTCGAACTTGCTCACGCCCAGTTCCAGCAGCGTGGTGCTGGCGACGTAAATTGACGAATAGGTGCCGATCAGCACACCCACGATCAGCGTGAACGCGAATGCGTTGATGATCTCGCCGCCAAAAATGAACAGCGCGATCAGCACCAGCAAGGTGGTCAGAGAGGTCATCAAGGTACGGGACAGCGTCTGGTTGACTGACGTGTTCACAACTTCGATGGGCTGGCGGTTACGCAATCTCGGGAAGTTCTCTCGAATGCGGTCGAACAGCACGATGGTGTCGTTCAGCGAATAACCGATCACCGCCAGCAAGGCCGCGACCACGGTCAGATCGAATTCGACCGCCATGATCGAAATGACGCCCATGGTGATGATCACGTCGTGCACCAGCGCAGCCACGGCGCCCACCGAGAAGCGCCACTGAAAGCGCATCATCACGTACAGGAAAATACCGATCAGAGCGTAGACGACCGCCAGGATGCCCTGCTCGGTCAGTTCCTCGCCGACCTGGGGCCCGACGAACTCGACCCGGCGCATCTCGATGGTGCCATCGTAGTTGTCCCGCAGCGCCTGCAACACGATGGTGGAGAGTTCCGCGGTACTCTCCTCCTCGTTGCGCGGCGGAATGCGGACGACGATCTCGGTGTCGAGACCGAAAGTATTGACCTGGGCGTCGTCGAGGCCCGCGTTGCGCAGGTTGTTGCGCACCTGCTCCATGTCGGGCGCCGTGGAGTACGCGACCTCGATCAGCGCGCCGCCGGTGAAGTCCAGGCCGAAGTTCAGGCCCCTGGTCACCAGCGAGCCGATGCTGAGCACGATCAGGATGGCTGAAAACGTAAACGCGAGCTTACGCTTGGCGAAGAAATCGATGTGTGTGTTTCCGCTGAGCAGTTTCATGTCATCAACCTCCGATCATCAGCTTCTTGACGCGTTTCTGGCCGCCGTAGACCAGGTTGACCACGGAGCGGGTGCCCATGATCGCGGTGAACATGGATGTCACGATACCCAGTGAGAGGGTCACGGCGAATCCCTTGATCGGGCCGGTGCCGAACAGGAACAGCACGAAGGCCGCGATCAGCGTCGTGATGTTGGCGTCGGCGATGGTCGAAAACGCCTTGTCGTAACCCGCGCGAATGCTTGCCTGTGGCGTGTTGCCGTTGCGCAGCTCTTCGCGTATGCGCTCAAAGATCAGCACGTTGGCGTCCACGGCCATACCGACCGTGAGCACGATACCGGCGATACCCGGCATGGTCAGCGTGGCGCCCAGCATGGACAGCAGCGCGACCATCAGCACCAGGTTGGCCAGCAGGGCCAGGTTGGCGATCAGGCCGAACACGCGGTAGTACAGCGCCATGAAAATCAGCACCAGGAAGAAGCCTATCACGACCGACTTGAAGCCCTGCTCAACGTTCAATGCGCCCAGGGTCGGGCCGACGGTGCGTTCTTCAACGATCTCCATCGGCGCCGCCAGTGCGCCGGCGCGCAGCAGCAGTGCCAGTTGGCTGGCCTCGTTCATCGAATCCAGTCCCGTGGTCTGGAAACGCTTGCCGAAAGGCTCACGCACCACGGCCACGCTGATGACTTCCTCGGTCTTGACGCCGCCGGGCTTCTGCTCGATGTACACGACCGCCATGCGGTTGCCCACGTTGTCGCGGGTGAAGTCCAGCATGCGCTTGGCGCCCACACCGTCCAGCGTTACGCTGACCTGCGGCTGACCGTTCTGCTGGTCGAAGCCGCTGGACGCGCCGATTAGCTGGTCACCGGAAACGATCAGGCGTTTCTTCAGCAGCACGGGCTGGCCCCGGTCATCGGTGTACAGCCGTGACTCGGGCGGAATGCGGCCGGTCTGCGCCGCGGTGAAGGCGTCGTTGGCCTCGTCTACCGCCCGGTATTCGAGCGTCGCGGTCGCGCCGATGATCTTCTTGGCTTCCACGGTGTCCTGCATGCCCGGCAGCTGAACCACGACGCGGTCGGCGCCCTGCTGCTGGATCAGCGGCTCGGCCACGCCGATTTCGTTGACGCGGTTGCGCAGCGTGGTGATGTTCTGCTTGAGCGCGGTCTGCTGCAGTTCCTGCAGTTGCTGTTCCTGCACGGTCGCGTAGATGCCGAAATACTCGCCCGAATCGCTGTCCTCGATGGTCAGGCCCTGCAGGCTCTGATCCTGGCGGATGACGTCCCGGGTGCGGTCACGGTCTTCAACGCTGCGCAGCAGCGCCAGCATGCCGTTGCCCTCGCGGCGCACGGACACGTAGCGGATGCGCTCGTCGCGCAATGCGGCGCGCAGGTCGTCGACGTAACGGTCGAGCTGCTGGCTGCGGGCCGTATCCATGTCGACCTGCATCAGGAAATGAACACCGCCCTTGAGATCCAGGCCCAGCGTCAGCGGTTTGCCGCCCAGCGACCGCAGCCACGTCGGCGTGGCGTGTGCGTTGTTCAGCGCGACGACATAGCGGTCGCCCAGCGCCTTGCGCAACGCGGCGGAACCCGCGAGCTGGTCTTCGTTGGACAGGAAACGGAACAGGAGCCGGTTACCGACGCGCTCGGCGTTCTTGAACTCGATTCCTTCATCGGCCAGCGTCTGCTCGACAGCCGTTTCAAGTTCCGCGGGGATTTCGAAACCGCGGGAGGAAGTGATCTGAAGCGCCGGGTCTTCCCCAAACAGGTTCGGCAGCGCGTACAGCCCGCCGAACAGGAGAATCACGACAATCAGCACGTACTTCCAGGCAGGATATTGATTCATCGTTCAGCCTCGGAATGCTGTTTTTGTATTTTATCGGTGCCTGTGTCAGGCAGACTTCATCGTACCCTTCGGCATCACGCTGGTTACCGCGTGCCTTTGCACCTTGATCTGCACGTTGTCGCCCAGTTCCACGGTGATGAAAGACTCGCCGACCTTGGTGATCTTGCCAAGCAGCCCGCCGTTGGTGACGACCTCGTCACCGACACCCAGGTTGGCTACCAGGTTCTTGTGTTCCTTGGCCCGCTTCATCTGGGGACGGATCAGCAGGAAGTAGAAGATGACGAAAATGATGATCAGCGGCAGGAACTGCATCAATGCGCTGGGTTCACCACCCGATTGCTGCGCGTGAGCGCTGGCAATGAAGAAATCCAGGATATCCATGGAAAGGCCTCTTTGATAATCGATTACCGGTTTGCGGATTACATGGGGTCATTTGGCCCCGGCCGCAACACCAGCCGGGCATTATAAATCATCGGCTTGGCAAGCACAGCAATTGTTGGTCTTTTAACCGTGAATCCGGCCGCGGTGCTGTGCCCTCACTCTTCAGGGAACGCTCGAGCACGTCCTGTGGCGCTTGGATGAAGACGTCCTGTCTTCATACATCCCTGAAGAGTGAGGGCACAGCACTACGGCCTCATCTCTACGTGACTAAAACCAATCACCTCCAGTTACTTGCCGCCTTATTCGGCATCGCGCCCGGGCGGGTTTTGAGGAGCTGTAACAGGGGGCCAAATGCCCCGGCAAAGGGCCAGGAGAAGACAGGCGCCGGCGACATCGCATGTTTACACGCCCTTTTTGAGACCTTCGCGATAGCCTTCGACAAATTCATCCAGCGAGCCAGCCGCAATCGCATCCCGCAGACCCTGCATCAGGTTCTGGTAAAAACGCAGGTTGTGCATCGTCATCAGGCGCGCGCCGAGGATCTCGTTGCATTTTTCCAGGTGCTTCAGGTAGGCACGGCTGTAACTTCGGCAGGCCTCGCAATCGCAGTCCGGGTCGATCGGATCGAGGTCGTTCTCGAAGCGCGCGTTGCGGATCTTCAGCACGCCGCGGCTGGTGAACAGGTAACCGTTGCGGGCGTTCCGGGTGGGCATCACGCAGTCGAACATGTCCACGCCGCGCACGACGCCGGCAATGATGTCCTCGGGTCGGCCCACGCCCATCAGGTAGCGAGGGCGGTCGGCCGGCAATTCCGGCACGGTGAAATCCAGCACCCGGTCGCGCTCGTCGTGCGGCTCACCCACCGACAGGCCGCCGATGGCGTAACCGTCGAAACCGATATCGATCAGGCCGCGGGCCGACTGAACGCGCAGGTCTTGGTGCATGCCGCCCTGCACGATGCCGAACAGCGCCGATGAATTTCCCTCGTGGGCGCGTTTCGAGCGTTCCGCCCAGCGCAGGGACAGCTCCATGGATTCCCGCGCCTGCCCTTCTGTGGCCGGGTACGGCGTGCACTCGTCGAAAATCATCACGATGTCCGAGCCCAGGGACTTCTGCACGGCCATCGATTCTTCCGGGCCCATGAACACGCGCGAGCCGTCGACGGGCGAGGCGAACGTCACGCCTTGCTCGGTAATCTTGCGCCGCTCCGCCAGGCTCCAGACCTGGAAGCCGCCGGAGTCGGTCAGGATCGGGCGTTTCCATTGCATGAAGCCGTGCAGGCCGCCATGCGCTTCGATGACCCCGGTGCCCGGCCTCAGCATCAGGTGAAAGGTATTGCCGAGAACGATGTCGGCGCCGGTATCGCGCACCTCGCCCGGCGTCATGGCTTTGACGGTGCCATAGGTGCCGACCGGCATGAAGGCGGGCGTGCGAACGGTGCCGCGGTCGAATTCGAGTTCGCCGAGCCGGGCCTTGCCGTCCGTTGCCTTCAGCGTGAACTTCACAGGACCTGCGCGGCGACCATCACGCGCTTGTGGTACTTCAACTGTTCGTAGGCGTCTTCCGGCGGCTCCAGCACATCGACCTTCGAGAACCCGACCGCGTGCAGAATCCACACCAGCGCATCCAGGCTGGGAACCAGGCAGATACCGGTGACGCTGGCTTCCGGCCCGTGCGTCTCCATGGTCTCGTCAACAATGCCGAAGCTGCCCTTCAGCTCTTTCACGTACTGGTAACTGCCGTAATCCACGTGCCCGGACATTCCCGGCACGATCTGGGTTTCGATCACGCAAAGATCGCGGCACAGCGCGCGGCAAGTGCGCAGCGCGCCGATGGGGTTCTCCAGGTGGTAAAGCAGCCCCAGCATCAGCACCACGTCGAACGTCCCGGTCGCATCCGGCTCCAGGTCATGTACGTTGCCCTGGCGAAACGACAGGTTGTCCAGTCCGTACACCGAGCCGATCAGGCTGCTGTCCTCGACATGCGAGTCACGGGCGTCGATGCCCTGCACTTCGCCGAAGCCGGAACGAGCCATGTTGACCGCGAACCAGCCCTGGTGCGAAGCGAGGTCCAGCGCGGAGAGGCTGCCGCGGTCCTGGCCGATGCGATCGTCAAGGCACTGGTTGAGCATGCGCCAGCGCGTGTCGTGAATGGGCTGGATGTCGAAGCCGTGATACGTCGGCGCGGTCGTGCCGTCCGGCAGTTCGTAAGCGTAGAACCACTCCCTGGAGTGGACCTGTTCGATCAGATTGGACATGGTTGCCGATTATCCCACATGGACATGGGGTCAGAGTAGCTCGGCTACTCTGACCCCGTTCTTTTTGCCGATTCACAGCACCAGCATCGCGTCGCCGTAGCTGAAGAATCGGTAGCGTTCCCGCACGGCGTGCGCGTAGGCCTCGAGCACGCGCTCCTGCCCTGCCAGGGCCGATACCAGCATCAGCAGGGTGGACTCGGGAAGGTGGAAATTCGTGATCAATCCGTCGATGGTGCGGAAATCAAAGCCCGGGTAAATGAAGATCCGGCTGTCGCCCCGGTACGGCGCGAGCTTGCCGTCGCGGGCCGCCGTTTCGAGGCTGCGGACCGCGGTCGTGCCGACTGCGATGACGCGACCGCCCCGCGCGCGGGCCCGGTCAACGGCCGCGCAAACCTCTGCGCTGACTTCCAGGTACTCGGCGTGCATTCGATGATCCTCGATGCGCTCGGCGCGCACGGGCTGAAACGTGCCGGCGCCGACGTGCAGCGTCACCTCCGCCCGCTGCACGCCCCGTGCTTCGATGGCCTCGAGCGTCGCCGCATCGAAATGCAGGCCGGCCGTCGGCGCCGCAACGGCGCCGGGCACGCGGGCGTAGACGGTCTGGTAGCGCTCGCGGTCGGCCTCGGTGTCTTCGCGTTCGATGTACGGCGGCAGCGGCATGTGCCCGAGCACCTCCAGCACTTCGCTGAAACCCCGACTCTCGCTGCGCAGGTGAAAAAATGAATCCTCACGATCGACCACGAGCAGGCACGAGCCGTCCGCCAGCAGGATTTTTCCACCGGCACGCAGCGGTTTGCTGACCCGCAGCTGGGCCAGGCACTCATGCTCGTTGAGCAGGCGCTCGATCATGACTTCGACACGGCCGCCGGTTTCCTTGCGGCCATGCAGCCGCGCCGGAATGACCCGCGTATTGTTGAAGACCAGCAAGTCGCCCTCGGTGAGCAGTTCCGGCAGGTCAGCGAACAGCCGGTCACTTGCCGCACCCGACGCCTTCGGCAAATGCAACAGGCGGCTGGCCGAGCGCCGTTCAAGCGGATGCTGAGCAATCAGTTCAGGGGGCAGGTCGTAATGAAAATCGCTGCGTTTCAAAGGAATAACCGTGTTTTTCAAACGGGGCAGAGTATAGCCGGTTTCTCCCTCACCATTCTTCGTGGAATGTTCTATATTTAGACTATCCGCAACGCCCAACCCACCAGTCGTTCGGGGTCTGAAAAAGCCAATGCCGAATAATACGAAAAATGTCACGATCGTCGGCGCCGGGATGGCCGGCACCATGCTGGCGATCCTGCTGGCACGCCGTGGTTACGAGATCGACCTGTTCGAGCAGCACCCGCACCCGCACAGCGGCGAGCGCTCGATCGAGTTGCTCAGCAACCTGGCGCTCGGCGAGCGGGCGCGCCACGCCCTCGCCGCGGCCGGACTACTGGAGCAGGTCGAACGCTTGTCGACACCCATGCGCGGACGCATGATTCACGACCGCAGCGGACGTCTCACGCTGCAGCCTTACGGCTACCGTGAATACGAAACGCTGCACAGCGTCCGGCGTGAAAGCCTGCAGCTGTGTCTTCTGTACGAGGCCGACAAAACCGAGTGCATTCGCGTCCACTTCGACCACAAGCTGGAAGAAGTCGACTGGCAGGAGCAAACCGCGGTCTTCGAGACCCGTGACAACGGCGGCAGGCTGAGCCATCGTTTCGAGGTGCTGATCGGGGCCGACGGCCCGGCATCGCGGGTCCGGCGTGAAATGGAAAAAGCCTGTGATTTGCAGGCAAACATCGAAATGCTGGATGCCGGCTACAAGATCCTGACCATCCCCGCCGACGACATGCAGCAGGCCGTCATGGACCCCAACGCGCTGCACGTCTGGCCGCGCGGTGGCTACATGATGGTGGCTTTCGCCAGCCCGGACGGCGGGTTCACGGCCAACCTTTTCCTTCCCTTCAAAGGCGATCACCGGATGATCTGGGGGTTCAGGGAACTCGATACCTGGACCCGGCAGAGTGCGTTCATGGACGCCAATTTCCCCGACGTCACGCCGCTGATGCCGGACCTCGAAACCGAGTTCGAGGAAAACCCCGTCGGCAAGATGGGCACCGTGCGGCTGGACCGCTGGCACCTGGACGGCAAGGCGCTGCTGATCGGCGACGCTGCGCACGCCATCGTTCCCTTCCATGGCCAGGGCGTGAACTCGGCCCTGGAAGACTGCACGATGCTCGACGGCATCCTCGAAAATTCCTCCCACAGCTGGGAATCAGCGTTCAGCACCCTCCAGGCGCAAAGGAAGAAGGACACGGACGCGATAGCGGAGATGGCGCTGGACGCCTACCGCACCGTGCGCGAATCGGTCCGGCACCGGGATTTCATGCTGCGCAAGGCGCTGGAGCGCGAACTGGAACTCAGGCACCCCGACCAATTCGTCGCGCGATACTCCCTGGTGATGTTTCACCGGATTTCCTACACGGAAGCGCAGGAGCGCGGCCGCATCCAGGCAGGCATTCTCGACCAACTGCTCGAGAACAGGCAGGACCTGGCGTCCGTGGACATGGAACACGCCGCCGCACTGGTGAACGAACGCCTGTCCGTCCTCGCAGAGAGCTGACCGGGGCAGAAAAGCCCGCCCCGGCCGGCGTTACTGGCACTCCAGCGTCTGGGTCAGCTTGATCACCTGGTCGGTGCGGTTGACCGTGCCGCTCGGCGGCTGATCGAAACTGTAGTCCAGTGTCCAGAAACCGTTCGTATCGTTGTCGAAACCCCGCTCGAGCGTGCCGACGCTCACGTAACCCACATCCGCGGGTTCGCAAACGGCGCAATAACCGTGAAACTGCAGGATCGGAATCTCGGTATCCAGCGGATCGTTGTTTTCCGGGTCCTGGGCGAACAGCCAGCGCGGCCGTCCGTCGTCATCGAACAGGTAATGGATCTGCGTCTGCGTGATGTCGTTGACCAGGACGCTGGCGCCGCCGAGCCCGGCGACACCCTTGAACCAGATGCCGGTGTAGCTCGCCGGGTTGCCGCCAACCTGCGGGCAGCCGTAACCGCTCAGCGGCGTCATGCGCTCCGAGCCGGATTCGCCGTGCAGCGTGTAGGAGAACATGGCGTCCTCGCGCGACAGCTGGGTCACCGACAGGCTGCCTACCGGGGCGAGTTTCTGGTCGGTGCCGTCGTTGGTGACGCGCAGGATATCCGTGGTCCAGATGTTGCCGTCGTTGGACGGCGCGCCGGCGATATACCAGGTGGGCAGTCCGTCCTCGTCGTAGGTGTACCAGATCAGCGCCCGGTCGCTGCCGCCCCAGTTGTAGTCGTAACCCTGGCCGACGGTGGGCCGTGAAGCCGGGAACCAGAGACCGCGGTGCGTGTCGAGCGGCTCGCCCTGGAACTGGACCTCGGCCGTGATTGCCACGGACAGCGGTGAGGCCGAGCCGTTCTCGACCACGGCATACCAGCGCCCGGGGCTCACGCCGCCGGTCAGCTGGATGATCGGCCCCAGGCCGCCGGCGCCGGAAGCCGAGCCGGCGGGTGAGCCGCTGGCCGGAACCGTGAACGGCGGGTTCACCAGCACGGCGTCGAAATCCATGCGCACCAGCTCCAGTGACAGCGCGTTGGACTGCTCGGCCGTCGCGCCCTGGGCGCTGACCGTCAGGCTGGAAGCCCCGGGCGGCACGTCGATAAAGACGCGGTCGTGCCGGCCGTTGCCGGCCAGCGCAAGGCCGTGAGTCTCGCCGTTCATCAGGGGAAACGTGCTGGCGGCCGCGACACCGCTGCGCGTGATTTCCACCGGAATGACGCCGACGCCGTTGGGCCGGTCACTGCCGGCGCCGATGCCGACGGCGCCCAGCCAGGTCTCACCGGGCGTGGCGCCGAAGTTGTCCCAGCTGACCCGGACCGGGAACGATTCGTTCTGCCGGGTGATGCCCGGGCCGCTGGCGGCCAGCCCGCCGTTCGGCTCCACCGCCGCATGCAACAGGGTCATGTCGTCGCCCTGGACATTGGTGCCGCTCCAGTTCTGCACCAGGATCCAGTAATTTCCGGCCGGCAGATCGTAGAGGTCGCAGCGTTCGAGGTCGATCGGCGTGGTGCTGCTGCACAATTCTTCCCACTCGTCGGCCTGGCCGTCCCCGTCTTCGTCGCGGCCGACAAAGAGGTCGAGGTCCTCCGCCGTGGAGGCCAGGGTCTCGGCGTACAGCCACAGGGCGCCGTCGGGAAGGTTATGCCAGCGCGTGAACACACCCTGGCCGCCGTCGTAAGGATCGTCGACACTCGGATCCTCCACATGCCGCTCGGTCGCGCGTTCCACGCGCACCGGGCCGCCGGCGGTGAAGGTCGCGTCGGGAAGGCCGACCAGGCCGTTGAGCCCGAACACCATTGAACCCCCATCGCTGTCTGTCGAAATCGGCCACAGGTCCGGAAGGTCGCCGCCATAGGAATTGACGCTGACCGTCAGGTAGAGATCCGATGAACCGGGCGCACTCAGCCTGACCCGCCCGGAGATCCACTCCCCGACGATGCCGCTGCCCGATATGTCCACGGTAATCCCAAGCTGCTGGCTCGCGCTGTTTCCCAGGCTGAAACTCGCCGGGCTGATGCTAACGTCGACACCGTCAGGAAAACCCTCCGGCGTTGCCGTCCAGTCACCCCCGCCCATCATGTCCGTCACCGTGCGCGTGAAAGCGCAGCTGGACTGGCATTTTGACTCGACCAGCCCCGGAAGATTGAGCGCCCCGGGGTCACCGCCGAAATTCGGGTTTGCAGATACGAAGTCTGCACTTGTGACGTTCAGGTACAGTCCCGCGTTGGCTGCCTCGTCCAGCTGAGGCCGGCCGGCCCCTGCCTGCTGGGTCGTCGCCGGATCGCCGTTCTCGTCCTTGGCCAGTTCCTGCGTGGCTGTCGTCTCGATCGCGGAAGCGATCTGGCTCACCGTCCAGTCCGGGTGCACGGATTTCAGCAGCGCGGCCGCACCGGCCACGTGCGGCGAGGCCATCGAAGTGCCGCTCAGGATCAGGAAACCGTCGCCCTGGTAACCCGCCGCCAGGATTCCTGTACCCGGCGCGATCACGTTCGGCTTGAGTGTATCCTGCACCGGCTCCGGCGCCGGCCCGCGCGAACTGCTGAAAGAAAGCTGGTCAGCCGCATCGTCGAACTGCGCCAGCACCAGGTTGGAGATCCGGCCTTCGTGACCGCTGCCGCTGTCCAGCCAGCTGCGCAGCGCATCGCCGTCTTTCACGCCGATGTGCGACGCCGGCAGGCAGTGGTTGTCGGAGACAATGGATTCACCCTGCTCTTCGGTGTTGGCCAGGATAAAGCCCCCGGCGCCCGCCAGCAGCAGGTTTTTGCCTTTTTCCACGCGCCCGTACAGGCCGCGGTCGCAGACCACGATCTCGCCGTTGAACGGCTGCTGACCGTCCCAGGGGTTGCTGGCGCCGGTGTTGGCATCACAGCTGGGCTGCAGTTCGGGGTCGCCGACACCGCACAGCGGATAGCCGTAGTCCTTGGCATGCACAATGGGGCGCGTGGCGAGGCCATCGGTCAGGCTCGCACCGATAATCCCCTCGGGAACCGGCGTGTCGCCGCCGCTGAAGTTTTCCACGCGCGTGGCGAGTATGTAGTTATGGGTCGCATTGCCCACCGCCATGATCCAGGGTGCGATGGCCGGCGAAGACACGGTCGCCTCGTTGGGACCCGTGTTGCCCGCCGATGAAACGACGAAGATGCCCGCCGCACGCGCCGCAAGGAAAGCGCGGTCGGCTGTCCCGTTGATCCATGGATCGCGCGCGTCACCGCCGATCGAGTAATTGATCACATCGACACCGTCGGCGATGGCCTGGTCAATGGCTGCCGCGATGGCGCTGTTGAGGCAGCCTTCACTCTCCTGGGAGTACGGTTCGCCCATGTAGCAGACGCGGTAGGAAACGATGGTGGCCCGCGGCGCCACGCCGCTGATGGTGGTCTGGATCGAGCGGTTGACGGTAACGTCCGTCGGCGCGCCGGCCGCGATACCCGCGGTGTGGCTGCCGTGCCCGTTGTTGTCGATTCCCTTGGTGTTTTCTTCGACCCAGTCCTCGGTATCCGGGTTATCCTCGACAAAATCGTAGACGCCCACCACCTTGTTGTTGCACTGCACCTCCGGATCGCTGCAGTAACCGAGGTAGCTGCCGTAAGGGTTGGTGTAAGCGTGGTTCGAGTCGCTGAACGACGGGTGGCCCAGGTTGATGCCGGTATCGATGTTGGCGACGATCACGCCCTCGCCCTGCGCCGCCGGCAGGCCGGCGTCGCCGTTCCACAGGGTTTCTGCACCCAGCCACTGCGGCCCGGCATAGGTTTCGAGGCGGAATACCTGCTCCTCCGACACCGCGCTGACCATCGGTGATTGTGCGATCAGCGCCGCCTCCGAGGGCGTCAGGTGCAAGGCCATGCCGTTGAGCGCGTTCCGGTAGCGATGCGTTTCCTTCGGTGTGCGGCCCAGCAAATTCCGGATTTCCCGGCGAAAGGCATTGTGCCGGCTTTCCAGGAACCGCAGGTAGGCGACTGATTCGGCGCTGCGGGCATCCAGGCGCTTCCTGTTGGCCAGTTGCGGCATCGTCGCGGTCAGGCGCGAGAGTCCGTCGGGGGTTTCGGCTGAGAGTTCCCGGCCGTCGTAAAGCGCCAGCGGCATGTCTTTCAATTCGACGATATAGCGCTTGTAACTGAGCCCCTGGCTGCCGCCGTCCTGGGCGGCCTGGAGCGAAACAGCGGTAATGAGTGCTGCCAGTACCGCGGACAGCCGTATCAGGTTTCTTGTTGCTTTCATGAATCTATCCGTCAATTCTCTCATCCGTGACTGCGCGCCGGGCTGCGCATGGTCACCAGCTCTTCCGCAGCGGTCGGGTGAATGCCGATGGTGCAGTCGAAGTGTTCCTTGGTCAGCCCCGACTTCACCGCGACCGCGAAACCCTGGACGATTTCCGGCGCATCCGGCCCGACCACGTGCAGCCCAACTACCTTCTGACTCGCCCTGGCCACGATAAGTTTCATCAGGGCCTTTTCTTCGCGCCCGGAGAGCGTGTGTTTCATCGGGCGGAATTCGGACAGGTAGACGTCGATCGGCCCGACATGGGTCTGCGCATCCTCTTCCGTGTAGCCAACCGTCGCCACCGGAGGCTGCGTGAACACCGCCGAGGGAACGTATTCGTGGTTCACCGGGCGGTGCATGCCCCCGAACTCGTTATCGGCGAAGGAATGACCCTCGTAGGTGGCCACCGGGGTGAGGTTGACGCGGTTGGTGACGTCACCGACCGCGAAGATATTGGAAACGCTGGTTTGTGAACATTCGTCCACGGGAATCTGCCCCCCGGCGCGCACGTCGAGGCCGGCATCGAGCAAACCCAGCCCGCGAACGTTGGGCACGCGGCCGGTCGCGTAGAGCACGGCATCCGTTTCGATGGTTCCGCCGGTGTCGAGGGTCAGTTCCAGCCCGTCCGATGTTTTCTCGATCGCGGTGACGTTCGTTTCCAGGCGAAGCTCGATGCCGCGTTGGACCTGTCCCCGGGTGACCACGCGCCGCACATCGCTGTCGAATCCGCGCAGCAGCGCGTCACCGCGGTACACCTGCACGACTTCGCTGCCGAGGCCGGCGAAAATGCCGGCGAATTCGCAGGCGATGTAGCCGCCGCCGACCACGGTCACGCGGGATGGCAGTTCTTCGAGGTGAAAGGCTTCGTCGGACGTGATGGCATGTTCGATGCCCGGAATTTCGGGTTTCCAGGGCCGGCCGCCCACGGCGATCAGGACCTTGTTCGCAGTGACCTTTTCGTCACCCACCCGGACCGTGTGACGGTCCAGCAGGACACCGCGTTTTTCGTACAGCGTGACGCCGGCGTTCGACAGCAGCCCGAGATACACCTGGTTGAGGCGGTCGATCTCCCGGTCTTTTGCCCGGACCAGGTCCGGCCAGCTGAACGTCGTTTCACCCACTGTCCAGCCGTAGCCAGCCGCGTCCTCGAAGTCGTCTGCGAAATGCGCGGCGTAAACCAGCAGTTTCTTGGGAACGCATCCGCGGATCACGCAGGTACCGCCGACGCGGCTCTCCTCGCAGATACCCACCTTGGCGCCGTGTCCTGCCGCGATGCGTGCGGCCCGAACGCCGCCCGAACCGGCGCCGATGACAAAAAGATCGTAATCAAATTCGCTCATATCTGTTTTCCATGCGGCTTGACCCGCTTTTTTCAAGCGGCCCTGCACGCCGCGCTGCTCACGCCCGCATGCCGCCTGTTTACCCGGTTGCGCAATGGTACCCCGATTGGCGGCTGTTTGCTCTTCCCGACAGCACGGATAAAGAGTGCAGGAGCCGGTGTGAAGAACCCGTCAAGGGGCGTCTTTGGCGACGAAAACAGGCACGGCAGAATAAATGTAGAATACATGAATGATTCCGTGATCTGAATCATTAAACCCGCCACGATGTCGTGGACTTGGGACGCCGGTTTCCGTAGCATGGCGCCCTTGTATTTGTCACCCGATTGGAGCCGCATGCTATCCGCGTCCCAGGTCAACTTCGAGCGTTACTTCGAACCGGTATTCAAACCCGTCAGCTTTGAACTCGAAGCCGGCGGACTGCTGCTGGTCACCGGGGCGAACGGCTGTGGCAAGACGACCCTGATCCGCGTGTTGGCGGGCATTCTGCATCCCACTTCCGGCACGATCGACATCGGCGCTCAAAACATGGCCTACGTGGGCCACTACCTGGCGCTGAAAGACGATCTGAGCGTGCTGGAAAACCTGCGCTTCATTCGCGAGTTCATGGGAACCTCCCGCCGCAGCGCGCAGGAAGTGATCGTCGAGGTCGGGCTGGACCATGTGAAACACAACCAGGCGCGCCACCTGTCCGCCGGGCAGCGCAAACGCTGCGCGCTCGCGCGCCTGCTGCTCAGCGAAGCCGGGCTTTGGCTGCTGGATGAGCCCTACTCCAACCTGGACACCGAGGGCGTCGAACTCGTGGACCGTTTGCTGGTCAGACACCTGAAGGACGGCGGGGCCGCGGTAGTGGCCACGCACGGGGCGCACCGTCCGCCCTGGAATGGCACGACGGACTATTACCTGGTTTCGGGAGCAGCGGCATGAGTACGGGGCAGGCGACAGGCAGCATGGGCAGGGCGTTCATCGCGCTGCTGCGGCGCGACCTGCTGCTGGCTTTTCGCCGCCGCACAGAACTGCTTTTTCCGATCATTTTCCTGCTCGTCGTGGTCAGCCTGTTTCCGCTGGGCATCGGCCCCAGCATGGAACTGCTCGCGCGCATCTCGCCCGGCGTGATCTGGATCGCGGCCCTGCTATCCACGGTCATTTCACTGGACGCGATGTTCCGTTCCGATTTCGAGGACGGCACGCTCGAACAATTCGTCATAAGCGGGCATCCGCTGACCCTGATCGCGCTGGCCAAGATCCTGACCCACTGGCTGGTCGCGGGCCTTCCGATCGTCCTGCTTACTCCGCTGCTGGCGATCTGGATGAACCTGCCGGAAGGAACCCTGGGGGTGATTCTGCTGACCCTGCTGCTGGGAACCCCGGTGCTCAGCCTGATCGGCTCGATCGGCGTCGGTTTGACCATCAGCCTTAAACGCGGCGGTCAACTGCTCTCGCTGCTGGTGTTTCCGCTCTACGTCCCCATTTTGATTATCGCGACGGCCGCCGTCATGGCGGCGGCCGACTCCCTGCCCTACACGCAGTTCCTGGGCCTGCAGACCGCGGGCCTCATCGTTACACTGACCCTGGCCCCGTTCGCCACGGCCGCAGCCCTGAAAATAAGCTTGTCATGACAGAAGAAACCAGAACCGAGACCAAACCGCGCAAAAACGCTTTCGTGCTTTTTATTCACAAGCTCGGTTCACCGCCGTGGTTTTACGGCTTCGCCGGAAAGCTGATCCCCTGGCTGTGGCTGATCTTCGGCGTGCTGGCCGCCTGGGGCCTTTACCTCGGCCTGGTCAAGGCGCCGACGGACTACCTGCAGGGCGAGAGTTACCGGATCATTTACCTCCATGTGCCGAGTGCATGGATGTCGTGGATGATTTACGCGGTCATGGCGGGCCTGGGTTTCATCAATCTCGTCTGGCGCATCCGGATCACCGAGATCCTGGCCATGAGCAGCGCGCCGATCGGCGCCGCGTTCACGCTGGTTGCGCTGGCCAGCGGCTCACTGTGGGGGCGCCCGACCTGGGGCACCTACTGGGTATGGGACGCGCGGCTGACCAGCGAACTGGTCCTGCTGTTCCTGTACCTCGGCGTGATCGGCCTGTACAACGCGATCGACGAGCCCCGCAAGGCGGCCCGCGCAGCCTGCCTGCTGGCCCTGGTCGGTGTCGTCAACCTGCCGATCATCCATTTTTCCGTGAAGTGGTGGAACACGCTGCACCAGCCCAGCAGCATCAGCTTCACCAGCGGCAGCAGCAGCATCGATCCGAGCATGTTGTGGCCGCTGCTGATCATGGCCACGGCAGTCAAGTTCTATTACGGCGCCAGCCTGCTGGCGCGCGCACGCGTGAAACTGCTCGAGCAGGACAAGCGCAAAACCTGGGCGAAGAATGTCATCAGGGAGGGCAGGTAACATGGACCACACACCATTCATCGTGGGTGCTTACACCATCGGCTTCATCGTCCTGCTGTGGAACGCCGTGGCACCCCTTTACAAGAGAAAGACCATCGCCCGCGACATTCGGCGACTCATTCAGATAGAGGAACGCTCCATTGACTCCGACTCGTAAACGGCGCCTGGTCGCCGTCATCCTGATCCTTGCGGGCGTTGGCCTGGCGGCCACGATCGCTTCCGTTTCACTGCAGGAAAACCTGCTTTATTTCCAGAGCCCCAGCGACCTGGCCGAACAACCGATTCCGCCCGGCCGGCAGTTCCGCCTCGGCGGACTGGTCAAACCGGGCTCGGTGGAGCGCGTCGGCGACAGCCTGGCGACGCGGTTCGTGGTCACGGACGGCCCGGAAGACATCATGGTCGAGTTCGTGGGCATCCTGCCCGACCTGTTCAGCGAAGGCCAGGGCGTGATCGCCCGCGGCACGCTCGACGAAGGCGGGCTGTTCGCCGCCTCGGAAGTACTGGCCAAGCACGACGAGAATTACATGCCCCCCGAGGTCGCGGACGCGCTGGAGAAATCCGGCCACGTTCCGCCCGGCACTTACGATAGCGGAGAGTAGTCAATGATCCCTGAACTTGGACAGGTCTTCCTGTTCGGCGCACTGCTTGCCTCGCTGCTGCTCGGCATCCTGCCGATGATCGGCGCGACGAAGGAAAACCAGCGCCTGATGCGCACGGGATTCAGCATCTCGATGGTGCAGTTCCTGCTGGTCGGCGGCGCCTTCGTGATGCTCACCTGGGCATTCATCATCCAGGACTTCTCGGTCGAATACGTGGCGCGCAACAGCAATTCAAGCCTGCCGATGCAGTACCGATTTTCCGCTGTGTGGGGCGCGCACGAAGGCTCCCTGCTGCTGTGGGAATGGATCCTGTGCATCTGGACCTTCGCCGTCGCCCTGTTCAGCAAGCGGCTACCGGACGCCTTTCGCGCCCGTACGCTAGCGGTGCTCGGCTGGATCTCGTTCGGATTCCTGCTGTTCGTGGTCTTCACCTCGAACCCCTTCGGCCGCATCCTGCCGCCGGCCGCGGAGGGCCTCGACCTGAACCCGCTGCTGCAGGACCCCGGCCTGATCATTCACCCGCCGATGCTGTACATGGGCTACGTGGGCTTTTCCGTCGCCTTCGCCTTCGCCGTGGCCGCGCTGCTCGGCAGGCAGGTGGACCGCGACTGGGTGCGCTGGTCGCGGCCCTGGACGCACGTCGCCTGGGCTTTTTTGACCCTCGGTATCGTGCTCGGCTCCTGGTGGGCCTACTACGAACTGGGCTGGGGCGGCTGGTGGTTCTGGGACCCGGTTGAAAACGCCTCGTTCATGCCCTGGCTGGTCGGCACCGCGCTGATCCATTCGCAGGCCGTGACCGAAAAACGCGGCGCCTTCCGCAACTGGACCCTGATCCTTGCAATCAGCGCCTTTTCGCTGTGCCTGCTGGGCACCTTCCTGGTGCGCTCGGGCGTGCTGACGTCCGTGCATGCCTTCGCCTCGGATCCGACCCGCGGCATCTTTATTCTTACCTACCTGTTCGTGGTGGTCGGCGGATCCCTGCTGCTGTTCGCATTGCGGGCGCCGTCGATGGTCCAGGGCAGCGACTTCAAGGGCGTTTCGCGCGAAACCCTGCTGCTGCTCAACAACCTGGTGCTGACCGTGATCGCCGCGATGGTGCTGACGGGCACGCTGTACCCGCTGCTGCTGGACGCGCTGGACGCCGGCAAGATCTCGGTCGGACCGCCCTACTTCAGCCTGATGTTCGCCATCCTGATGGTGCCGATTGCCCTGCTGCTGCCGCCCGCTTTTTACTCGAATTGGCAGGAAGACAGCGTCAGGCGGCTGGCCGGCAAACTGGTCATTCCGGCCGTGCTCGCAGTGCTCACCGGCATCGCGACCGCCGTGTGGCTGCCGAGCGCCGGCGCCTGGGGGATCGCGGGAAGCGCCGGGGCGGCCTGGGTCATCGTCGCGAACATCCAGTATTACGTTCAGCGCATGGCCAGCGGTTCACGGCCCGGCCGCAGTGAAACCGGCATGGTGCTGGCCCACCTGGGTGTCGGGCTGTTCCTGGTCGGCGCCTCGCTGACCAACGCGGTCAGCACCGAGAAACACATCCGCATGGTGTCAGGAGACCGGTTCAGCCTGTCCGGCTATGAATTCGTGTTCCAGGGGACCCGGGCTGTCAACGGCCCGAATTATGCCGCCGACCGCGGCGAGTTCATCGTGCTCCAGGGCGGCAGTGAAATCACCCGGATGTACCCCGAAAAGCGCCGCTACCTCAGCGGCCAGACCATGACCGAAGCCGCGCTGGACCCGGGGCTGACGCGCGACCTTTACGTGTCACTGGGTGAACCGCTGGACAACTTCGGCAACGCCTGGGCCGTGCGGCTTTACCATAAACCGTTCATCCGGTTTATCTGGCTGGGCGGACTCTTCATGATGCTGGGCGGCTTTATCGCCGCCAGTGACAAACGCTACCGGCGGAGGCGCCAGGAGGCTGCAGCATGATCGGCAGACTTGTACCCGTCATCGTTTTCGTATTGCTGGGCGTGCTGCTCGCCTTTGGCCTGCGCATCGCCGACCACAAGACGGAAATCCCGTCGCCGCTGATCGGCAAGCCCATGCCGCCGTTCGAGCTGCCCGTGCTGGGCCAGCCGGACCGCGTCCTGACCAACGAAGACCTGATCGGCGAGCCGTTCCTGGTCAACGTCTGGGCGAGCTGGTGCCCGACCTGCCGCGTCGAGCATCCTTACATCACCGAGCTTGCGCGTTCCGGCGCGGTCCGCGTCATCGGCTTCAACTACAAGGACGAGTTGAGCGATGCCCAGGCCTGGCTGCGGCGCTTCGGCGATCCCTACGAGCTGACGCTGCAGGATTACAGCGGGCGCTACGCCATTGACCTGGGCGTCTATGCCGCACCCGAGTCATTCCTGGTGGACGCCGACGGCACCATCATCTTCAAGCAGATCGGCGCGGTAACCCCCGAAGTCATCGAAAACGAAATCCTGCCGAGGATCGGAAAATGAAACAGCTGACCCGACTGGCCTTACTTGCTGCGACATTACTGCTGTGCGGCGCCCTGGCTGCCCAGACCGAGACACCCAAGGTCTTCGATTCAGAAGAGCAGGAAGCCCGCTTCAAGGACCTGACGATGGAACTGCGCTGCGTCGTGTGCCAGAACCAGAACCTGGCCGATTCCGATGCGCCGCTGGCGCAGCAGCTGCGCGGCGAAATCTACGACATGCTGCAGGACGGCAAGAGCAACGAGGAAATCACCGGCTTCATGGTGAGTCGCTACGGCGATTTCGTGCTGTACAAACCGCCGGTGCAGGCCAACACGCTGGTGCTGTGGGCCTTTCCGATCACCATGCTGCTGATCGGCGCGATCGTCGTGGCCTTCAGCGTGCGTAACCGCAGCCGCAAGCTCGCCGCGGCACAGAAAAAAGGATCCGCCTAGTGTTCTGGATAATCGCCGCGCTGATACTGTTCATCAGCTTCGTCATCGCTCTTTTACCCCTGCTCCGCGGCAAGACGGGCTGGCAGCCCCTGGCCCTGGCGCTGATCTTCGCCCTGCCGGCCACGGCGCTGTGGATGTACAACACCTTTGCCACACCTGAAGGACTGGACGTGGTCGGCACGCCGCGCGTCGCGTCAGCAGCGGATCCCCACGCCGGCCAGGCCGGCGACATGCAGTCGATGGTCGCCGGCTTGCAGCAGCGCCTCGAGCAGAACCCCGACGACCTGGAAGGCTGGCTGCTGCTGGCGCGCACGCTGCGGGCCTCACAGCGCTTCGGCGAAGCTTCCCAGGCGCTGGAACGGGCCTTTGAACTGGCGCCCGACAATCCCGTCGTAATGGTCGACCTGGCCGAGTCGCGCGTCTATCTCGATCCGGAGGGTCGCGTGCCGGAGTCCTCCGTCCAACTGCTGGAGCGGGCGCTGGAAATGAACCCGGACATGCAGAAGGCGCTGTGGCTGATGGGTATCGCGGCGGTCCAGCAGGGCGACGACGCCTTTGCCGTCAGCTACTGGCAGTCGCTGATGGCGCAGCTCGAACCGGGCACGGAGGTCTACGAGATGGTCGGCGGCCAACTCGCGCAGGCGCAGGCCCGCCTCGGCATGCTGCCTGGAGAGGCCGCGCCCGCCCCGGCGCAAAGTACCGAAAGCGGCTGGACCGGCACGCGGCTGGTGCTCGACGCGGCCGATGGCGCGCGCGAAGCGCTGGCGAGCGGTGCGACCCTGTACATCACGATTCGCGCCCCCGGTCCGGCGATGGGGCCGCCCCTCGGCGTACGCCGCATCGCAAATCCGAAATTCCCGCTTGAACTGACCATCACGGATGACGACAGCATGATGGCCGAGCGCATGATTTCTTCTGAAAGTGAAATCCAGGTCCAGGCCCGCGTTTCGCTGACCGGCGCTCCGACCCCGCAGCCGGGCGACTGGCGCAGCGCGCTCAAATCGACCGAGCTGGCCTCGAGCAGCCTCGTGGTGCTGGAAATCGATCAGCAGGTGGAATGACGCGCGCTGAAAACGTTCGGGCCGGTATGAACGTCTTCGTTCGGCTCTCAACTCGCGGCCGTAGCGCCGGGAAGTGCGCAGGTCACCGAGTAAAGCGCGTGGCCGCTGTCGCGGTACTTGCGCTCGAACGGGCTCAGCGGATCGCCGGTTGCCACGGCGACCGGCTGCACGGCGCGCCCGGTCAGCCGATTCACCGAAAAAGCGAACTCCTCGGCGTAGACGGACCAGTTGCAGCGCATTTCCAGCCGGCCGCCCAGACCCAGCATGTCACCGAACACCGGGTGCGCATGCCAGCGCCTCTGCAGATGGCCGGGCTTGGGCCAGGGGTTCGGATACAGCAGGTAATGCCGTTCCAGGCGCCAATTCGCCCGCAGAGCCAGGCGCCAGAACGTGGCCAGTTCACCCCGCAGCCAGATCGCATTGCCTTCGCGGTGCGGAAAATGCAAAGCACCCGACCGCGCCAGCCGCGCCGCCGACTTGTCCACGCCGAGCACCAGGGCATCGGGATGCATTCCGGCCAGTTTCAGCGTGCTCTCAGCGTTTCCACAACCCGAGTCAAGCACCAGCGGCGCCCGCTCCGCAGAAACAAGAGCGGCCAGGCGGTCAAAGGCCTTCTGTGTCGGCACATGCAGCGGCCGGTTCCATTTCCTGCCGCGGTGACGGTCGAGCACCGCTGCCAGGCGCGGGTGCACACCCGCTTGACTACTGCGCACTGCACGTGAATTATTAGCCTGCATATTTCACCAGTCGGCCACGGGCCTGGCTGTAGTCGCATGAATTCAAGGAATTAAATGACGGTATCTGCTAAAAACTCTGAAGTTCGCATTGTACGCGGCCCTTTGCCTATCCGGGAACATGCAGGCTAGCCGCCTGCAGTGTGCGCGGATTTACGGATGAGGTCGCGTTTAGCATGAAGCTGTCGTTCAAAGCCAGTCACCACCGAGTCGACGCCACGAACTTTCTGCAGGTGGAAGAGCCCTTCCGTTTCGTCAGCGGCGGATCCATTCCAGCCGCGACGCTTGCCTACGAGACCTGGGGTGAGCTCGACGACGATCGATCCAACGCGGTACTGATCCTGACCGGGCTGTCACCCAATGCCCACGCGGCCAGCAGCGCGGATGACCCCGGTGACGGCTGGTGGGAGCCGATGGTCGGGCCCGGCAAGGCGATCGACACCGACCGGCACTTCGTGATTTGCGTGAACTCCCTGGGCAGCTGCCAGGGTTCCACCGGGCCGGGCTGCGTCAACCCGGAGACCGGCCGGCAGTATCGCCTTTCGTTTCCGGACCTGGTCATCGACGATATCGCGAAAGGCGCGGCCATGGTGCTGGAATACCTCGGTATCGAACAGCTGCGCGCGATGGTCGGACCGTCCATGGGCGGCATGAGCTGCCTGGCGCTGCTGCGCCAGAACCCGGACATCACGCGGCACTTTCTCGGCATATCGACGGCCGCTCGGGCCGAACCCTTCGCGATCGCGATCCGTTCGCTGCAGCGCGAAATCATCGTGCGCGACCCGCATTGGCAGGACGGCGCCTACACCGATGGAGACTGGCCAGAGACCGGCATGCGCCTGGCGCGCAAGCTGGGCATGATTTCCTATCGCTCCGGCTCCGAGTGGCGCGAGCGCTTCGGCCGCGAACAGGAAGTGCATTTCAGCGAACGCCTGTTCGGCATGCATTTTTCGGTCGAATCCTACCTGGAAAACGCGGCCAAGAAGTTCATCCGCAACTTCGACCCCTGCTGCTACCTGTTCCTGTCGCAGTCGATCGACTGGTTTGACCTGAGCGACGGTTACGCCGACATGGAAGACGCTTTTTCCGACCTGGATATCCGGTCCGCGCGCGTCATCGGGGTGCACACCGACTTCCTGTGGCCGGTTCACCAGCAAAAAGAAATCGCCGACTGCTTCAGCAAGGCCGGCGTGGACTCCGAGCTGGTCTTGCTGGATTCGATCCAGGGGCACGACGCCTTCATGGTGGACTACGACCGCTTCTGCCCGGTCGTGGCCGAGTACATGAACGCAATCACCTGAGCCGAATCGTCTTTAGCCCGCAACCCAAAACGGCTATACTTTCGCCTCTCTGAAATCCACCCTTGGCCGAAGTGGCGGAACTGGTAGACGCGCCGGATTCAAAATCCGGTTCTGGAAACAGAGTGAGGGTTCGAGTCCCTCCTTCGGCACCATGGTTTTCAGACTCTCGACCGGTCCACTCCGACTTGCAGGATCCAGGGTCTGAAAACCGCAAAGACCTGATGTTTTCCCTGCCGCTTCCGCAACTCAGCGGGCCGCGCTCGACCCGCTGATCTCCACGACACGGTGCGCATGGTGGCTGCGGCCGAATTCATCCTGCGCCTTGACCGTCAGCGTATGCGTGCCGGGCGCCAGGTCACCGGGCATGCGCGCCACCCAGATATGGCTGGAGGGCGCCGACTTCACCCAGGGCTTCATCACGTCCGCGTACCGCGCGAACGACTCGACGATGTTCGGGTCCGCCATGTCGCGCCGCTCCATTTCCACGAATTCACCGCCGCCGACCTGGAACCAGACACGGGATTTCGGCCCGCCGTCGAACAGGTTGACGATCACGTCGGCGGCATGGAGTTCATCGATGTTGAAGCGCCCGTCGTTGAGTTCGCCCGGGCGGAAGTCGCGCAGCGCGCCCGCGGAATGGCGGTGGTGCGAAACATCGAAGAACACGTTCATCTGGTGCTCGGCCGGTTTTCCGGCCGCACGGTAGCTGACCTGCAGCGAATTGCCGTCGACTTCCAGCAGGTGGTAGCCGTTGGGCGTGCCGTCGCGCTGGTCCGTGACCGGAATGCCGCGCTCGTCCAGCGGCCCGCTCCACCAGCTGCCGGAAACCGCGGTCAGAACGTGGTGGTGGAACTCGCCCGGCCCGGCAAAACCGTCGTCCTCGTCAAAGTACAGGTGCTCGGTGGTGTGCGTGTGGCCGGCCACCGAGTAAAGGTGCTCGCGGCCTTCCAGCAGCCGGAACAGCTTGCGGCGGTCCTGGGTGTTCAGGGTGGGCGCCTCCGGGTCGACGTAGGTCGCCAGCGGCCCGTGCATGGCCAGGAACACGAGCTTGTCAGCCGGCACGTGCGCCAGGTCGTTCTGCAGCCACTCGAGCTGTTTCTCGCCGATTTTCTCGATGTAACCGCCATTGCCGCGGATATCGCCCGGATCGCTCTGGCCGTTGCCCTGGTACTCGAAATTGTCGAGCACCACGAAGTGCGCGTCACCGTAGTCGAAAGAATAGTACGGCGGCCCGAAATAGGTCTTGAAGGTCTCGAGCGAATACCGGTCGTCCGCCGCGAGGAAGTTGATCTCGTGGTTGCCGGCAACGTTGTACCAGGGAATGCCGATCTGGGCGATGACCGACAGCAGGCGCGGAAACAGCGACATGTCGTCGAACACGATGTCGCCCAGCGTCATGCCGAAAATTGCGTCCGTCCCGACCAGGGCGTTGACGATGTCTTCGCGGATGTAGTCGACCTCAGCCTCGGTCTGCGGCTGGGTGTCGGTAAACAGCAGGGCTGAGAACTGCCGGGATTCATCGCTGCGGTAGAGCGGAAAATCGATGGCCTCCGGCAGGGGCCCGGTCGGTGTGACGCCGCGGTAAAGCATACCGGGCGGCGAACCCTTCGGCTGGTGGATGTAATAGAACTGCGGCAGCTGCCATGCGTTCACGGGGGTGGCGTAACCGGCCGGCTTGGTGACGAACACGATGGCCTCGTCATCGATATCCAGTCGGTACCGGCCCTCACCGTCCGTGAGCACGACGTCGCGCCCGTTGGAAACCGCGACGCCTTCGAGCCCGGGTTCGCCGGAATCGAGCGTACCGTTCCGGTTCAGGTCCTCGAACACCGTGCCTTCAGCCGTCGCAGCCAAAGCGGAAGTCGATAAAACAGCCAGGACCAGCGCGGCGATGGCCGGTGGGAAGTGCATAGGTACCGAAAACTGCCTTCGATTGCCTGTTGCGGCGCTTGTCACATTCACTTCATTCTCCTTTCGGCGTAGCATGGCGACCAGGAATTTTACCCTTCGAACTGTCAAGGAATATTACAATGAAACTGCGCTTTCGCGCCCTCCCCGCCCTGTTTCTTCTGCTTGGTCAGGCGGCCCTGGCCGAACCCTTCAACGCCGAACACCTGGTGCGCCTGCACCG
>JAZBPJ010000149.1:0-13513 GCA_036351575.1 Lysobacterales bacterium | reverse complement strand
CGCACCTCGTGGACTTCCGCCCCCGATTCCACCAGGTGACGCACGTGCCGCCGGTAGGCGCTGTGTGCGGTCAGGTGGTTATTGGAATTGATTGAATTGGTCAGAATGCGAACGCGCACTCCGCGCGACACGGCCCGGTCAACAGCATCCTCGAACGCGCCGGTCGGGATCAGGTAAGCGGAAACCAGCCAGACTTCTTCCTGTGCCGCGTCGATGGCTTCGATCAGCCGATTGCCGACCTGTACCGGCGCCTGGGATTCTTCGGCGGGGTTTTCCTCCGGCGGGCGGTCCAGCAGCAGCTCGGCACGGCCTTCGTGGGCCGTTGCAGCCAATTGTTTCCAGGCATCGAGTCGCTCTGCAAAGGTCAGCTCGGCATGGTCCGTGTGCTCCAATCCGCTCAGCAGGTCAACTTCCGTGGGCATTTCGAGCGCTCCGCGCTGTTCCAGCACCGCGGCCACCGGGAACGACCAGTCGTTGTTCCAGTAGGAATCGAAACCGGCGCTGAGTTCCTGCGCCAAGGGGCCCGCCAGCACCAGTTCCATATCGCGGAAATTGTGTTCCTCGTGGTAACCGAAGTACTCTTCCGCGATGTTGCGGCCGCCGATAATCGCCGCGCGGTTGTCGATGACCATGACCTTGTTGTGCATGCGGTGATCAAGGCGGTAAAACTCGCCGGCATTCAGCACCTGGCGCAAAGCCGCGTCGCTGGAACGCCGCTTGTAGGGATTGAATACCTTGAGCTCGATGTTTTCGTGCCGGTCGATGTCCAGCAATTGCCGGTCGGCGTCGAGGATGAAGGAGTCGTCCACCAGCACGCGCACGCGCACCCCGCGTTCGGCCGCCGTCAGCAGGTGTCCCAGCACGCGGTGGCCGGCGGAATCGAGGTCCCAGATAAAGGTCTGGAAATCGATGCTTTCGACCGCGCTGTCGATCGCGCGCAGGCGCCAGTCAAAGGCCTCGCTGCCGACATTTAAAACGTAGAACCAGTCGCCTTCGCGGACCGCTTCCAGTTCCTGCCACTGCATGGCATCGGACGGCGGCGGCGTGAATTCGTCCGGCGTCTCGATGGGCTGCAGGCCACCGGCGCAGCCCGCCAGCAGAGACGCGAGCAGAATGGCGACAAAAAGACGAAAACGGAATCCCGGCATATCGATTACTCAGAAAATGGCACCGGATTATAGTGCAGGCGGCTCTGGGCGGGTGCAAGTAGCGGGTAGCGCGGAAGGGGCGTTGCGTGCCGCTATACACGCAAATCATGCGGTTGCGAAGCAACTCACTTTGTAAGAGCCGGTCGGGATTACTCCGGGCATCCTGCCCTCCGCCCCTTCGGGGCCATCTTCGCTTCGCTCGATGTTCAAAATTGTTCCAGACAATTTTGTCGAACCCTGGCAGCTCCGCTGCCAAGGGCTCTTAACCCGACCTCTTCGTTAGAAATGAAAATGCCCGCAAAAAGCGGGCATTTTCATTTCTGGCGGAGAGGGAGGGATTCGAACCCTCGGTACGGCTCAACACCGTACACTCACTTTCCAGGCGAGCCCGTTCGACCACTCCGGCACCTCTCCAGAAACCTGATTGTATTCGCTTTTAGCGACAGTCGCTGCGCGACGTTAAACACAACAAACTTGCGTAGCGGCTCTTCGAGCCGCCGGCGACGGCTGCCTCCTGGCAGTCGCCTTCCTCGCGACATCCCTGTCGCTCGGGCTCAACACCGTACACTCACTTTCCAGGCGAGCCCGTTCGACCACATAGAACGGTGTCGCTTCGCGACCGCTTAATTCGCGTGCATAGCGGCACGCAACGCCCTCTCCAGAAACTTTTTAAATTGTACGCTCTCGAAGAGCAGCCGCTGCGCGGCGATCCCAGTTCGGGAGGGCGGCAATTTTAGGTGATGCGGTGCCGATTATCAATGAGAATCCGTTGCTTAGTTGAGGTCGGGATGGCAGAGTTCGTTCTGACCAAACCACCGGATTCAACAAAGATGGCCGTCTTGACCCGCTTTTTTCCAATGCTTTTGATCTGCCTGCTGCTCACAGCCTGCGCCACGACGACTCCTGCGCCGCAGAACCTGCGGGCGGAAACCGGCGACCTGGCGATGGTCGCGGACTCGGCCATCAGCCTTGCCGAAACGTACGGGGCGAAAAGCGTTATCGTTGTCTTCGATATCGACAACACGCTGCTGGCGATGGAGCAGGATCTCGGCTCTGACCAGTGGTATTACTGGCAAAAAGACCTTTCAACCGATGACCCCTGCACCCCGATGCTGGTCGGCGACCGCTTTGCCGTGCAGGGCGCCCTCTTTTTCGCCAGCGCCATGCGGGCCACGCAGGCCGATGCAGCCGAACAGGTTAAGCGCATCCAGGATGCCGGCATCAGGACGATCGCCCTGACCTCGCGCGGTTCCGATTACCGGCTGCAGACGTTTCGCGAACTCCGCCGCCAGGGCATCGCTTTCTGGCCAACGGCAATTACGCCGCAGCGCGGCTGGACCGAAACCTTTCTGCCGAACAACGGCATTCGACCGGTCCATTACGAAGACGGCGTATTCCTGACCGCGGGGCAGCACAAGGGCCAGATGATGAAGGCCCTGCTGGATAAAACGGGTACGGAATGGCCGAAGGTCATCATTCTCGCCGACGACAAGGCAAACAATCTCGACGACATGATGGAAGCCTTCGCGGGCACGAAGACAAAGGTGCATGCCTGGCGCTATAGCCGCGAGGACGCCGTGGTGGCCGCCTTCAATCCCGATGAAGCCGCCGGCCAGTGGGATGCACTGCGCCCGGCGCTGGAAACGATCGAGAACGTGCTGGGGCCGGACAACTTCTCACTACCAGAAAAAGTTATTCCGGATCATTGCAGCAGCCGCTGACGAACGTTTCTATATTCATCAATGAATCGCCCGCATGTGAGCTCCTGCGAAACCCAATCGCCCGCATGTGAGCTCCTACACCCAATCGAACATGCGTTCGCCTGCGGCGACCTGCTGGCCGGGCTTGACCCGGAACGCGGCGACCTGCCCGGCCGTCGAGGCGCAGATCGTGTGCTCCATTTTCATGGCTTCGAGCACCAGCAGGGGCTGACCCGCTTCGATGGGTTTACCCGGTTCGGCCAATAGTTTGACCACCGTGCCGTGCATCGGGGCGGTGGAGACATCGCCGCCCGCCGCCTCTCTCTCGTCGCCGAAATCCGGCTGCGCCAGCGAGAATTCCAGTGCGCCGCCCTGCCCGAACAGCGTGAAGGATTCACCGTCTTCGACGACCTGCACGGTTTGCCGGTGTCCGTCGATCACGGCGATCAGGTCATTGCCCTCAAGCCGCCCCCGGGCCAGCACCGTCTTGCCGCCCGCCGTGATCGCGAAGCGGCGTTTTTGGCCGCTGCCGATTTCCTGCACCGGCACCTCGTGGGCCGTGCCGTTGACCACGATCGCGCCGCGGTGCTGGGCCGGCGCGTTCAGGCGCCAGGCGTCGGATGCGTTCCAGGGTGACCCGGGATCCCCGGCCCCGGCGCGCGCCTGGGTGACCCGTTCCATCCGCAGCAGCAGGTAGAGCGATGCCAGCGGCAGGTCGCGCAGGCGGTCCTCGGGCGTTTCGTGGAACAGCAGTTTGTGGTGGTCCTCGACGAAATGGGTGTTGACCCGCCCCTGGCGATACGGTTCGCTGCTCACCAGGCTGTAAAGGAACGACAGGTTGGTCCGCGGCCCGCTGATGCGGTACTCGGACAGCGCCCGCGCCAGGCGGGACAGCGCGCCTTCACGGTCCTCGTCCCAGGCGACCAGCTTGGCGATCATCGGATCGTAGAACACGCTGACCTCGTCGCCCTGCAGCACGCCGCTGTCCACGCGCACGTGGCGGTCCTCCGCGGGCGCTTCCAGGAAGGTCAGCCGGCCGCTGGCCGGCAGGAAACCGGCCGCGGGGTCCTCGGCGTAAATACGCGCCTCGATGGCGTGGCCGCGCAGTTCCAGGTCATCCTGCTCCAGGGGCAGCGCTGCACCGCTCGCAACCCGGATCTGCCACTCGACCAGGTCCAGCCCGGTCACCATTTCCGTCACCGGGTGTTCGACCTGCAGCCGGGTGTTCATTTCCATGAAGTAGAACGCGCCTTTGCCGTCCAGCAGGAACTCCACCGTGCCCGCACCCACGTAGTCGATGGCCCGCGCCGCGCGCAGGGCGGCTTCACCCATCGCGCTGCGCAGTTCCGGGCCCACACCGGGCGCCGGGGCTTCCTCGATGATTTTCTGGTGCCGGCGCTGGATGGAGCAGTCCCGTTCGAACAGGTAAACCGCGTTGCCCCGCGTGTCGCAGAACACCTGGATCTCGACGTGGCGCGGGTGCTCCAGGTATTTTTCCACCAGCATCAGATCGTCGCCGAATCCGGCCAGGGCCTCGCGCCGCGCCGAGTCCAGCGCCTCGTCGAACCCGGACGCGTCGCGCACCAGGCGCATACCCTTGCCGCCGCCGCCCGCGGCGGCCTTGATCAGCACCGGGTAGCCGATGTCAGCGGCCGCGGATCGGAGTTCGTCGTCGGAGGCATTCTCACCATGGAACCCGGGAACCAGCGGTACGCCGGCGGCCTGCATGATCGACTTGGCGGCTGACTTCGAGCCCATCGCGCGAATGGCCGAAGGTTCGGGACCGATGAAGGTGATGCCGTTCTCGCTGCAAAGCCCGGCGAAGTCCGCGTTCTCGGAAAGAAAGCCGTAGCCCGGGTGCACGGCCTCGGCGCCGGTCTTGCGGCAGGCCTCGATCACGCGGTCCCCGCGCAGGTAGGAATCGGCGGGACGCGGCGGCCCCAGCCTCACGGCCTCGTCGGCCAGCGATACGTGCAGCGCGTCGCGGTCCGCCTCGCTGTAGACGGCGACCGTGGCAATGCCCATGCGGCGAGCGGTGCGGATCACGCGGCAGGCGATTTCGCCGCGGTTGGCAACCAGGATTTTCTTGAACATGCGTCGTCCCCTCACATCCGGAACACGCCGAAGCGCGTTTCTTCGATCGGCCGGTTCAGCGCGGCCGACAGGGCCAGGCCGACGACCTGGCGGGTCTGCACCGGGTCGATGACGCCGTCGTCCCACAACCGCGCCGAGGCGTAGTACGGGTGCCCCTGCGTCTCGTAGCGGTCGAGGATGGGCTGGCGGAACGCCGCCTCGTCTTCTTCGCTCCACGCTTCGCCTGCGCGCTCCTTCTGATCGCGCTTGACCTGCGCGAGCACGTTGGCGGCCTGTTCCCCGCCCATCACCGAGATGCGCGAGTTCGGCCAGCTGAACAGGAAGCGCGGTTCGTAGGCCCGCCCGCACATGCCGTAGTTGCCGGCGCCGTAGGAGTTGCCGATGATGACCGTGATCTTCGGCACCGCGACGGTGGAAACCGCGGTGACCAACTTGGCGCCGTGCTTGGCGATTCCGCCGGCCTCGTACTGCCGCCCTACCATGAACCCCGTGATGTTCTGCAGGAACAGCAGCGGAATCTTGCGCTGGCCGCAGAGCTCGATGAAATGTGCGCCTTTCTGCGCCGACTCGCTGAACAGGATGCCGTTGTTGGCGACGATTCCCACGGGGTAGCCGAAAATCCGGGCAAAACCGCAGACCAGCGTTTCGCCGAAGCGCGGCTTGAACTCGTCCAGCACGGAGGCGTCCACCGTGCGCGCGATGATTTCGCGCACGTCGTAAGGTTTGCGCGGGTCCCTGGGCACGACACCCAGGATCTCGGCAGGATCGTAGTCGGGTTCGCGGGGCTCGGCCACGTCGAGCTGCACGTTTTTCACGCGGTTCAGGCGGCTGACCGCGCGCCGCGCCAGTTTCAGCGCGTGGTGGTCGTTGCGCGCGTAGTGATCGGCCACGCCCGACTCGCGCGTGTGCACGTCGGCGCCGCCCAGTTCTTCGGGCGAGACGATCTCACCGGTCGCCGCCCGCACCAGGGGCGGTCCGCCGAGAAATATCGTGCCCTGTTCACGCACGATGATGGCCTCGTCCGCCATGGCCGGCACGTAGGCGCCGCCGGCCGTGCAGGAACCCATCACCACCGCGATCTGCGGAATGTTGCGCGCCGAGAGGTTGGCCTGGTTGTAAAAAATCCGGCCGAAATGATCACGGTCGGGGAACACCTCGTCCTGCATCGGCAGGTAGGCGCCGCCCGAGTCCACCAGGTAGATGCACGGCAGGTTGTTCTGCGCGGCGATGTCCTGCGCCCGCAGGTGTTTTTTCACGGTCAGCGGAAAATAGGTGCCGCCTTTGACCGTGGCATCGTTGGCGACGATCATGCACTCCTGGCCGGCGACCCGGCCGACGCCGGTCACGATGCCCGCGGCCGCGGCATCTTCGTCGTAAACGTTCAGCGCGGCGAGCTGCGAGAGTTCGAGGAACGGTGAACCCGGGTCGACCAGCGCGTCGATGCGCTCCCTCGCCAGCAGCTTGCCGCGTTCGCGGTGGCGCTGCTGGTAACGCTCGCCCCCGCCTTTTCTGACCTGCGCTACCTGTTGTTCGAGGTCATCGACCAGCGCGCGCATGTGCCCGGCGTTGGCCTGGAAATCTTCGCTGCCGGTATCCAGCCGGCTTTCGATCCTGCTCATGATTGCGATCCCTTCAATTGGTTCTACAGCGTACGGGTTTCTTCGAACAGCTCGCGCCCGATCAGCATGCGGCGGATCTCGTTGGTGCCCGCGCCGATCTCGTACAACTTGGCGTCGCGCAGCAGCCGCCCGGCGGGATAGTCGTTGATGTAGCCGTTGCCGCCCAGGCACTGGATGGCCTCGAGGGCCATCTTCGTCGCATTTTCCGAGGTATAGAGGATCACGCCGGCCGCGTCCTTGCGTTTTTCCCGCCCGCGGTCGCAGTTGGTGGCCACGGCGTAAAGGTAGGCCCGCGACGCGCTCAGCGTGGTGTACATGTCAGCCACCTTGCCCTGCATGAGCTGGAACTCGCCGATGCTCTTTCCAAACTGCTTGCGTTCGTGCAGGTAGGGTTCCACGACATCCAGGCAGGCCTGCATGATGCCGACCGGGCCGGCCGCCAGGACCGTGCGTTCGTAGTCCAGCCCGGACATCAGGATGCCGACGCCGCGGTTCACCTCCCCCAGCACGTTTTCGGCGGGCACGAAGCAATCGTCGAACACCAGCTCACAGGTGTTCGAGCCGCGCATGCCGAGCTTGTCCAGCTTGGGGCCGCGGCTGAAGCCTGCGCTGTCCGCCTCGACGATGAAAGCGGTAATGCCGCCTGAGCCGGCCGCCGCATCGGTCTTGGCATAGACCACGAAAACGCTGGCTTCCGGCCCGTTGGTGATCCACATCTTGTTGCCGCTGAGACGGTAGCCGTCACCGTCCTTTGCGGCGGTCAGTTTCATGCTGACCACGTCGGAACCGGACTGGTGCTCGGACATGGCCAGCGCGCCGATCTTTTCTCCGGAACACAGGTCAGGCAGCCAGCGCCGTTTCTGTTCTTCTGTTCCATTGCGGCGAATCTGGTTCAGGCACAGGTTGGAGTGGGCGCCGTAGGACAGCCCGATCGAGGCCGAGGCGCGGCTGATTTCTTCCATCGCCACGCAGTGCGCGAGGTATCCCAGGCCGCTGCCGCCGTAGTCCTCTTCCACCGTGATACCCAGAAGACCCATCTCGCCCAGCTTGGGCCAGAGTTTCTCGGGAAAGCGGTTTTCGCGATCGATGTCCGCCGCCAGTGGAGCGATTTCCGCCCTGGCGAACTGGTATACCGTCTCGCGCAGCATCTCGATGTCTTCACCGAGGTCGAAATCCAGCGAAGGAAAGTGTGTGTTCATGACGTCTCCGTTTTCGTCTGCTTGTCCAGGCGGGCCAGCGCCTCGGAGCAGCGTTGCTCCGCCTGGTCCATTTCTGTGAGCATGGCGTCGAGTTCACGCCTTTGCTCCTGCAACTGCCGCCTCTTGTCGGCGATCTTTTTCATCAGGGCTTCCAGTTGCTTGCGGCTGCTGCCGGGCGCGCCGTACATGCGAATGATTTCCGCGCTCTCGTCGAGGCTGAAGCCCAGCCGCTTGCCGCGCAGGATCAGGCGCAGCTTGGTGCGGTCGGCCGCACTGTAACAGCGTTGCTGGCCTTCGCGACGGGGCGACAGCAGGCCTTTTTCCTCGTAAAAGCGGATGGTGCGCGTGGTCACGCCGAATTCCTCGGCGAGTTCCCCAATGTGGTAGGAATGATTCATCTTTTCAGTCTACCTTACGTTAACGTAAACGTAAATTACTGGCGAACGGCCTTTTGAGAGCTTGTCTGAAATACGCCTTAAGCAAGCAGGTACAAGGTTGATGGAACAGCCCCTTTCCAGGCACGCTCGAGACGGCGCTCTTTCACGTCATTCCGGAAGCCGCGGAGCGGTTATCCGGAATCTTACCGCACGCCC
The DNA here is from genome assembly GCA_036351575.1 of Lysobacterales bacterium. GTDB lineage: Bacteria > Pseudomonadota > Gammaproteobacteria > Xanthomonadales > SZUA-36 > JABDPF01. The sequence goes on along the minus strand of JAZBPJ010000149.1, from coordinate 5,160 downwards.
GGAGAAGATCCCGGGTCAAGCCCGGGATGACGTTTCCTTAATCCCCCGTCACCACTGAAAAATGCGCAGCATTTATCCGGGGCCGGAATGACGTTTCCTTAATCCCCCGTCACCCCGGAAAATGCGCAGCATTTATCCGGGGCCGGGATGACGTTTCCTAATTACCCGTCACCACTGAAAAATGCGCAGCATTTATCCGGGGCCGGGATGACGGCCGGTAACAATTGAGGAAGCCCGATTCAAGAAATTAAAGCTGCAGGCCGGGTTTTTTTAAAAGGCCGTTCGCCTAGAGCGCGGAAAGGAGTCGCCTGGCGTGCAGCAAATGCGGCCGGTCGAGCATCTGGCCGTCCATTTCCAGCACACCCGCATCCGGGTTGGCGTCGAACAGTTCGACGATGCGCCTGGCGCGCTCGATTTCCTGCTGCGTCGGGCTGAAGGCCCGGTTGATGGCATCAACCTGGGCCGGGTGGATGGCGAGCTTGGCGCTGAAACCATCGCGCCGGGCCTGCTCCAGGGAACGCGACAGACCTTGCGCGTCGCCGAAGTCGGCATGAATGGTATCGATCGCCGGCACGCCGGCGGCGTGCGCCGCGAACAGGGCGAGGCTGCGCACCACCTGGAACGGCGGCGTCCATTCACCATCAGCATCCCGCCGTTCCGTTGCCCCGATGGCGCTGCCAAGGTCCTCGGCGCCCCAGGTCAGGCCGGCCAGGCGGGGTGTGCAGGCACCGTATCCGCCCAGCGTGAACAGGGCTTCCGGCGTCTCGGTCACGAGCGCGATGATCTGCGTGCTGCCGGCTGGCAGACCCTGCCGTTTTTCCAGGACATCCAGCCGCTGCGCCAGCGCCTGTACGTCTTCGGGCCCGCGCGACTTGGGCAGCAGGATGCCGCCGGGGCCGGCAGGCATCACCGCTTCCAGGTCGCGTTCAAATTCGTTTCCAGTGACCGGGTTGACGCGCACCCACAGGCGCTCACGTTCCACTTCGCTCTCGCGCAGAAACCCTGCCGCCAATTCCCTGGCTCTCGGCTTGTTGGCGATCGACACCGAGTCTTCCAGGTCGAGCAGGTACCTGTCCGCGCCGGTGGAGCCGATGCGGGAGAGCTTTTTATCGCTGTCCGCGGGAACGAACAGCCAGGACCGGGCCTTCATGCCGAGAGCTTTCTCAACATCAGCGCGATACGCTTGCAGCGGCCCACCAGCTCGTCGCGCTGGTTGTAGGCGCGGTGTTCGAATATGACGATGCCGTTGTCCGGGCGCGAGCGGCTGTCGCGCTGTTCGAGAACCTCGGTTTCCACGTGCAGCGTGTCGCCGTGAAACAGCGGGGCCGGAAACTGCACGTCTTCATAGCCCAGGTTGGCGACCGCCGTGCCCAGTGTGGTGTCGTTGACCGAGATACCGACCATCAGGCTCAGCGTCAGGCAGCTGTTGACGATGCGCTGTCCGTACTCGGTGTGCGTTTTGCAGTACTCCTCGTCGAGGTGCAGCGCGGCCGGATTGTGGGTTAGCGTACTGAACAGCACGTTGTCCGACTCCGTGATCGTTCGGCGTATCGGGTGCCGAAACACCTGCCCCGGTTCAAATTCCTCGAAATACAGTCCCGCCATGATGTCTTCTCCCTGTCAGGGGTTCACGCTCACGATACCGCCCCGGGCAACCCGCCTTCAACCGCGAACAGGCGGCCTTCAGCAAATGCGCGGCAGCGGATCCTCTTCCAGGTCCTCCAGTATGCGCTCACCGGCCAACACTGTCTCCAGCACGACGCGCGGGGCGCCCTCTTCCACCGTGCCGATAATCGCGGCGCCCGCACCGGACGGCAGCGCACGCCAGCGCTCGAGCAGGGCGCCGGCCTGGCCGGCCTCGACGACCGCGACGCAACGCCCCTCGCAGGCCAGGTAGTAGGGATCGTATCCCAGCATTTCGCAGACCATGCGCACCGGGTCACGAACGGGCACCTCCGTTTCGAGCAGGCGCAGGCCGACACCCGCATGCCGCGTGATTTCCCAGGCCACGCCGGCCAGCCCCGCGCGCGTCGGGTCACGCATGAAACGCAGGCCGTCGAACTCCATCGCGCTGCGCGCCAGCTCGATCACGTTACCGCAGTCGGAGCGCACGTCGCCGCTGATTTCGAAATCCTCGCGGGCCAGCATCACGCAGATGCCGTGGTCGCCGACCGGGCCGGAAACGAGCACCCGGTCGCCGGGCCGAATCCGGTGCATGCCCAGGTCCACGCCCGGCGGCCGCAGGCCGACTCCGGCGGTGGCGAGATACAGCCCACCGCCCTCGCCGCGCGGCAGCACCTTGGTGTCGCCCGCCACGACCTGCACGTTCGCCTCCTGGGCCGCCCGGGCGAGGCTGGCGACGATGCGGTCCAGGGTCGCGATTTCCAGGCCTTCCTCGATAAAGGCGTTCAGTGACAGGTATTTTGGAGCGGCGCCGGAAACCGCCAGGTCGTTGACCGTGCCGTTGACCGCCAGCGACCCGATATCCCCGCCGGGAAACTCCAGCGGCTGGACGATAAAGCCATCGGTCGTCATGCAGGGCTCGCCCTCACCGAGCGCGATCGGCGCGGCGTCCAGCGTAACGTCGAGCCCGTCTGGGGACTCCGGGTTCGACAGGTGGCGCGCGAAGATTTCCGCGATCAGTTCGCGCATGTAGCGGCCGCCGTTGCCGTGGGCCAGGCTGATGTACTTGTCTTGCATTCGTCTACCCGTTGTTCAATGTGCTGACGGCGCCCTTTCTCGTCATTCCGGAAACCGCAGAGCGGTTATCCGGAATCTTACAGCACGCCGGCTGAAGATCCCGGGTCAAGCCCGGGATGACATTTTCTTAATGCCTCGATCACCTGGCCGAAACACAGGCCGCCGTCGTTGGCCGGAATGTGTTCATGCAGGCGGACGTCCATGTCCGCAGCCTTCAGCAACTGCACTGCGCGTTCGGTGAGCAGGCGGTTCTGGAACACGCCGCCGCTCAGGCCCACGGCGTCAAAAGGCGTCCGCTGCCGTATTTCCAGCGCCTGGTCAACGAGACTCTGCGCCATGGTTTCATGGAATACGCCGGCGCGCTCGGCCGGTTCACGTTCTTCATCCCTCAGCATGGGCAGCAGCGGCGACCAGTCCGCGCGCAGCAAACCGTGTTCGTCCAGGGCCAGGGGAAGCTTCAGCGCGGAACAGCCCCGCTGCGCCGCCTGTTCCAGTTCCATCGGCCCCTGTCCCTCGAAACTGGCCGACTCGCGGCCCAGCACCAGCGCCGCGGCGGCATCGAACAAGCGCCCGGCGGCGCTGCTGGTGAACGAATTGATATTGCGCTGCCAGCCATCATGGGCAAGCTGCAGGGCTGCGCTGCTAATTTGTTCTGATACGAAATACTCGCGCCCATCATCCCAGAGCAGCGCGGCTGCGCTGCGCCAGGGTTCACGGCCGGCGCGGTCACCGCCGACCAGGCGGAACGGTCTGAAGCTGCTGACGCGCTGCCAGGCACCCGGGTTTCCTGCCAGTGCCTCGCCGCCCCACAGCGTGCCGTCATCACCGTAACCGACGCCGTCCCAGGTGAACACCAGCCAGCGTTCGACGCCGGGATGCTCTCCCGCCAGCGCCGAGGCATGCGCCGCGTGGTGCTGCACCTGCAGCACCGGCAGCCCCTGCCCCTGCGCCCACCGTGTGCTGGCGTAGCCCGGGTGCAGGTCGCAGGCAATGAAATCATAACTTACATCATATAGTTTTTGTAATTCATTGATTACTTGATTAAATACATCATTGCTGCGCGGGCTGTCGAGGTCGCCGATGTGCGGAGAGACCACCACCCGGTCGTCCCAGGCCAGGGCCACCGTGTTTTTCATGTGACCGCCCGTGGCCAGCAGCGGCGCAGCCAGGCGGGCCGGCAGTTGCCGTTCGATCGGCGCGAGACCACGACCCGGGCGGATGATCCGTGAGCGGCCGGCCATCGGGCGAACGACCGGGTCGTCCGCGGGGCGAACGATCGGCCGGTCGTGGTGCAGGAAGGCGTCGGCAATCGCGCCCAGGCGCTGCTGCGCCTCGTCGTTTACCGTGATCACCGGCTCTCCGCTGATATTGCCCGAGGTCGCGACGAGCGGGCCGCCAAAACGGTTCAGCAGCTCGTGGTGCAGCGGGCTGTAGGGAAGGAAGACGCCGAGTTCCCGCAGACCGGGGGCGAGGCCAGGGGCGAGCAAGGAGGCCCGTGAAGAAGATCCCGGATATTTGCCTGCCGGCAAATTCCGGGATGACGAAGTGTATTGGCCGCTGGCGTCACCCCGGACTTGATCCGGGGTCCGGGATGACGCGGGGAGCTGATCGCATTTCACCGGCGCCAGCACGATCGGGCGCGCCGGGTCCAGCAGGGCCGCAGCGGAGACGTTGTCGAGGTCGATGTGTTCGCGAACGGCGTCCAGGCCGTCATCCCCGCGCAGCGGAAACATCACCGCCAGCGGCTTGTCCGGGCGGCGCTTGCGTTTTCTCAGAACAGCGACCGCCTTTTCATTCCGCGCATCGCAGGCCAGGTGATAGCCGCCCACTCCCTTGATGGCAACTATCCTGCCCGCCTCCAGTGCCGCCACCGCTTTGCCCAGCGGTGAACCAGCGGCCGTTTCCGCAGCTGCAACGAATTCCAGTTTCGGCCCGCAAACCGCGCAGGCCAGCGGCTGCGCATGGAAACGGCGGTCCGCGGGATTGCCGTACTCGGCCGCGCAGTCGGCGCACAGCGGAAAATCGGCCATCGACGTGTTGGGCCGGTCGTAGGGCATCGCGGTGATAATGGTGTAGCGCGGTCCGCACTGGGTACAGTTGATAAAAGCGTAACCGTGGCGCCGTTCCCCGGGATCGCTCAATTCGGCCAGGCAATCATCGCAGGTGAACAGGTCCGGCGGCACGTGGATCTCGGCTTCACCCCCTGAGTCGCTGGTTTCGATGGTGAACGCGTCCAGCCCGCGCGGCTCGACTTCGGTGCACGAGGCCAGCTGCGGGCGCGCCAGCGGCGGGGCGGCGTCGAGCAGTTTCTGTGCAAAACGGTCCAGGGCATCCCCGGGCCCCTCGGCGTGGATGAACACCTTGCCGGAGCCGTTGTAAACGCTGCCGGCCAGGCCCAGTTCGACGGCCTTGTTGTAAACGAAAGGGCGAAAGCCGACGCCCTGGACGCGGCCGGTGAGG
>JAZBPJ010000148.1:0-2649 GCA_036351575.1 Lysobacterales bacterium | reverse complement strand
TCGCCGAATTTCTGTGAATACACGAAGTCCAGGACTTCCCGCGGCTGCTGGTAAATGTCGGGCGCGCCGTTGGTGCCGACGTCCACGATGCGCTCACCGAAGACGTTGAACAGCAGCGCCGTGTTGATGCCCCGGTCGAGGTCGTCGTAGCCGATCTGGAAATTCCACACGTAGGGCGACTGGCCCTGCAGCGGCCGCACCGCTGAAGTCAGCACGTTGGCGTCTTCCTCGGACAACTCGATCTCCGAGTCGATCCAGGCGTAGTTGGTATTGATGTACCACTTTTCCCACCACGCTTCTTCACCCCACCAGCGCCCGATGAAATCGAGGTTGGTGTAAAGTTCGAACTCCACGCCCAGGTTTTCGGCGGCCTCGGCGTTGCGGTAGGTCGTGATCTGCGAGGCGCCGGCCAGGATCACGGTTTCGATGGGGTCGGTGAACTCCTTGTAGAACGCGCCCAGGGAGATGAATTCGCCCTGGTCGAAATACCAGTCCCAGCGGATATCGTAGTTGGTCATGTAGGCCGGAATCAGGTTTGGGTTGCCCTTCACCAGGCGGTCCAGCAGGGGATCCTTGAAGAGCGCCTCCGACAGTTCCTTGAAGTCCGGCCGGTTGGTGGTCTCGCCGAAGCCGGCGCGGACCTGGTGGTCTCCGAAGACGAGGGTGGCGGAAAGAGACAGGAAATCGTCCTTGCTCTTCAGCTGCGAGGTCACCGGGTTGCGGTCCGGGTCGAACTGGTCGAAGGTCGTCACCGTCTGGTCCGATTTCTCGGTACGGATGCCCCCGCCCAGGCGCAGCCATTCGTCAAAGCCGAAATCCACGGCCCAGTAGGTCGAGTCGATGGTCTGGTCGGCGGTATAGGCGTCGGTGGCAATGGTCACCTCGTTGAGCTGCCAGCCCCGCGGATCGATCGTTTCGTCATAGATGATGTCTTCGGGGTTCAGGTTGCGGCGCAGGTCGACGTCACCCGAAAGCGGTCCCTTGGATGAAAAAGTGAAGCGGCGCATGCCTGAATCGCGGTCTTTCTCGACCGAGCTGAGGCCGAATCGCAGGGCGAGATCGGCGCGGTCCCAGAACTGCAGCGGCTGCACGAAATTGACGTTCCAGGTATCGCTGTTGTCTTCCAGCTCGCTCCAGCGGCGCTGGTTGCCATCGTTGCGCAGCGAAAAAATCAGGTCGTCCTCTTCCGGCGTCAGCGTATCGGGGTCATAGCGGTAGGTACGCGTGTCCGGCTCGTCGGTATTGGCCGTCGCGGTCGTCAGGTCCCAGTCTATCTTCAGGTCCCACAGGAAGGGCAGTTCGTGCTCGCCCAGCAGCTGGTTGACCATCAGCTGCCTTTCCTGCCATTCGAGTTCGGTAAACTGGATGTCTCCGCCGTCGGCGTCCTTGTTGAAGCCCCCATATCGCTGGCGCCGGTCGTTGGTGCTGCGCAGCAGCATCCAGTTGTAGCTCAGGTCGTGGTGATCGCCGATCTCGGCGCCCGCCGTGAAAAAGGCGCTGAACGTGATTTCGCGGTTGGTAATGAAGTAGGTGTAGTCGTTTTCCGATTCCAGCTGTTCGTCCGCACCGACAATCCAGTCGGTGCGCTGCTGGATGGTGGTGGCATACTTGTCGTCCCAGTCGACGGCTGTCAGGAAACCGATGGTCAGGTCGTCGCTGACATCGAAGCGGTTGCCGCCGGCGATGCCGAGGCCGAGGTTGGCGGGCGTGTCTTTTTCCCTGACCTGGTAATTGACCGACAGGGACTCGCCGATGATTTCCAGTTCTTCCTTGGTATAACCCACGCCGGTAAAGCGGTTGAACTCGCGCAGCTCGGTGCCGTCCGCGATGGCGGACATCAGCAGGCCCGGCATGTCGCGGGTGCCGTCGTCGTAGCCGGTCCAGTCGCGGCCGCCGCCCTTGTAATCCAGGCCGGCTTTTCCCGTGGTCTCGCTGTTGTAGCCGATCTTGGCCTCCACATCGAGGAATTTCTCTTCCGGTATCGACCGGGTGCGCAGCTGCACCGTGCCGCCGCCGAACTCGGCGGGCATCTCGGGCGTGAAGCTCTTCTGCACGGCGATGCTGTCGATAATGCCCGCAGGAAACAGGTCGAGCGGCACCACGCGGCGCGTCGGGTTGGGGCTGGGCACGTTGGCGCCGTTCAGCAGGGTGCTGGAGTAGCGTTCACCCAAACCGCGCACGAAGATGAAGCGGCCGCCGACCAGGGTCAGGCCGGTTACGCGCTTGAGCGCCCCGGCCGCGTCGCTGTCACCGGCTTTCGAGATCTGCTCCGCGCCCAGGATGTTGGCGACCGCGGTTTCTTCGCGCCGTTCCTCGAGCACTGAGGCGAGGCTGCCGGAAATGTGGGGCACCAGCACGACGTACTCGGGCAGTTCCGAACCGGCGGGAGTGAGTTCCAGCTCCAGGGTCACGGTGCCGCCGTCCGTGACCTCGATGTTGTCGCGCGTCAGCGTGTTGAAACCCGAATGCAGCACGGAAACCGAGCGCGTGCCGCCCGGCGATGCGGCGGAAAAGCGGCCGTCTGCGTCGCTTCGAATGTCCGCGGACACGCCGCTGATGAAAATACGGGCATTGGGCACGGGATCGCCGCCGTCGGCGCTGACCAGGCGGCCTTCGATGGTCCCGCTTCCCTGGTCTGAATCTTCTTCG
>JAZBPJ010000147.1:0-6355 GCA_036351575.1 Lysobacterales bacterium | reverse complement strand
CCGCACTTCGACGGTGTCAATGGAAAAAACACGGCCCATCGGCATGCCGGCCGTCACGTACTGGCCGATACCCACATTGCGATCGCGGACGCGGCCATGGAACGGCACGCGAATTTCGGTCCGATCGAGGTCCAGCCTGGCCCTGTCGAGAGCCGCCCTGGCCGACCGCAGCTGCGCCTTGGCCTGTGCGACCTGCGTCAGGTTCAGCGCAAAGTCGGTCGGTTCTTCTTCCTTGGGATTGTCACGCCATTCTTCGGCCTTGATCTCGGCCATGGCCAGTTGCCTTTCGAGCTCGGTCTGCGCCTCGGCAACCCGTGCCTCGGCATTGACAACCGCCACCCGGTAGTTCGCGTCGTCGATCTTCATCAGCATGGTGTTGGGTGCGAACTCGGCGCCCTCGCTGAAACTCTCGGACATCGCAACGATGCGGCCCGAAACCTGCGGCACCAGGTCGATTTCCATCTTGGGACGCACTTCGCCCTGGGTCCGGACCGCGATGGTGACCTTCTCGGATTCGACCGAATCAACGTACAAGGAAAGCTTGCGAATCTCCTCGTCCTGCTTTTCAGGTTCAGGTTTCGCAGCAACCAGCCCTTGCATGACAAGGAAACCGGCGACCAGGACCAGGATCGGGGCAGAAATTCGGAATAGTTTCTTCACGGCGTCGATTCCTACTGTTTGACGGTTATATAACACCACAACACATGACGGACGGCATGGGCCATAAGTCAGGTCTGTCAGAAGTGCGACCAACCGAATCAAGTCGCCACTCGGGCCAAGAGAGATGCAATCGTCGTGCCAGCACGTTTCTTCGCGGCCTCAGTGTGTTCGCGGGCGTACAAATGGGGGCGGTCTTGGTCAATCCCGCTGGAAAATGGTCTGACCCGCCAACGGCCACTGAAAAATTCCCGGCATCCCTCGATCAGCACACTTACTGATGTATGACTCCTTGATGCGGGAAAAGGTTACTTTGGATGCGATGAAGTGAATCAGTCAGTGTCTTCCTGGTTGATGAACAAAGCCACGAGCGCAATGCCGGCGAAGTACCAGAAAGCCCCTTGAAGGGCACCGGTGCCAGCTTCCGTCTGCCACATCTGGAAGTACGCTCCGCCAATGGCTGAAAAAAGTCCGAACCAGATGAAAAGCGCGACACCGGCAGAAGCCATTACACATCGTTTTGACTGCTGGAATCCTGCGGTGGGTTCCTGCCTTGCGCGCCACATTTCCCAGGCGCCTTTGACCGCCAGGATACCGGCCACATACTCCAGCACGATGATGAGCCAGAGGACAACCCAAGCCAGCACCGGACTTGAGATCGCCGGCCCGAAATGCTTCGGATACAGCTCGTGTCCATCCATGGCCAGCACGGTGGAAACGAACCAATGCGCGTTCTGAAGATTGAACACGTTCTGGGTAGCGTAAAAAATACAGAACAGCGCAATGAACAGCGCCAGACCGACTTTCAGAACACGAACCAGCATGCAAACTCTCCTCTTCTGTTGACTTCCACCGTCCCGAACAGGATAGCGCAATCTCAATCGAATGCTTGATCGCTCCAGCCGATCCTTTCAATCAAAGCCTCGAATCGAGGGCGTCCGCGCAGAGGATCAAATTGCGGACTTTTTCGTATGTACAGGATCGTCGAATTGCGAGCTTTGTACGCGAGCTCCAACTGCTCAATTGCCTCCTCGATATTACCCAGGCCGGCGTGAATTTCCGCCAGGAAGACAGGTTGCGCGCCTTCACGTTCCAGCGCCGCCAGGATGTCGCGTGCCTCGTCCTCCTCGCCGCTGCGCGCCAGTGAATAGGCCAAGCCCATTCTGTACAGGTGCGCACCATCAGAAAGCTCTACCGAAATCCGTGCGTGTTCGACCGCTTTCTCAAAGTTTTCCAATTGCACGAGCGGCCATGTCAGGAAATAGTACGCAGAAGGATCCTGTCGATCGAGTTCGAGCGCCTCCTGGTACAAGTCCAGGGATTTCTCGAAGTTACGCGACAGGTAGTGAATCTGGGCCAGGCTGCCGCGGGCGACAGCAGAGAAGGGATCCAGTTCGATGGATCGCTGCGCCAGCGGAATGGCTTTTTCGAAATGGCCCGCTTCACCGAGCAACCAGGCGTAATGAATAAGCGCCTGCTGGTTGCCCGGATGCAGGTCCAGGGCATTTTCCAACGCCTGCACTGCCCCCGGTATGTCGAATTCCAGGTAATAGGAGACTGCGCCCTGTGCAGTCCAGGCATCCGCACTCTCGGGATCCAGTGCCAGGGCGCGATCGGCAGAACGTCGCGCTTCGCCGACCACCAACAGGGGCTCGATGAAATTGAACCAGGCAATGTATTGCAGGCCTGTCGCCAGCCCCGCATGCATGGTGGCCGACGCCGGGTCCATATTGACGGCCTCACGCATCAGTTCGATTCCTCGCAGCATTTCCTGTGGGCTCCAGGTGTCCAGCAGGTAACGCGCCTCGAGGTACTTCACGTAAGCCTCCGGATTCACCTGTCGCGCCTCGGCCAAACGCTCGAGGTCCGCCGGCGTGACCTCGACTTCAACTTGCCGGGCGATCTGCCGCGCCACGTCCGAGTACAGGGAAAGGATATCCGTCACCTGCCGGTCAAAACTTCCACCCCACAGATGTCGATCGCTCTCGCCCTCGATCAACTGCGTGGAAATTCTAACCTTGTCACCCGCATGCAATACCGACCCCTCGATAACCATGTCGACGCTCAATTCCCGGGCGATCTCCGGCAGTGACAATTGCGTATCGCGGTATTTCAGCGACGAGGTTCGGGATATTACGTTCAGTGCGTCAATCTTCGTTAATTCGACGATCAATGCGTCATGCATTCCCTGAACGAAGTAATCCTGCGCTTCGTCCTGCCTGACATTGTCCAAAGGCAACACCACCACACTGACAGTCTTTCCGTTGTCGTATGCCGTTTGCGCCCCTGAAAATCCCGTGAACCGATCCACGAGCAACATCAGGACCGCGAGACTGAGAAAAACGATGATCAGGCGACTCGCCCAGGCACGGGTCAAGGTGCTGTCCGTGGCACTGTGGTCGATGTCCGCATCGCGAACCAGGCCTTCAGGGGTCAACTCAAAAAACCATGCGAGGATGAGCACGACGACCAATCCTGCAGCCAGCAACACGAGTGCGCCTTTCGCCACCCAGTCCGGCAATTCGAGAATTGGTGCCACGACGTCGATAATCTGGAGAACCACCCATGCGACCGCCAGGTAAGCTACACCTACCCGGAAGACATTGCGGCGCTTCAATTCCCCTAGAAAACTCATAATCCTTGTAGTTTAGCCGATTGATTCTGAAGCGCACGCAACCGCGGTACAGATCGCTCGAGGTCACGCATTGAGAACAGTGGTTCGGTACAATCGTTGTTTTCCTACACTGGAAGGTAACGCCGTGAGCCATCTGACCCGGTCACCCGAATGGCAGGCGCTCGAAGCGCATGCCGAAACCATGAAAGGAAGCCACCTGCGCGATCTGTTCAAGGACACAAGGCGCTTTGAAAACATGTCGATCGTCAATCGCGAACTCGGCATGCTGCTCGACTACTCCAAGAACATCGCGAGCGACGGCACGATGAAACTGCTGCACGACCTCGCCGCCGCGACGGGCGTCAGTGAAAAAGCGGCCGCGATGTTCTCGGGCGAAAAAATCAACTGGACGGAAAACCGCGCCGTTCTTCATGTGGCGCTGCGCAACCGCTCGAACGAGCCCATCCTCGTGGACGGGCAGGACGTTATGCCGGCCATCAACCACGTTCTGCAGAAAATGAAGCGTTTCACGGATTCCGTGCGCAGCGGCGAATGGCGGGGCGCCACGGGCAAAATGATTACCGATATCGTCAACATCGGTATCGGTGGCTCGGATCTCGGGCCGGTCATGGCCTGCCAGGCGCTGAAACACTACGCAGACGGTCCCGATGTCCACTTCGTCTCGAACGTCGACGGCACCGATATCGTCGAGACCCTGAAAAAGGTCGACCCGGAAACGACCCTTTTCCTGGTCGCTTCCAAGACCTTCACCACCCAGGAGACCATGAGCAATGCCGGCACGGCGCGAAACTGGCTGGTCGAAGAACTCGGCGACGCGGCAGTCGCGAAGCATTTTGCCGCGATGTCGACGAACGCCACGGCCGTTGCCGGGTTCGGCATCGACACGGACAACATGTTCGAATTCTGGGATTTCGTCGGCGGCCGCTATTCGCTGTGGTCGGCGATCGGCCTGTCCATCGCCCTGCATGTCGGTTTTGAGCGATTCGAAGAACTGCTGGAAGGCGCCCACCTGATGGACCGGCATTTCCGGGAAAGCGAGCCGGGACAGAACCTGCCGCTGACGCTCGCCCTGCTGGGCGTCTGGTACAACAACTTTTTCGGCGCCGAAACGCATGCCCTGCTGCCTTACGACCAGTACCTGCATCGCTTCGCCGCGTACTTTCAGCAGGGCGACATGGAGAGCAACGGCAAAACCGTCGACGCAGACGGCAACCGGGTGGACTACCAGACCGGCCCCGTTATCTGGGGTGAACCCGGCACCAACGGCCAGCATGCTTTTTACCAGCTGCTGCACCAGGGCACCAAGCTTGTTCCGGCCGATTTCATCGGCTTCGTCGAAACACTCAACCCGGTCGGCGATCACCACCTCAAGTTGATGGCCAATTTCTTCGCACAGACCGAGGCCCTGGCTTTCGGCCTGCGCGGCTCAAAGGCAGAAGCCCAGATGCGCGAAGCCGGGATGTCCGACGAGCAGATCGAACGGCTGAGGCCGCACAAAACCTTCGAGGGCAACAGGCCCACCAATACCCTGCTGATCGACAGGCTGACACCACGCACGCTGGGTTCCCTGATCGCCCTCTACGAGCACAAGATATTTGTCCAGGGGGTGATCTGGAACATCAACAGCTTTGACCAATGGGGCGTGGAGCTCGGCAAGGTACTGGCGAAGGTCATCCTTCCGGAACTGGAAACGGGGGAGATCGGTGATCACGACAGTTCCACGCGGTCGCTGATCGCTCACTTCCTGGAACGAAGTTCCGGCGACGGCTAGGTTTCAGGCCGGCCTGTCCGCGACCCGGGCAGCGGGCGCATCCCCGTCGCGCGGCCGCTGGAAGGACAGGAAGCGCTGGGTCGAACGCTTCCAGCTGTGCTCCTCCGCAAACTCGATACAGGCTTGCGGGTCCATGGCGAGTGCGCGGTAGAAGGCGGTCTCCAGGTCGTCATCCATCGCTCCGGTGCTGCCGTCGCGTATCACATCGAGCGGACCGGGCACCGGAAAAGCGGCCACGGGTATGCCGCAAGCCATTGCCTCCAGCATGACCAGGCCCAGCGTATCGGTTCGGCTGGGAAAAACGAAAACGTCAGCCGCGGAGACCAGCCGCGCCAGCTCCTCGCCAAATTTCGGCCCGAGAAAATGCGCGCTCGGATAGGCCGATTTCAGTTTCTCCAGGTCCGGACCGCCGCCAATCACGACTTTTGAACCCGGCAGCTTCAAGCCAAGGTAGGCGTCGAGACCCTTTTCGACCGCGACACGGCCCATGTACATGGAAATCGGCCGCGGCAGGTCCAGCATTTCCTTGCCCCGGGGACGGAACAGGGCGGTATCGACGGCTCCGGGCCAGACTCGCAGATTATTGAAGCCGCGGGCCTCGAGAAGCGCTTTCTGAGTCTTTGACCGCACCAGCGTGGTATGCGCCGGGCCGTGAAAACGCCGCAGCCAGGCATATGAAAACGACGTCGGCACCGGTGCGCGCATCCGGATGTATTCCGGGAACTGCGTGTGGTAGGACGTGGCGAACGGAAACCGGTTTTCCAGGCACCAGGCCCTGGCCGCATTGCCCAGCGGCCCCTCGGTCGCGATGTGCAGGGTGTCGGGCTGCTGCTCGTCGAGCAGTTTGAACACTTTTTTGCGCGGGAATACGGAAATACGAATCTCGTTGTACCCCGGGATCGGGATGGAACGATGGTCTTCGGGCGTGACCATGACCAGTTCGTGGCCCATCTGCAGAAGATGTTCCGCCGTATTGCTCATCGTCGTAACCACACCGTTGACCTGGGGCTTCCAGGCATCGGTCACAATCGCCAGTTTCATGCAGCAAGGTCCGGAGCCTGGAACTTCCCTCCGGCAGGGATGTAACGCTCTTTGAGACAGGTCGCTTCTTCGCGCCACTGGAGCAGCTCGATACGACCATCATGATGTTCAACGAGGGCCGTGCAACTCTCGACCCAGTCACCGCAGTTCATGTATGTAATATTCTCCATTCGCCGAATCTCGGCACGGTGAATGTGCCCGCATATGACACCATCCACGCCTTCCTTTTTCGCCGCCCTGGCCACGGCCTG
>JAZBPJ010000146.1:0-9032 GCA_036351575.1 Lysobacterales bacterium | reverse complement strand
ACGGGCGCTGGCTTGGAGCGGATGACGGCGGCACCCTCGATATCGTCAACCCGGCCAACGGCGAGGTGATCGCCGCGGTGGCCCGCTGCGGTGCGGCCGAAACCCGCCGGGCCATCGAGGCGGCGCACGCGGCGCAGTCAGAGTGGAAGAACCGCACGGTAAAAGAACGTTCCGCGATCCTCAGGCGCTGGTTCGAACTGATGATGGACGCGCAGGAAGACCTGGCGCGGATCCTGACGGCCGAGCAGGGCAAGCCGCTGGCAGAGGCCCGCGGCGAGATCGCTTACGGGGCCAGCTACATCGAGTGGTTCGCCGAGGAGGCCAAGCGGGTCTACGGCGATACGATTTCACCCCCCGCGCAGGACAAGCGCCTGGTGTGCATCAAGCAGCCCGTGGGCGTGGTCGCCTGTATTACCCCGTGGAACTTCCCCAACGCCATGCTGACGCGCAAGATCGCGCCGGCCCTGGCCGCCGGCTGCACGGTGGTGTGCAAGCCGGCCAACGCCACGCCGCTGTCGGCCTACGCCTTTGCGGTGCTGGCCGAACGCGCCGGGGTACCCGCCGGCGTGATCAACATCGTGACCGGCAAGACGGCGGAGATCGGGCGGGAGATGACGTCCAACCCGCTGGTGCGCAAACTGACGTTTACCGGCTCCACGCAGGTCGGAAAGCAGCTGATGGCCGAGTGCGCGGCGACGGTGAAACGCACCTCGATGGAACTCGGCGGCAACGCGCCGTTCATCGTGTTCGACGACGCCGATATCGACGCGGCGGTGCAGGGCGCCATGCTCAGCAAGTACCGCAATTCCGGGCAGACCTGCGTCTGCGCCAATCGCCTGCTGGTACAGGACGGCGTCTACGATGAATTCGCAGCGAAACTGGCCGAGGCGGTGAAAGCCCTGAAGGTCGGTGAAGGCACCGAGGACGGCGTGCAGATCGGCCCGCTGATCAACGAGGGGGCGGCCGACGATGTGCTGTCCTTCGTCGACGACGCGGTGGAGAAGGGCGCCCGCGTGATCGTCGGCGGCGGTCGCTCGAAGCTCGGCCCCTGTTTCGTCGAGCCGACGATCCTGGCCGACGTCAGCGACGGGATGCGCGTTTTTCGCGAGGAAATTTTCGGGCCCATCGCGCCGCTGTTCCGTTTCAGCACCGAGGAAGAGGCCATCAGGATGGCCAACGACACCGAGTTCGGACTGGCCTGCTATTTCTATTCGCGGGACATCGGCCGTATCTGGCGCGTGGCCGAAGGCCTGGAGTACGGCATCGTCGGCATCAACGAGGGCATCGTTTCCAACGAGATGGCGCCCTTCGGCGGCGTCAAGGAATCCGGGCAGGGACGCGAAGGTTCGAAGTACGGCCTGGATGACTACCTGGAAATCAAGTACCTGTGCATGGGAGGGATCGACCGGTGAGCGCCGGCAGCAACGCGGCCTGGCAGGCCCGAAAAGAAGCCGCGATCGCCCGCGGCCAGGGAAACATCGCCCCGGTCTACATCGACCGGGCGCGCAACGCCGAGATGTGGGACGTCGAGGGAAAGCGTTACATCGACTTCGGCACCGGTATCGCGGTTTGTTCGACCGGTCACATGCACCCCGGGGTAACGGAAGCCGTGAAAGCCCAGCTGGAGCGGTTCAGCCATACCTGCGTGATGGTGACGCCTTACGATTCCGCCGTGATGCTGGCCGAAAAGCTCAACGATCTTGCTCCCGGGGAAACGCAGAAGAAGTCCATCTTCGTCACGACCGGCGCCGAGGCCGTCGAAAACAGCGTGAAGATCGCCCGCGCGCACACGGGGCGACGCGGCGTTATCGCCTTCGGCGGCGGGTTTCACGGCCGCACCCTGCTGGCCATGGGGCTGACCGGCAAGATCGCGCCGTACAAGAACCGCTTCGGCCCGTTTCCGGCGGAAATCTACCACGCGCCGTTTCCGATCGAGTACCACGGCGTCAGCACCGAGGACGCGCTGGCCGGCCTGCACCGGCTGTTCGCGGAGGACATCGCGCCCGCCGACGTGGCCGCGATCGTGGTCGAGCCCGTGCAGGGTGAAGGCGGGTTTTACCCGGCGCCCGACGAGTTCCTCCTCGCGCTGCGCGGTCTGTGCGACGAGCACGGCATCGTTCTCGTGGTGGACGAGATCCAGACCGGTTTTGCCCGCACCGGCCGCATGTTCTGCTCCGAGTATTCCGGCGTGGAGCCCGACCTGATGACCGTGGCGAAGGGCGTGGCGGGCGGCTACCCGCTGGCGGCGGTGGTCGGCAAGGCCGAGATCATGGACGCGCCGCTGCCGGGCGGACTCGGCGGCACCTACGCGGGCTCTCCCGTGGCCTGCGCCGCGGCGCTGGCGGTGATCGAGGTCATTCACGACGAGGGCCTGGTCGAGCGGGCTGCGCGGATCGGCAAGCTCTTTGGTGAGCGGCTGCATGGGCTGCAGGAGCGCTTTCCGGAGTTTATCGGCGATGTGCGGGCCGAGCGCGGGGCCATGCTGGCCATGGAACTGGTTCGTGACGGAGATCCCGATCAGCCCGATCCAGAGCGGACAGCCGGCCTGGTGGCCGAGGCGTACCGGCGCGGCGTGGTGCTGCTGAGCTGCGGCAGCCGCGGAAACGTGATCCGCTTCCTGCCCGCCCTGACCATTCCGGAGGACGTGGCCGCTGAAGGCCTGGACATTATCGAGAGATGCGTTGAAACCGCGGCGGCCCGCTGAGCGGCCCCGAAAGCTGCCGGGCCGCGGCGTGCCCGTGCTATGCTTTGCCCGCTCCGCGTAACGATAACACCCCCGAAGCGATGGAAATCAGGCGAACCGCACTCGTACCCCACACAGCGATGGACATGTTCCGCCTGGTGCGCGACGTGGAGGCTTACCCCGACTTTCTGAAATGGTGCACCCGGGCGGAGGTGCACGAGCAGACCGTGGAAGAACAGCTGGCTACGCTGTCGGTCAAGGTCAGCGGCGTCGCGCAGCGTTTCACCACGCGAAACCGATTCGTGCCCGGCGAAAAACTGACCCTGTCCCTGGTCGACGGACCTTTTCGGCACCTGGGCGGGGAATGGCTGTTTCAGCAGCTCGGAGAGGACGGCAGCAAGGTCACGCTGGTGCTGGACTTCGATTTTTCCAGCAGCCTGCTCTCGTCCGCATTCCGGCGCGGTTTCACGCATGTTGCCGACCACCTCGTCAGTGAGTTCTGCCAGCGGGCCGATCAAGTCTATGGCTGACGAGAGCGCTCAGGGAACGATACGGGTCGAGGTCGCTTACGGCACGCCGCAGCGGCAGCTCGTTTTGCCGGTCGAAATGCCGGCGGGCTCCACGCTGGAGGAGGCTATCGAGCGGTCGGGCATCCGGGATGAATTTCCAGGGCTGGTCGTCGATCCGGCGGCAGTCGGCGTGTTCGGCAAAAAGGCGGCGATGAATTACGCTTTGCGGGACGGCGACCGGGTTGAAATCTACCGGCCGCTGATCGCGGACCCAAAAGAAGCGCGCCGCCTGCGCGCGCAGGCGGACAGCAAGCAAAGAAATTAACCGTCGTCCCGGTTCTGGTCCAGCACTTTCATTCCGCGCTGGAATTCCAGGTCGTCCTCGGTGGGTTCGGGGGGCGCTTCTTCCTCGTCATCGCCGCTGAGGACCTCTTCCTCGACCGACTCGACCGCGGCATCCTGCGGGCTGGCTGTCTCGGCCTTTTTTGGCTTGGTAAACGAAGCCACCGTGCCCGCACCGGAACCGGTATCCCCGCCCGACGCCGCGAACGGATCTTCCTGCCCGACAATTTCTTTAAGCAGACCGTTGTCGAAGTAAAGGGTCACCGTGCGCAGCACCGGCTCGTTGCCGCGGCGGCTGAACGTCTGCACATAATCCCAGCGATCCTGGTTGAAGGGATCCTTGACGGACGGTGTTCCAAGGACAAACAGGACCTGGCGCTGGTTCATGCCGACGTACAGCTCATCCAGGTCCTCCTGCTCGAGGGCGTTGCCCTGCTGGATATTCTGCTTGTAAATCAGGTTGCATCCCGTCGCCAGGGTAGCGACCGTCAACAAGACGGCAAGTGTTCTGATCGTCATCTATAATCCGGGGTGCGTTGTGCCAGCCGTGAAGTTGGTGAATGATACAATAAACGCAGGCGGCCCAATAGGGTCGCCGGTTCATGTCAGGATACCGGAAACGCATTGCCCCTTCCGCGGGCGAACAGGTTACAGGGAATGAGAAGAGACAGTCTTAAGAACGCCGGCCTCAAGGTGACGCACCCGCGTCTTTGCATCCTGCGCATCCTGCAGCAAAATCGCAACGAGCACCTGACGGCCGACGACATCTACCGCCTGCTGGCGGAATCGGGTGAAGAGATCGGCCTGGCTACCGTGTACCGGGTTCTCAACCAGTTCGAGTCGTCGGGGCTGGTCGAGAAACACAATTTCGAAAGCGGGCACGCCTACTACGAGCTGGACGAGGGTGAGCATCACGACCACATGGTCTGTGTCGAAACCGGCAAGGTCATCGAGTTCGTCAGCGAGGAAATCGAGGCCGCGCAAAAAAAGATCGCCGAAGCGCACGGCTACGACATCGAGAGCCACAGCCTGGTGATCTACGTGCGCCCCAAAAAGAGCTGAAATTGCGGCAATCGACCGTGCTCAGTGACGTGTCGCGCCGGCCTCGCGCAGCAGCTGTTCGGCGTGCGCACGGCTTTGCCGGCTGACCTGCCCGCCGAGCATGCGCGCTACCTCGTCGACACGGGCGTCGGTTGACAGCAGGGTTGCCTCGACGCCGGTTCCATCTTTCATGTCTGTTTTCTGCACGGTCACCTGGCTGTCGGCATAGGCCGCGACCTGGGCCAGGTGCGTAACGCACAGGGCCTGGCCGTTTTTCGACAGGCGGCGGATCATCGCTCCGACCGTGCTCGCGGTGGCGCCGCCGACCCCGGCGTCGACCTCGTCGAACACCTGGGTTGCATCGGCTCCGGCCAGGCGGGCGGCGACCTTCACGGCCAGGCTGATGCGTGAAAGTTCGCCACCGGAAGCCACTTTGCGCAGCGGGCCGGGTTCGACGCCCCGGTTGGCGCTGACGCTGAGTTCAAGGCGGTCATCTCCGCGCGGCGACGGTTTGCCATCCGGGTTCGGCTGCACCGCGACTTCGAAGCGGCCGCCCTCCATGCCGAGTTCCTGCATCAGGCCGGTCACGCCCTCGGAGAGGGCTTCGGCATGCCTTGTTCGGCTTGCGCTGAGTATTGCCGATGCGTCGCGGTAGGCGGTCAGCGCCTTCTCGAGTTGCTGGTCGATTTCCGCCAGGCGGCTGTCGCGTGAAGCGGCACGCTCCAGCCGGACACACAGCTGTTCCAGGACCTGCTCGAGCTGCTCGGGCTGTGAGCGGTGCTTGCGCGCCAGGTCGTGCTGTTCGCGCAAGGTGCGTTCCAGTTCGGCCAGGCGTTCGGGGCTCAGGTCGATCCGCGCCAGGGCGTTGTCGATGGCGCTCTCCGCCTCATCGAAATGGATCGCCGCTTCGTTCAGGAGCGAGGATGCGGCCTGGATGTCATCATCCAGCGCCGCATGCGGTTCCAGCATTCGAAGCGCGCGGTGCAGCGCGACGGAAGCGCCGGTGGTCTCGTCCTGCAGCGCCTGGCGGGCCGATTCCAGCGAATCCATCAGCTCACCGCCGCGCGCCAGCATGCGGTGTTCTTTTTCAATCTGGGCGAAGTTTTCCGCCGACATCACGGCGCTCTCGAGCTCCCGGACCTGGAATTCGAGTAATTCGCGATCGCCGGCATCGAGCGGGGTTTCAGCGAGCAGCTCCTGCCGCTCCGCAGCCAGTTTCTGCCACTCCCGGAATTGCTTGTCTACATCGCGGCAAAGCGGCTCATGGTCTGCGAAGCCGTCCAGCATGCTGAAGGCCTCGCCGGATTTCAGCAGTCGAAGGTGTTCGTTCTGCCCGTGAATCTCGATCAGCAGGCTGCCGAGCTGGGCGAGTTGCTGGACGGTCACGGCGCTGCCATTTATCCAGGCGCGTGAACGGCCGTTGGCGTGCAGCGTGCGGCGCAGCATGCAGGAAGCACCGTCGCCGAGGTCGGCGTTTTCCAGCCAGGCCCGCGCGGGGCTGTCTTTTTCGAGCTCAAACTCGGCCGACAATTCCGCCTTGTCGGCGCCCTGGCGCACGGCCGCGCTGTCGGCCCGGTTGCCGCAAAGCAGCCCGAGCGCACCGACGAGAATGGATTTGCCGGCGCCCGTTTCGCCGCTGATGCATGTAAAACCGGGGCCGAATTCCAGTTCGAGGGCTTCGACGATGGCGTAGTCGCGAATTTGCAGGTAGCTCAGCATTCTGAACGAATCATGGGCACGGGCGCTCAAGCTAGCATGCCGAAGCCTGAAGTGGCAACGCTGCCTCTCGCCGCGGCTTGAATCACCTGTTGAAATCCCCATATCGTTTCCACTTCAGAATGATTCGGGCAGCAGCCTCGCGGCGGGATGTCCGGCAAGGGAGAAAATCGATATGAGCGAAAAAAAGGAAAAGCCGGACGAGCAGGCCGAAGCTCCGCAAGCCGGGCAGCCGGAAAATCTACCAGCCGAAGAGGAGCAGCCTGCCGGGAAAGAAGAGATCTTGAAAAAGAGCTTCGAGGAGCTGGAATCGGAAGCGATTGACGCGGCACGCGAGGAAGTGGCGCGGATGCGGGACGCGATGCTGCGCATGCAGGCCGAGACCGAAAATACACGCAAGCGACTGACCCGTGAACTGGAACGGTCGAGGCGCATGGCGCTCGAGCAGGTGATGAAAGACCTGCTCCAGGTGCGTGACAGCATGGAACGCGGGCTCGAAATAGACCGCGAAAATGCGACCGTGCAGGCGCTGGTCGAAGGCCAGGAGCTGACGCTGAAGATGCTCAACAAGGTCATGCAGGACCATCACCTCGAGGTCATCGATCCGGCCGGTGAACCGTTCGATCCCGAATTGCACGAGGCAATGACAGTGCTGCCCTCGGCCGAGCACGAGGAAAACACGGTCATGGATGTCATTCAGAAAGGCTTCAGGCTGCACGACCGGCTGATCCGGCCGGCGCGTGTCGTCGTAACGAGAAAACCGTGAATGGATGTGGTCCACGCGGTTGAAAACGCATAGCTGAACCCCATTTCAGGTACAGGAATTTAAACCATTTTTTGGAGAATCGAACCATGGGCAAGATCATAGGAATCGACCTCGGCACCACCAACTCCTGCGTTGCAGTGATGGAAGGCGGTAAGCCGAAGGTCATCGAGAATGCAGAAGGTGATCGCACCACGCCCTCGATCGTAGCGTTTACGAAGGATGACGAGGTGCTGGTGGGACAGCCGGCGAAACGGCAGGCGGTCACCAACCCGGCGAACACGCTGTTCGCGGTCAAACGCCTGATCGGGCGCAAGTACAGCGAAGACGTGGTCCAGAAGGACCGCGACCTCGTGCCGTACAAGATCGTGCAGGCCGAGAACGGCGACGCCTGGGTCGAAGCCGACGGCAAGAAGATGGCTCCGCCGGAAGTGTCCGCGCGCGTGCTGATGAAGATGAAGAAGACCGCGGAAGACTACCTGGGCGAGACAGTTACCGAGGCCGTCATCACGGTGCCGGCTTATTTTAACGACTCCCAGCGCCAGGCCACCAAGGACGCGGGCAAGATCGCTGGCCTTAAAGTGCGCCGCATCATCAATGAGCCCACCGCGGCCGCGCTGGCTTACGGCATGGACAAGAAGACCGGTGACCGCAAGGTCGCGGTTTATGACCTCGGCGGCGGCACCTTCGACATCTCGATCATCGAGATCGCGGATGTCGATGGTGAGCACCAGTTCGAAGTGCTGGCCACCAACGGCGACACCTTCCTCGGCGGCGAGGACTTCGACAAGCGGGTGATCGATTACCTGGTGGAGCAGTTCAAGAAAGACCAGGGCTTCGACCTGCGCAATGATCCGCTGGCGCTGCAGCGACTGAAAGAAGCGGCAGAGCGCGCCAAGATCGAGTTGTCTTCCGGCCAGCAGACCGAGGTCAACCTGCCATACATCACCGCGGACGCCAGCGGTCCGAAGCACCTCAACATCAAGCTGACCCGGGCCAAGCTGGAGTCGCTGGTCGAGGACCTGGTGAACCGCACGATCGGCCCGTGCCGCACGGCGCTGGACGATGCCGGCCTGAAAATCAGCGATATCGATGACGTGATCCTGGTGGGCGGTCAGACCCGCATGCCCAAGGTGCAGGAAGAAGTCGCCAAGTTCTTCAGCCGCGAACCGCGCAAGGATGTGAACCCGGACGAAGCGGTTGCCGTGGGCGCGGCCATCCAGGGCGGCGTGCTGGCGGGCGATGTGAAAGACGTGCTGCTGCTGGACGTCACGCCCCTGTCGCTGGGCATCGAGACCCTGGGCGGCGTGATGACCAAGCTGATCGAGAAAAACACGACGATTCCGACCAAGCATTCGCAGGTCTTCTCCACGGCCGAGGACAACCAGACGGCGGTCACGGTACACGTGCTGCAGGGCGAGCGTGAAATGGCGGCGGCGAACAAGTCGCTGGCCCGTTTCGACCTGGCCGGCATCGGCGCCGCGCCGCGCGGCATGCCGCAGATCGAGGTGACCTTCGATATCGACGCCAACGGCATCATGCACGTCAGCGCAACCGACAAGGCGACCGGCAAGGAGCAGAAGATCGAGATCAAGGCGGGCTCCGGCCTGTCCGATGAAGAGATCGACAAGATGGTGCGCGACGCCGAGCTGCACGCGGAAGAGGACAAGAGGTTCCAGGAACTCGTCAGCGCGCGCAACAACGCGGACGCCATCGTGCACGCCACCCGCTCCAGCCTGAAGGAAATGGGCGACAAGGTCGGCGACGACGAGCGCAAGAACATCGAAAGCGCCATCGAAGGTGTCGAGGAAGCCATGAAAGGCGACGACAAGAACGCCATCGAGTCGGCTGTCGATAAGCTGTCCCAGGCGGGCCAGGCCCTGTACCAGCAGGCGCAGGCCCAGGCCGAGCAGGCTGCCGGTGCGGCGGAGCAGGGAGCGGCCGACGACTCCGGCGATGACGTGGTCGATGCCGAGTT
>JAZBPJ010000145.1:0-28714 GCA_036351575.1 Lysobacterales bacterium | reverse complement strand
TTGCGTTATTACCGTCATCCTGAAAGATCCCGGATAGCGGCTGCGCCGCTTCCGGGATGACGTTACGTTATTACCGTCATCCTGAAAGATCCCGGATAGCGGCTGCGCCGCTTCCGGGATGACGTTACGTTATTACCGTCATCCTGAACGACCCCTACCGTCATCCTGAACTTGATTCAGGATCTTCTCAGGCATGAAGCAATGTCCCGGCTTTTTCCGTGATCGATTCGAAACGCGGCAGAAGGTCCTCCAGGAAGGGGCGGTAGGGGCGGCTGCTGTCGAGGGCGGAGGTGTAGATCGGCTGGCGCACCTGCTGGGCGCTGGGCGTCATCACCGTTCGCTCGCGCCGGTGGAATTCCAGCGTTGCGGCCTCGAACGCCAATCCGCAGTGATTGAAAATGCGCCGCGCTGCCATTTCGGGTTCAGTGACGATGTCGCGATAGGCCAGGTGCAGGACCTGCCCCGAAAAAAGCGATTCCCAGATTTGCAGCACGTCCAGGTAGACATCCCAGTAGTCGGCTGTCCATTCCAGCCGGAAGCTGTGCTCGTTGCCGTGGCTGAAGTACTGCCGGTAGACGCCAATGGCGTTGTCCAGCGGGTCCCGGATCACGTTGATCACTGGCGCGTCGGGAAACAGCGCCCGGATCAGGCCGATGTACCAGAAGTTGTTCGGCCACTTGTCGGTGAAGTACGGCGTGGACGCATCGAGGAAAGGGCGGGCCTGGGCCAGGTAGGATTCAGCGGCGCGGGCGCATGCCTCCCCGCTCAGCAGCGGTAAACGCGCGGCGAATCCGCCCTGCCGGTCGAGCGAACGCGCGATGTTCTCGATGAACGGCAGTTCGCTGGTAGCCTGCACGGCCGAATGTGCGCCGAGGATCTGCTCGACCAGCGTACTGCCCGAGCGCGGCATGCCGACGATGAAAACCGGTTTCGGGCCTTGCGCAACGGAAGCTGCCCGCGGCACATCCCGGATCGAGCGCAGCGTGTGGGCCAGGTTGCTCCAGGCCGCCTGCGAATAAGGCCTCTTTACGGCAACCTCGTCGTTGGCTTCACGCCAGGCATTGAAAGCCCCGGCATGGTCCTGCTGACGGTCGAGCGCCTGCCCGAGCGCGAACATGAGCAGGAATCGTCCGGGACGGCCGCGGCTGGTCCCGGCCAACTCAGCCATGCGTTTCGTTTCCCCGCTTGTGAACCGTGCGCCCTTGAGATCGGCCAGGCTCCAGCACGCCGCGAACAGGGCCTGTTCGTCGGATGACTGCATGAGTTCGCGGTAGAGCGCCGCGGCGCGCTCCGGGTCCCCGGCCGCCGCCAGCGCGTGGCCGAGGTTCAGCGTGATCTGCGGGTCATCGCGGTCCTGTCGGCGGCAGGCTTCCAGCTCGGCGACGGCTTTCTCGGCGCGCCCGAGGTCGAACAGCCGAATACCCTTCTGAAAGCGCTCACGAAGCTCCGGTTTCATTCTTCGCCTGCTTTTCGCGCCGCATCGACGGTGAGGTCCAGTTCGCCGTCGCTGATCCGCGCGCTGAGGCGGTCGCCCGGGCTCACCTGCTCGACGCTGCTGACGACATCGCCGGCCGGGGCGGTGAGCACGGAGTAGCCGCGCGCGATGGTCTGCAGCGGGCTGACGGCGTGCAGGGTCCGTGCAAGCGACGCAGTGCGCTGACGCGCCGTTTGCATGCGCGCGGCAATGGAACGGTCCAGTTTCTGCCGCAGTGCGGCCAGGCGCCTGTTCAGTTCGTCGAGCCGCCGCTCCGGGCGATGCGCCGCGAGTCGCCGAAAGAGGCCGTCCAGGTGCAGGCGGCGTTCCCGTACCTGCCGGTTCGCATCGCGCCGCAGGCGCGCCGTCAGCAGGTCCAGCTGCCGGGCTTTATCTGCCAGTTGCGTGGCGGGGTGACGCTGCTGCAGCCGGTGCGCGAGGTGGTCCAGCCCCTGTCCCGACTGCCTGATCCGGTCTTCGATTCGAACATGCAGCTGACGGGCCATGCGCAGGAACGACTGCTGCAACGCGGCGCCGTCCGGCGTCGACAGCTCGGCTGCGGCGGACGGCGTAGGTGCGCGCAGATCGGCGACAAAATCGCAGATGCTGAAGTCGGTTTCGTGACCCACGGCCGATACCACCGGTATCGACGAGGCGGCCACCGCGCGGGCGACCCCTTCGTCGTTGAAAGCCCACAGGTCTTCCAGCGAGCCGCCGCCGCGGCCCACGATCAGGACGTCGGCCCAGCCGTGACGGTTGGCTGCGGCCAGCGCGCCCTGAATCTGCCCCGGCGCCTGTTCTCCCTGGACCAGGACGGGATAGAGCCGGACCTGAGCCGCCGGCCAGCGGCGTTCCAGCACGTGCAGCAGGTCGCGCACGGCAGCACCCGACGCAGAGGTCACCAGGGCGATCCGCGCCGGGAACGCGGGAAGCGCTTTTTTGCGTGACGGATCGAACAGGCCTTCTGACTCCAGCTTCTTTTTCAGTTCCTCGAAGCGTCGCTGCAGCAGCCCCTCGCCGGCTTCCTGCATGGATTCAACGATGAACTGGTACTCGCCGCGCGCCTCGTACAGGCTGATCCGGCCGTGCGCGGAGACCAACATGCCGTTATCGATGCGCAGGCCCGACCGGACCACGGCGGAGCGAAACATGGCGCAGCGCAGTTGCGAACGCTCGTCCTTGAGCGAGAAATACAGGTGACCGGAGGCAGGCCGGGCGAGGTTCGAAATTTCTCCTTCCACCGCGATGCGTGGAAAACCGGCTTCAAGGTGCAGCTTGACCTCGCGGTTCAGCTCGGTAGGCGTATAGATTCGTTCGGCTTTGACCTGCATGCGGGGATGATAAACTCAATCGCTGCGATGACAACAGGGATCGATATGAACTACAGGCTCGTTTTAACTGCGTTGGCGGCATTGCTGGCCATGGCATGCTCCGGGGAGAACGGCATGGAGGAAACGGATCCGGCCCCGTTGCCGGCCCCGTTGCCGGAGGAAAATGTAACGCTGATCGTCAACGCGGCCATTCACACCTTCGACGAGGCCGCAACGAGCATCGCGAACGGCGCGCTGGCAATTGACAGCGATGGCCGCATCCTGGCAGTCGGGGAGAGCGGGGCGCTGGTGGAGGCCTGGCCCGGCGCCGAGCGGCATGACCTGGAAGGCGCCACCGTGATCCCCGGTCTCATCGACGCGCACGCTCACCTGTGGGGGCTCGCGCAGTCGCTGCTGCGCGCCGACCTGGTGGGCGCCGGGAGCCGCGCCGAGGTGCTCGAGAGGCTGCGCGCTTTTGCAAAAGACCTTCCGCAAGACGCCTGGCTGCTCGGTCGAGGCTGGGACCAGAACGACTGGCCGGACGCAACGTTTCCGACCCGCCAGGATCTCGACGCGGCCTTTCCGGACCGTGCCGTCTGGCTGCGGCGCATCGACGGTCATGCCGGCTGGGCCAACAGCGAGGCGCTCAGGGCTGTGGATCGCGACCTGGCCGGTGACTGGCAGGTCGACGGCGGTTTCATTCACCGTGACGCTGACGGCCGCGCGACCGGGGTTTTCATCGACAACGCGATGAGCCTGGTCGAAAGCGCCATTCCGAAAGAACCGGAGGAATTGATGTCCCGGGCGCTGGACATGGCGACCGCGCGAATGGTCAGCCTCGGCCTGACCGGCGTACACGAGGCCGGCACCAGCCTGGCCATGATGGCCATGTACCGCCGCAAGATCGCCGCGAATGAACTGCCCGTACGAATTTACGCCATGGCCGACGGCATGGGCGCGACCCTCGACTGGCTGTGCGAGAACGGAGCCTTCGAAGATGCTTCCGGGCGACTGCAGATGCGCTCGGTAAAACTCTACAACGACGGCGCACTGGGCAGCCGGGGCGCCGCGCTGCTGGCACCTTACAGCGACGATGCCGGCAATACGGGGCTGCTGTTCATGGACGCGGAAACCCTGGATTCCAGCCTGCGGCGAATATTTTCCTGCGGCCTGCAGGTCGCAACGCATGCCATCGGGGATCGCGCCAACCGCGAAGTGCTCGACGCGCTGGCCCGCGTGATGCCTGAGTACCCGGACAACCCCGGCCGCCACCGTATCGAGCATGCCCAGATCCTCGCCGCGGAGGATATTCCGCGATTCGCCCAACTGGGCGTCATCGCCGCCATGCAGCCGACACACGCGACCAGCGACATGTACTGGGCCGGTGAACGGCTGGGCGAGGAACGCCTGGCCGGCGCCTACGCATGGAAGAGCCTGGCGGACAGCGGCGCCTGGCTGGCGCTGGGCTCGGACTTCCCGGTGGAGAAAGCGGACCCCCTGCTGGGTATCCATGCGGCGGTGACCCGGCAGGACCTCGAAGGCTGGCCGCAAGGCGGTTGGTTCCCGCAACAACGGCTGAGCCGTGAGCAGGCGCTGCGCGGCTTCACGATCGACGCGGCGCGGGCCGCGTTCATGGAAAACGAGGTCGGTTCCCTGGAGCCGGGCAAACGCGCCGATTTCGTGGTTCTGGACCGCGACATCATGACGGTGCCGGCTGCAGAAATTCCGCGACTGACGGTTTTACAGACCTGGGTGGACGGAGAACGTGTTTTTCCTCCTGGCCCTGTTGATCGATGAGCAATTTCGGACAAAGTCAGGCGAACCGCGCGGTTCGCGGTGACACAGGTATCTTCCGCCTGTCACCCCGCTTACATCGGCTTGACGACGGTCGTATAATGAATCGATCCACTCCGAGACGCCCGGTCCTCGCCGGGCGTCGGCGTATTTCGTAGACCCGAAAGGGAGGAGATCGAGCACATGCATTTGACCGGAGAAGCCCTGACCTTCGACGACGTTTCCCTGGTTCCCGCCTATTCGGAAGTCTTGCCCGGCGACGTGACGCTGGCGACACGCCTGACGCGCGAAATCAGCCTGAAAGCGCCGCTGGTGTCCGCGGCGATGGATACCGTCACCGAGGCGCGCCTGGCCATCGCGATGGCGCAGGAAGGCGGTATCGGCGTCATCCACAAGAACATGCCGCTGGATAAACAGGCGCGCGAGGTCTCCAAGGTCAAGAAATACGAGGCCGGCGTCATCAAGGACCCGTTTACCGTTGACCCTTCGACGACGATCCGCGAAGTGCTGGAGCTGACCCACAGCCACAATATTTCCGGCGTGCCGGTGGTGGACGGAGACGAACTGGTGGGAATCGTCACGGCCCGTGACATGCGCTTCGAAAAGAAACTGGACGATCCCGTGCGCAACATCATGACGCCGAAAGACCGGCTCGTGACGGTGCGCGAGGACGCCAGCCAGAACGAGGTGCTTACCCTCTTGCACAAGCACCGCATCGAGAAAGTGCTGGTGGTCAACGATGCCTTCGAGTTGCGCGGCCTGATCACCGTGAAGGATATTCAGAAATCCACCGATTTTCCGAATGCCGCCAAGGACGCCCAGGAAAGCCTGCTGGTTGCAGCCGCCATCGGCGTCGGCGGTGATACCGAGGACCGCGTGGCGGCCCTGGTGCAGGCCGGCGTGGACGTGATCGTGTGCGACACCGCGCACGGCCACACACGGGGTGTGCTCGACCGGGTCCGCTGGATAAAGCAGCAGTTTCCGGACGTCCAGGTCGTCGGCGGAAACGTGACCACGGCCGAAGGCGCGCTGGCGCTGGTCGAGGCGGGCGCCGACGGCGTAAAGGTAGGGCAGGGGCCGGGTTCGATTTGCACCACCCGCGTCGTCGCTGGGGTCGGTGTGCCGCAGGTCACGGCGGTGGCCCACGTCGCCGCGGCGCTGAAGGAGAGCGGTGTTCCCCTGATCGCGGACGGCGGCATTCGTTTTTCGGGCGACTTTGCCAAGGCCATCGCGGCCGGCGGGCACAGCGTCATGATCGGCGGCCTGTTCGCCGGCACCGAGGAAGCCCCCGGCGAGGTCGAGCTGTACCAGGGCCGTTCTTACAAGTCCTACCGCGGCATGGGCTCCATTGGCGCCATGCAGGAAGGATCCAGGGACCGCTATTTCCAGTTCGACGTGGCGGCGGAAAAACTGGTGCCCGAGGGTATCGAGGGACGCGTGCCCTACAAGGGGCCGCTGTCGGGGGTAGTGCACCAGTTGCTCGGCGGCCTGAGGTCCTCGATGGGCTACATGGGCTGCGATACGATCGAGAAGTTCCGCACCGAGTCGCGCTTCGTGCGCATCACCGGCGCCGGAATCCGGGAAAGCCATGCACACGATGTGCAGATCACCAAGGAGGCGCCCAACTACAAGCTGTCCTGACGGCGGGCTGACACAACATGGTTCGAGACATTCACGCACACAGGATCCTGATCCTCGATTTCGGTTCACAGTACACGCAACTCATTGCAAGGCGCATCCGCGAAATCGGAGTTTATTGCGAGATCTGGCCGTGGGATTCAAAAGCCAGCGAGATCAGTCATTTTGCACCGCGTGGAATCATCCTTTCCGGCGGGCCGGAGTCGGTCCACGCCGAGGACGGGCCCCAGGCGCCGCCGGTCGTATTTGAACTGAATATTCCCGTCCTGGGTATCTGCTACGGCCTGCATACGATGGCTGCGCAGCTGGGTGGCCGCGTCGAGCCCTCGGAGCTCAAGGAGTTCGGCTTCGCGCGCGTGACGGTTCAGCAGCCTTCCCGCCTGCTGCAGAACATCGAAGACCACGTAGACGCCGCGGGCCAGCCCCAGCTGGACGTGTGGATGAGCCACGGCGACAAGGTCGTCGAGTTGCCGCCCGGCTTCGAGCGGGTCGCTTCGACCGATTCCGCGCCGCTGTGCGTTATCGCTGACGACGGGCGCGGTTTCTACGGTGTGCAGTTTCATCCCGAGGTAACGCACACGGTACAGGGCGAGCGCATTCTCGAACGCTTTGTGCACGATATCTGCGGCTGCGAGGAAAACTGGACGGCCGAAAACATCATTCGCGACACCGTCAGCCGCGTGCGCGAGCAGGTCGGCGACGGCCACGTCATTCTCGGCCTGTCCGGCGGCGTCGATTCCAGCGTGGTGGCGGCCCTGCTGCACCAGGCCATCGGTGAGCAGCTGACCTGCATCTTCGTCGATACCGGCATGCTGCGCTACGGCGAGGGCGACCAGGTCATGGCCACGTTCGCGCGCCACATGGGCGTGCGCGTGATCCGCGTGGATGCGAAGGAGCGCTTTCTCGGCGCCCTGCGCGGCGTCGCCGACCCGGAAGAGAAACGCAAGGTCATCGGCAACATGTTCATCGAGGTGTTTGAAGAAGAAGCCGGCAAGATCGATGGCGTTCGCTGGCTCGCACAGGGCACCATTTACCCGGACGTGATCGAGTCCGCCGGGGCCAAGACCGGCAAGGCCCAGGTGATCAAGTCGCACCACAACGTGGGCGGGCTGCCGGACTACATGAAGCTGGAGCTCGTCGAACCCCTGCGGGAGCTGTTCAAGGACGAGGTCAGGCGCATCGGCGTCGAACTGGGCCTGCCGCGGGAAATGGTGTTCCGTCATCCCTTCCCGGGCCCCGGGCTGGGCGTTCGCGTGCTGGGCGAGGTCAAGGAAGAATACGTAGAGCTGCTGCAGCGGGCCGACCACATTTTCATCGAGGAACTGATCGCCGGGGGATTCTACGACAAGACCAGCCAGGCGTTCGCGGTCTTTCTGCCCGTCAAGTCGGTTGGCGTGACCGGTGACCAGCGGCGCTACGAGTACGTGGTGGCATTGCGCGCGGTGGAGACCATCGATTTCATGACGGCGCGCTGGGCAGACCTGCCGTACGACTTTCTCGAGAAAGTATCACTGAGAATAGCAAATGAAATCAGCGGTATATCGAGAATAGTTTATGATATTTCTGGAAAACCGCCCGCGACCATCGAGTGGGAATAGGCGGTCGCTTGAGCAGCGAAGATCCCGGCCGGGTTGAAATGGATCGACGGTGGATGAGCCGCGCGCTCGAGCTGGCGGCGCGCGCCGAGGCGGAGGGCGAAGTCCCGGTCGGCGCGGTACTGGTCCGCGACGGGGAAATCGCGGGCGAGGGCTGGAACCGCAATATCTCCACCAGCGACCCCACGGCCCACGCCGAGGTCGTCGCCATGCGGCAGGCCGGCCGGGCGGCCGGAAACCACCGGCTGCCGGGCACGACGCTCTACGTCACGCTGGAACCCTGCGCGATGTGCGTCGGCGCGATGATCCACGCACGCATCGAACGGCTGGTTTACGCGGCCGGCGATCCGAAGACCGGCGCGCTGGGCGGAGCGTTCGACCTGCAGGCGCTGCATGCGCATAATCATGTTGTGCGGGTGGATGGCGGCGTTCTGGCGGAGGAAGCCGCGGGAATGTTACGTTCCTTTTTCCGCCAACGCCGACAATCGCCCTAGCCGCAACGCAAGCGCTTGGCGAACGCACCGGGACCTGACGATGAAAATTATTCTGTTGACTGTTCTCACGCTGCTTGCCCGGCCTGCCTGGGCTTATCTCGACCCCGGCACCGGGAGCATGTTGCTGCAGGTCATCCTTGGCGGTGTCGCGGCGGTCGGCGTGGCGTTCAAACTCGGATGGCACCGGATTCGGGATGCGCTGGGTTTCGCAAAGAAGCCCGGTGCGGAGGAAGAAACGGAAGAAACCCGCTGAAGTGAGCAGCCCTGTGCAGACAGACTTCGACTCCGGTTCGTTCAGGGACCGTGCCGGTCGTGTCTACCTCTGCGGAGACCGGGTCGTTCGCGGAATTTCAGAAGAAGCACTGTCCGACTGGCGCAAACTGCAGGAAACGGGGCTCTACGCGCGCCTGAGCGACGCCGGTAAAATCGTCGCCACGCGGGCGCTGCCTGCCGCTCAGGTGCCCCTTCCCGAACAGGAGCGCGAACGCTGGGCCGCTTTCCTGGAGCACGATCGAATTCCTGCTATTTCATACGCGTACGAGTGGAGCTTCGAGATGCTTCGCCAGGCGGGCCTGCTGACGCTGGACCTGGTCGAGGAGGCCATCGGCGCGGGCATGATCCTCAAGGACGCCACGCCCTACAACGTCCAGTTCGTGGCGGGCAGGCCGGTTTTCATCGATATTCCATCGTTTCAAACCCTGCAGCCGGGTTCGACCTGGGCGGGTTACCGGCAGTTCTGCGAACTGTTCCTGTTTCCGCTGATGCTCCAGGCCTACAAGGGCATCGACTTCCAGCCGTTCCTGCGCGCACGGATCGACGGCGTGGATGTTCAGACCATGGCGGGGCTGCTCGGTCTGCGCGACCGCTTGCGCAAGGGAGTTTTCTCGCACGTCTGGCTGCAGGCCAGGCTCGACCGCAGCTACGCCTCGACCCGGCGCGACGTGCGGCAGGAAATCCGTTCGGCCGGATTCAGCAAGGAACTGATACTCGCCAACCTGCGAAAAATGAAAACGCTACTGAAAAGCCTCTCCTGGGACGGCAGCGGGTCCGAGTGGGGAAGCTACGCGGACTTCCATAACTACAGCGAGGCTGACCTGTCGGACAAGGAATCGTTCGTCGAGCAGTGCCTGCGGGACAGCGGCGCCGACACCGTCTGGGACATCGGCGCCAACACCGGCCGTTTTGCCCGCATCGCCGGGCAGCACGCACGCCAGGTCCTGGCCATGGACGTGGATCACTTCGCGGTGGAGCGCATGTTTCGGCAAAACGGCGCGGAGGGCGTGACAAATGTCCTGCCGCTGCTGCAGAACGTTTGCGATCCGTCACCGAACTGGGGTTGGCGCAACGGCGAGCGCCGCGACCTGGCCAGCCGTGCGCGTCCGGACCTGGTCCTGTGCCTGGCGCTGATTCACCACGTCGTCATCAGCGCCAACGTGCCGCTGGAAGAGTTTGTCGACTGGCTGGCGGGACTGGCGGGCCAATTGCTGATCGAATACGTTGCACGGGCCGACGACAAGGTCGAGTCGCTGCTGCGCAACAAGCAGGACCTTTATGCTGATTACTCGCGGAAAAACCTCGAAGCCTGCCTGTCCCGCAGGTACACGATCCGCAGGCAGCACACGCTCGGATCGGGGAACCGCTTTCTTTACTGGTGTGTTGCGAAGGGTTGAGCCGCCTCGACGGTGCGGATCGACCGAATCCTGGCGGAAGCGTATTCAGGTTCCCGCTCGGGTGATCGCTCCAGCCGCTCAAAAACCAGCGATACGAAGTTTCTGTCCGGGTGCTGCGTGGAAGCGGGGAAGGGCAGCCGCACGGTCTGCCATTCGCCGTCCGCGGACGACAGCACGGGACTGCGCCCGGCGCTGCTGCCGTTGATCTCCGCCCGGAATGACTGCTCACCCACCCAGTCCGGAATATGCAGTGAGAGTTCCAGGTATCGATCCCGGGTGGTATCGGGCACGCCGACCAGGAAAGCCAGCTGGCGGCCGGTGACCCAGGACGAGCGGTTGTTGCCCGGGGATTTGCGCAGGTCCGCGCCGTAAATGAAATCCTTGCCGTTCGGGCGATTGACCGGGTCATAGGCCGGCGGCGGCTTCTCATGGGTCTGAATGTCCGAGACCGTCCAGTCAGCCATATTTTTTGCATCCGGACCCACGCTGAACTCGATGTAGGGGATCGGTTTTCCCGTGTAGAAATCGGGTGCGCGGTAAACCCGGAAATGGCGCGGTCCCTGCCGCTCCCCGCCTTGATCGAAAACCGATGGTCCGGGCGCTTGCAGTCCCGCCAGTTCGAGGGCGCTTGCATGCACGTCCATCAAGCTGCTGGGGCGATCGCTGATGGCGAGGGCCTCCCGGCTTCCCTTTTGCTTGACCAGCAGCGCGGGCCGGCCCTGGCCGTGGAGTCCGGGGGTCAGTTCGCGGTTCAGCGGAATGCCGACTGCATCGTCCGGTGCAATGTTGTGTCCGTGGTCCCCGGAAATGATCATCGCAGTTTGATCATAAATGCCGGCCTCGTCCAGGCGGTCGAGCAGCTTGCCGATACCGGCCAGCACACAGCTGGCCTGTTCCAGGTAGGCGGCCCGGTCCACGGCGGGCTTGTCCAGCAGGCGGCAGGATTCGTCCCACTGCGCGGGAACGTGGGTCCCCACGAAGTGATGCCACTTGTAGACGGGCGCCTCGTCGCTTACCCGCAGGTTTTCCGTCCATTCGCGGATGACCGGGTCCGGCCAGGGCGAGGAGCCGTCCATGGTCGTATCGGCGAGAAACCAGCGGCCGTCGTTGTGGATTCTTTCCTTCAGGTACATCGGCGTCAGCCGGAACAGGCTCAGGTCGCCGATCAGGCGGATCGAGTACTGGACGTCTTCGCTGCGGTGCCGGTAGATGCCGCGGGCTTTCATGTCGTTGAAAGGCCGGGCGATGCAGGTTCGGGCCATGTCCGGGCAGATAAACCCGGAAATGGGCACGTAGTCGAGCCGATACCCGGCCATCGCCAGTTCGACCGCGTAGCTGTTTTTGCGCAGATGGGGGCCGACCACCGGGTAGGTCCAGCCGCGCTGAAGGTCGAAGGCCTCGCCGGTCAGCATGGTGTACAGGGCCGGGGCAGTACCCTGGTTGGTGCTGACGTGGTTGGTAAACAGCGTGAAGCCCCTGAATTTCGCGGCGAGCTCCGGGCGTTCCTCGAACACCTGGCGCACCACGTCACCCTGGAACCCGTCCGGCAGCAGGTGAATGAGATTGGCGATACTGGAGAATTCAAATACAGCGGGATCGATGTTTTCGGTATCCGCGGCCTGCGAGGGGGTCTCCCCGTGAGCGAAAAAAGCCGGAAATACCAGGAGCGCGAAAGAGAGCAGCGGAAGGGCGGCAAGCCAGGCCGGCACGGTTTTCACGCGGGTCAGCAGCCAGAGTCCCAGGGGCCATGCCGCCAGCCACAGAAGAAATTCCGACCAGTACTTCCATCCGTAGTCGCTGTAATCCACCCGTTCGCCGTTGAATGCTCCGTAGTCGAACAGGCCGTGCACGAAGTTGCCCTGGACGGCCAGTAGGAGCGCCGCGGTGAGAAAGGCGCGGGAAACCCACCAGCGCGCATTGCCGCCGCTGACGGCGGCCGCACCCCAGCTCAAGCCCGTCGCAAGCAGGCAGGCAGCGCCGGCCCACAGGGCGAATGTCGACACCGAAAATACCAGGTCGTCGGTATTGTGAATCGCGACGAATACGGGGGTGGCGAACAGCAGGCCGAACCAGAGGGCGAAGTGGCAGAGCAGTTCGGCCGGCGTTTTCGGGGGCTGCTTGCCCGCTGCCCCCGGCTGTTTTTCAGAACGCGGCATCGAACCAGACGCCGAGGTTGCGCCCCGGCGCGTCGATACCGGAGCCATGCTCCCGGTAACGCTTGTCGCCGAGGTTCTCGAGCCGCAGCCCCGTCGTCAGGCGGTCGGTCGCCTGCCAGGTCAGCAGCAGGTTCAGGGTGCCGTAAGCGGGCGTGCCGTTCGGGTCGATACGGGGATCGCCCTCGTCGCGAGGACTCAGCCGCTCCTGAGAATCGGCGAAATCGAGGTAGGGCTCCAGGCGAAGGTTCTCCCGGGGCTGCCACACGAGGCCCAGGCGACCGTTCAGCGGGGGAATGCGATCCGCCGGAACCGTGAGGCCGTTGTCAGACTCTTCGCCGCGGGTGTAATTGATGACGGCGTAGTATTCCAGCCGATCGTTTGCGACGAAGCGCAAACCGGACTCCAGGCCGTACAGCGTGGCCTCGTTCAGGTTGTCGCTTTGCACCACCAGGCGGCCTTCGTTGGTCACTTCACCGGTAAAGCGGCTGCTGATCTTGTCCCGGTAGTCGGCGTACCAGGCGAAGACTTCCACTTCCCAGTTTTCACCGGAATGCTTTACACCCAGGTCGTAGCTCCACAGCGACTCCGGCTGCAGGTTCGGGTTCGGCACGTTGAAGCGGTTGCCCGGCCGCGATCCCAGGGTGCCGAGGTCGAAGATATTCGGCGGACGGAAACCGCGGCCGACGTTCGCCAGCAGGCGCAGCCCCGGGTTGATTTCCCAGGCAAGGTGAACGTCGCCGGTAAAGTCGGACGGCGTCAGCTTCACCGCTTCGACTTCCGCGGTGGCCGGCAGGCGAATGTCGAAAGCGCTGTAGCGCAGTCCCGCGTCCAGCGTGAAGCGGTCCCATTGCCAGCGATTGGAGGCATAGGCGGCCAGGCTGTCCATCGAGGAACCATCCGGGTACCGGCCGCGGGCGGGCCCGGTTACCCCGGTTTCGGTATCGGTCCGCTCACGCCTGCTGTCGACGCGGTCGCGGTAATATTCGAATCCCCAGACCAGTTCGTTGCCGTTTGCGCCCCAGGGCGAGTTGAACTGGAACGTCAGGCCGTCCAGCGTGCTGTCGCTGGCTTCTTCTGTCACCACGGTTGCGCCCCAATCCTGCGTCAGCCGGTCGTCGGTGATGACCTGCCGGGCCAGGTGGGCCTCGAAGCGGCTGAACCAGGGGGAATCGCTTTCCAGGCGATAGCGCGCGTGCAGGAACTCGCGCCGGTTGGGCATGAAAAAGTACTGCTCCGAGCTGGGATTCTCCTGGCCGAAACCGGCCACCAGTTCGTCCACGCGCGGGCTTTTTGGCTGCTCGAGGTACTGCGCGGACAGCATCAGCTCCGAATCCTCGCCCAGTTGCCGCCGCCATTTCAGGTCGGCGGCGCGCACCTCGTAGCCGCTTGGCCTGACGGTCTCGCCACCGCCGGTATCACGGTCGCCCCGGTCCTGCCAGGTGACCCCGCCTGAAATGACGCTGCCTTCGCGACCCGCGGCTGCCTCGGCCCGCCCAACCAGGCCGGAATCGACGGAGTCGTAACTGCCGTAAACGCGCCCATCGGCCTGCCACTGCACACCGTCGAAAGCGGGTTCGCGGCTCAGCACCTGCACCACGCCGCCCATCGCATCCGCGCCGTAAAGCGAGGGAGCCGAGCCGCGCACGATTTCGACCCGGCCGGTCGCGTAGGCGTCGACCAGCCCGAGGTACTGGTTGGGGGCGTTGCGGAAAAACGCGTTGTTCAGCCGCATGCCGTCCACCAGGTGAAGCACCTGGGAACCCTTGAGGCCGCGAATGATCGGGATGCCCTGTCCGGGCGTCGTCTGCTGAAAGAAAGCGCCGGGCACACCGCGCATCATCTCGGCCAGCATGTCGGGGGCCAGGCGCGCAATGTCATCCTCGCCGATCACCGATACCGCTTCCGCCACTTCGAGCATGGATTCTTCCATCCGCGTGGCGGTGACCACGACCGTTTCCATCACGCGGTCATCGTCTTCCCATCCGGACTCGCTGCCCGATGCACCGAGGCTGCCGGACGCGAGCAGTAAAAAAAGCGGGGCGATTTGCCGCCCCGCGTTTGTCAAACGATGGTTCACGCGATCATTCTCCGGCCGGCACACCCCGTCCAGGAGTCCACGGGACGCCGTTCTCGTTCAGCTGCTGCCGCAGAGTGGGCAGCGCTTCGCCGAGCAGTGAGTCGAGGCTCGTCTTCACTTCGCTGAACATTCTCTCGGCGATCTCGACCGACTGCAGGTGCATGGGCGTGGGCCCATACGTCGAGCGGTAGTTGCCCATCAGGGCCGGCATGATGCGGCCGCTGATCGAGACCGGGCCGGGATCACTGTAGAGATTGCGGCGCGGGTTGCCGTTGATGGTCTCCTGCACGGCCTTGAGTTCACGCTCGATGCGCACGGCCTCTTCGTGCAAGCCGGCCGGCGCCGAGGAGCGCAACAGCGTCGCCTTGATCGCGGATACTTCCGTCAGCGCCGAATCCAGCGCCGCTTCGGCGCCGCCGACCTGGCGGCGCAGGTCGTCCAGGCGCAGGAAGAACGCCACGGCCTCGTCCGGTGACGCACCTTGCAGACCGCGTTCGACGATCGATACCACGTCAAACTGCTGTGCCTGTCCCAGGTCGGTCAGTACTCCGTTTTCACGCTTGGCGATACTCACGCTGTAGCGGCCCGGCGCCGCGAGGGGGCCGGGGAAATTGATGTAGCCGGGCTCGGCCATCTTCGGCGTCCACGGCGCGGATTGCGCGTAGCGCAGGTCCCAGGAAACACGGTGGAGTCCCGCGCTGACCGGTCCTTCGATCCGGCGGACCAATTTGCCGTCGGAGTTCGTGACGGTCAGCACGATGGCCGGGGAATCTTCCAGCTCTTCTTCCCGCAGGGCGTCCCAGCCGGGGTAGGGCGTATCCTCGCCTGCTTTTGCGCGCTTTTTCTCGCTTTCCTGGCGCTGCTGTTCCGCTGTTTTCAGCGAATCGCGCAGGAAATAGGTAAACGTCGCGCCGAACGGCGGGTTGGGCGCGGTGAAAAAACCGTCGCCCTGGAACGCCTTGCCGCTTTCACGCCAGTCGCCCAGCGGCTGCCGCGGGATGTACCAGGGGGCGTCGCGCACCGGGAACAGGATGCTCTCCTGTTCGAGGGCCTTCTCGTCCACCCGGCGCAGCGGCGTGTAGTCGTCCAGGATCCAGAAGCTGCGGCCGAAAGTCGCCCCAACCAGGTCGTTTTCGCGTTCCTGGATGGCCAGGTCCCGAAAGGATATGGTCGGTGCGTCGCCGTTCAGCTGGATCCACTGTTTTCCGCCGTCGACGGTAAAGAACACGCCGAACTCGGTGCCGGCAAACAGCAGCCCCGGCTTTTCATGATCCTGCACCAGGCGCCAGACGATGTGGCGTTCGGGCAGGTCCTTGGAAATGTTCACCCAGGTGCCGCCGCGATTCGTGCTCTTGTAGATGTACGGCGAAAAATCGCCGTTCTTGTGATCATCCACGACCACATAAACCGTATCGGCGTCGAAGCGGTCGGCCTTGATGTCGTTGACGAAATAGTCGTCGGCAACGCCGGGCAGGCGTTCGATGGCGCGCCAGGATTCACCGCCGTTTTCACTGACATGGATGCGGCCGTCGTCGGTGCCTGCGTAAAGCAGCCCGGCCTCGACAGGGGATTCGGAAAGCGAGGTGATGGTGCCGTACTCGGACATGGCCATCAGGTCCCAGGGCGCATCGATGCTCCAGACCCGGCCCATCATCTCCATCGTCAGGCGGTCGCGGCCGTGCGACAGGTCGCCGCTGATCGCGGTCCAGCTGTCACCCCGGTTGTCCGAGCGCCAGACGCGCTGGCTGGCGAAGTAGATCCGTTTCGGATCGTGCGGGGAAATCAGGATCGGCGCATCCCAGTTGAAGCGGTCGTTCGGCTCGCCCGCGGCCGGCTGCGGCTTGATGTAGACGGTTTCGCCGGTCTTGCGGTCGTAGCGGGTGATGTTGCCTTTCTGCCACTGGGAGTAAACGATGTCCGGGTTCGTCGGGTCAACGGCGGGCTGGTGACCGTCGCCCGAGAGGGTGATGAACCAGTCGCTGTTCCGGATCCCGTTGGTGTTCATGGTGCGCGAGGGGCCGCCCTGGCTGTTGTTGTCCTGGGTGCCGCCGTACACGTTGTAAAAGGGCTCGTCGTAATCGACGGCGACCTTGTAAAACTGCGTGATGGGCAGGTTGGCGATGTAGCGGAAGGTCTTGCCGTCATCGAACGACTCGTAGATACCGCCGTCGGTGCCGTACATCACGTAATCGGGATCGTTCGGATCGAATACCGTTGCGTGGTGGTCGCTGTGCCGGTGCCCCATGGGCTGCTGCACGAACGTTTTACCGCCGTCGTCGCTGATGTGCAGCATGGCGTCCATCTGGTAGACGCGGTCCAGCTTGTGCGGGCTGGCGAAAATTTCCTGGTAATAATGCGGCCCGGTTCCGCCCGAGAGGTAATCGCTGCGCTTTTCCCAGCTGCCGCCGGCATCCGTCGAACGCCAGAAACCGCCCTTGCGCGCGCCCAGTTCGATCGTGGCGTAAACCACGTCCGGGTCAATCGGAGAAATCGCGAGACCGATCTTGCCCTTGTCCTCGGCCGGAATGCCGTTGGTCAGTTCGCGCCAGGTCTGGCCGCCGTCGGTCGATTTGAAAATGCCGGATTCCGGCCCGCCGTTGATCAGGGCGGCCACCGTGCGCAGGCGCTGGTGTTTCGCCGCGTAAATCACGTCGGGGTTGCGCGGATCGAGGTGCACCTCGTTGACGCCCGTGTACTCACCGCCGGAAAGAATGTTTTTCCAGGTCTTGCCGCCGTCGGTGGACTTGAACAGTCCGCGGTCGCCGCCGCCGGACCAGAGCGGCCCCTGCGCGGCGACGTAGATGACGTCGGAGTCGCGCGGATCGATACGGATCATCCCGATGTGCTCGGATTCCTTCAGGCCCATGTTTTCCCAGGTGGTTCCGCCGTCGAGGCTGCGATACACACCGTCGCCGTATCCCACGTGGCGCCCTGAGACGTTTTCACCGGTGCCGACCCAGATCACGTTGGAATCGTTGGGGTCGATGGTCACCACGCCGATGGAATAGGAACCCTGGCCGTCAAAAACAGAGGTCCAGGTGGTTCCGCGGTTCTCGGTTTTCCAGACTCCGCCGCTGCCCACGGCCACGTACCAGGTGCTGCGGCGCTCGGGATCCACTGCAATATCGGCGATGCGGCCGGACATCAGCGCCGGGCCGATGCCCCGCCATTTCAGGCCGGAAAACGTTTTGGCGTCCATTCCGGGAGCCGTGTCCTCCGCGGCGGCGGAAGTCAGGGGAACGGCGGTGATAGCCAGGATGCAGCCCAGTGTCAGCAGCTGAAGGAATCTGTTCATGAATGTCTCCGGTTCTTCGTTTTCACGGGAAGCGACCGCCCGTCAGCAGCCGTTCCGATCAGGCTGGCGATTATGCCATAAATACGACAGCTTCCCCCATGCATCGATCGGCCTCGAAAGAGCGCGGACAGTGACGGCGCCGGCTGATCCTGTTTTGCCGGGAACAGACAAAGGGCTTTATACTTGCTGCCAGCTTGCGCTTCAGGGAATCGAGGTCATGTCGAGCAGTTCTTCTTGCGGTCGGGAACCGGCAAAGTCCCCGGCCGACCATCACGAGCGAAACCCGGGCTTGGCATTCGATCCATCCCTTTTTGATCGGATTCGCGTCAACCGCAGCGCCGTCGAACGGCGGGCCGGCACCATCGCTGCGCGGCGAACCGTCAAGAAGGCAAACCAGGCCGCCTGGCTTCTTCGGGCCGTCAGCTGTATCGACCTGACCACGCTGGCCGGGGACGATACACCGGGCAAGGTGAAGCGACTTTGCCTCAAGGCCCGGCGGCCCGTGCGCGATGACCTGCTCGACGCACTGGGCGTTCGCGACCTCGGCCTCACGACCGCGGCGGTCTGTGTCTACCATAACCACATCGAGACCGCGGTGAGCGCGCTGGAGGGAAGCGGTATCCCCGTGGCGGCGGTATCCACGGGTTTTCCCGCGGGGCAGATCCCCCTGGCGCTGAAGCTCGCACAGGTGAAAGAGTCGGTACAAGCCGGGGCCGCGGAAATCGACATCGTGATCAGTCGCCAGCACGTTCTTACCGGGAACTGGAAAGCCCTTTACGATGAAGTTGCGGCGTACCGCAAGGCTTGCGGCAAAGCACACCTCAAGACCATCCTGGCGACCGGGGAGCTCGGCACGCTGAGCAACGTCGCTCACGCCAGCTGGGTCTGCATGATGGCCGGCGCCGACTTCATCAAGACCAGCACCGGCAAGGAACAGGTCAACGCGACCCTGCCGGTCAGCCTCGTCATGGTGCGCGCCATTCGCGACTACCTGGACCTGACCGGGCACCTGGTCGGTTACAAGCCGGCCGGAGGGATCGGCAAGGCCAAGGAGGCGCTGGTGTACATGATCCTGATGAAGGAAGAGCTGGACGACCGCTGGCTGCGGCCCGCGCTTTTCCGTTTCGGCGCGAGCAGCCTGCTCGGTGATATCGAGCGTCAGCTCGAACACCACGTAACCGGGCGATATTCGGCCCGCCACCGTCATGCCGTGGCCTGACGCGAGGGACAGAAGGAACAATGGAAGTCAGAGACCTTTTTGAATCGATGGAATACGGCAAGGCGCCGGAATCGAAGGACCGCGCGCGGGAATGGCTGGATCAGCGCGGCGGGGTCCTGGATCACTATATCGGCGGCAAGTGGGTCACCCCGGCCTGCGGCGAGTATTTTCCGACCAGGAACCCGGCGACGGGTGACATCCTGGCCTCGGTAGCCGACGGCACCGACGAGGACATCGGGCACGCCGTGGCCGCCGCGGCCGACGCGCTGGAGGGCTGGGTGGCCATTGGCGGACAGGGGCGCGCCCGATACCTGTATGCGATTGCGCGCCATATCCAGAAAAACGCCCGCCTGTTCTCGGTGCTGGAAAGCATGGACAACGGCAAGCCCATCCGCGAGTCACGGGACGTCGATATTCCGTTGGTCGTGCGGCATTTTTATCACCACGCGGGCTGGGCCCAGGTCATGCGGGAACAAATGCCCGCATTCAGACCGATCGGCGTTGTCGGGCAAATCATTCCCTGGAATTTCCCCCTGTTGATGCTGGCCTGGAAAGTCGCCCCGGCACTGGCCATGGGTAACACGGTCGTCCTGAAACCCGCTGAATTTACGCCGGCAACAGCCGTTCTGTTTGCCGAGATGTGCGCCGAGGTTGGCCTTCCCCGCGGCGTGTTCAACGTCGTGCTGGGTGATCACAAGGCCGGCCAAGCGCTCGTCAATCACGCGGGCGTGGGGAAAATTGCGTTCACCGGTTCGACCGAGGTGGGCCGCATCATTCGCAAGGCGACCGCCGGCACGGGCAAAAAACTGACGCTGGAACTCGGCGGCAAGTCGCCATACATCGTTTTTGACGACTGCGACGTCGACAGCGCGGTCGAAGGCATGGTGGACGCGATCTGGTTCAACCAGGGGCAGGTCTGCTGCGCCGGTTCGCGCCTGCTGGTGCAGGAATCGATCGCCGAGCGGTTTTACGACAAGGTCCGGCGCCGCATGGAACGGCTCATCGTCGGCGACTCGATGGACAAGGGCATCGACATCGGCGCGCTGGTCGACGCCGAGCAGCTCGACCGCGTGACGCGGCTGGTCGATTCCGGGCTGCAAGAAGGCGGTGAACTCTGGCAGCCGGAATGCGAGTTGCCGACGGGCGGCTGCTTCTACCCGCCGACGCTGATTACCGACGTGGCGCCTGCTTCGCAGTTGTGGCAGGAGGAAATATTCGGTCCCGTCATGGTCTCCGGCACGTTCCGTACCCCCGTGGAAGCGGTCGAACTGGCCAACAACAGCCGCTACGGGCTGGCCGCCAGCATCTGGACGGAAAACATCAACCTGGCGCTGGATATCGCGCCGCGGCTCAAGGCGGGCAGCGTCTGGATCAACGGTGCAAACCAGTTCGACGCGGCGGCCGGCTTCGGCGGATACCGCGAATCCGGTTTCGGCCGCGAAGGCGGCATCGAGGGGCTCTACGAGTACGTCAAGCCGTTCTGGGAGTCCCGCCTGAGCAAGGACCCGGTCCAGCAGCTGCCGCGCTTCGTGCCGGCGGAAGAAATTGACCCGCACGAGGCCCCCGCTATCGATCGCACGCCCAAGCTGTACATCGGCGGCAAGCAATGCCGGCCCGACGGCGGCTATAGCAACGCGGCCTACGACGCCCGTGGACACGTGATAGCCGAGGTTCCAGCCGGCAACCGCAAGGACATTCGAAACGCGGTGGAAGCGGCGCGGGCCGCTGAAGGCTGGAGCGCGGCGACGGCGCACGGCCGGGCGCAGGTGCTGTTTTATATTGCTGAAAACCTGGCCGCCCGGGCGGACGAGTTCGTCAAGCGGATTGTTTCGCTCAGCGGCAAGGATGCCGCCGCCGCCCGTGCCGAGTTCGAATTGTGCCTGGCGCGGACCTGGCACTACGCGTCCATGGCGGACAAGTTCGAGGGCCGCGTGCACGAGACGCCTTACCGCAACGTGACCCTGGCGATGAACGAGCCGTTGGGCGTAATCGGGATCGTGGCGCCGGAGGAAGCCGGTCTGCTCGGTTTCATATCGACCGTCATGCCGGCGATCGCGATGGGCAACCGCGTGGTGGTCGTGCCGTCCGGCCACTACGCGCTGCTGGCCACCGATTTTTACCAGGTGCTCGACACCTCGGACCTGCCCGGCGGGGTCGTCAATATTGTTACGGGCGACGCAGAGGTGCTGGCGGAGACGCTGGCCCGTCACCTGGATGTCGAAGGGCTGTGGTACTGGGGCACGCGCGCGGGCAGCCGCATGGTCGAAACCGAGGCGGCGGCGTCAATGAAGCGCACCTGGGTGAACTATGGCCTGTTCCACGACTGGGAAGACCCCGAGCAGGGCCAGGGCGACCAGTTCCTGCGCCGCGCCGTGGAAGTCAAGAACATCTGGATCCCCTACGGGGTTTAGCCTGAACCGGTCGCGACCCCGAGTTCGGTGACGACCCACTCGCCGTCTTCGGATTCGACGGCCTGCGGTTCGACGATTCGTGCTCGTTCGGGCGGCATGCCCTGTTCCAGCATGGCATCCAGTATGGCTTGCGCCCGCTGTGCGGCCAGCTGTTCCAGTTCGGCGGCGCCGATCGGCTGAGTGGGCAGCAGGCGATCGACCAGTTCCCCGGAATAAGCGGTCCGGTCCACGACCGGTTCTCCTTCGGGATCGCCCGCCGGCGGCGCGGAATGCAGGGCGCGCAGCGGCTCCAGCGGCTCGTCCGGAAAACGCTCGCGGTGCATTT
Organism: Lysobacterales bacterium; assembly: GCA_036351575.1. Taxonomy (GTDB): domain Bacteria; phylum Pseudomonadota; class Gammaproteobacteria; order Xanthomonadales; family SZUA-36; genus JABDPF01. Next base: position 7,256 of record JAZBPJ010000145.1, on the reverse strand, counting down.
CTTCCAGCACGGAGCGAATTTCGTCGTCGAGCAATTCGTTGCTGTCGCTTGCTTCGCCGATTTCGCGTCCCATGCGCTGAAACACCGTGTCACGCAGGCTGAAAAACTGCAGCGCCGGAGTATCCGTTGCAGTGTCATATACGCCGCTGATTTCCAGGCTGAGTTCGGGCCGCTTGTCGAGCGCTTCACGGAGCTGTGCAATGCGCTCCAGTTCAGGCGGAGTCAGGTCCGAGCGGCCGGCCAGGAACTGGACCTGGCCGAAATCCTCGGAGTCCACGCCGATCAGGCTGCCCAGCAGCTTGAACGGTGCCGTGACCACCTTGGTGATAAGGGTCGTGAAGGCTTTCCAGATGACGCCCCCGATGCGGAATTCGGGATCGTTGATATCACCCTCCACGGGCAGGTCCACGTCGATCACGCCCTCGGAGTTTTTCAGCAGCGCCACCGCCAGGTCAAGGGGCAGGCTGACCGCATCCGGGCTATCCACGGAGTCGCCCAGTTCCAGGTCTCTCAACACGATCTTGTTTTGACCATCGAGGATACCCTGCTTGACCAGGTACCGCAGGTCCAGGTCCAGCTTGCCGGCGTCAATTTCGCGGCCGGCAAAGCCCGCCGAGTAGGGGGACAGGTTGTTCATCGCCAGGTTGCGGAATTCGACCGTCACGTCGGCATCCAGGGTCGGGTCCATCACGTTGATTCCGCCATCGATACGCGCCAGCCCGAATTCGTCCACCTGGCCCTCGAGACGGATGTCCGCAGGCTCGGTGCTGGCCGTGTCGATAGTGGAAACCGTGCCGTCCAGGCTGGTGATATAGGTCGCGAATTGCAGCGGCAGGGAATAGTCGGAAAAGTCCATCGCACCATCGTCGACCGCGATACCGCCGATAACCACCGACCAGGCGGGCGTCGCTTCCGCGACTTCTGCATTTTCGGCAGTTTCGACCAGGAGACTGTCGATATTGGTACTGCGGTCCGAGCGGACTTCCACGCGGCCGTAAGGTCGGTCCAGCCGCAGGGAAGAAAGCCGGGCCACGGAGCGGTCCAGGTAGAGCTCGAAGCGGTCGATTTCGACCTTCTCACAGGACATCAGCGGCTGGTTCGTCTCGATGTCACTGGCCTGCAGTTCGGTGATCTGCATTTCTCCGACCGAAGTAAGCCCTGCGGCCGGGGCGTAGTTCAGTTCCGCGGTGAGGTCGAGCGAACCGCTGTCGACATTCAGCAGCAGGCTCTGCTGCAGGTAGGGTTCGGCCAGTGCTGCCGGCAGCCCGGTAACCGTGGCCGTGCCGCCGGCCAGCGGCTCCGGCAGTATCGTCACGGACCCGTCAAACTTCAGCTGTCCGCCCGCTGACGTGGCAAAAGCGGCCGTCAGGGGTATCCGGGTGCCATCCCGGTTATCGATATTCTCCAGCGCAACGGACAGGTTTTCGACGTCCACGGCGGCATGGGGCGTGATACTGCGATCGCTCAGGGCAAGGCGGCCGCCCTCGAGGCTGAAGCGGCCCACGGTAATGTCCCATTCGCTGCTTTCAGGGGCCGCTGCCGGTTCAGCGGAGGCCTCCGGGAGCAGCTGCAGCAGCCCGGGCTGCGCGTCTTCATCCAGCCAGGCGTCGATGCGTGGCTTGCTCAGGCGGATTTCCTGAAATGAGATTGCTTGCTCCGGGTAAGAGAGCGTTCCGCCGAGCAGTTCGAGCGCGTCGAAGGCGAGGAACTCCGAGGCGGGCTCCAGTCCGCTGACGGAAAATTCGTCCAGGCGCGATTCGATGTTTTCCAGTCGAAGCGTGGGATCGCCCGTCTCGCTCAACTCGAAACGGTAGTCCGCCCGCGTGGACGCTTTCGCGCTGAGCGTATCCAGCGGCAACATGGATTGCAGGTAGGGCAGCAACGGGTCCAGCTCCCAGTTCTCCAGGGACAGAGTCCCGGTGGACTGGACCGGTGCAAGCCGGAATTCGCCGCGCCAATCCAGCTCGGCGCCACTCGGGAAACGCACGTGCACCGTGTTGCTGCCGTCGCGGTCCGGCAGGGTTGAAAGGCCGTGCACGTTGATGTTGATCGGGCCGGTGGAGAGTTTCACCGAGGGTTCCGGAAGGTGGTCGAGGAACGCCGCGTCACCGTGCGCGACGACCAGGTGTTCGACAAACAGGCGGGGCAGGCCGCTGTCATCACTTGTCTCTTCAGCGGGTGGCGTGTTGGCTTTTATCGTGTCGAGCATGCGCCCCAGGCGCGTGTCCTCCGCTGCGAACCGCTCATCGAAAAAAGCGGGCTCCACCACGCGGAATTCGCGAAAAGACCAGGCCCAGCGAAACAGGCTGGAGAGCTGAAAGTCCAGGTGCAGTTCCTCGAAGGAAGCCAGTGCCGTGCCGTCGCTGTCATCGAGTTCGAAGTCATATATTTCAAGATCGAAGGTGAAGGGGTTGAAGCGCACCTCACCCATGCGCACCGGGCGCTCCGTGATGCGCTCGATATTCTCGATGCCGTATTTCGTGATCAGCGCCGGAACGGCAAAAAAGCCGAACAGCGCATAAAGGAGAAGCATGGCGAGGCCGACGTAAACACGTCTGCGGAACAAGAACCGCCGCAGCAGTGAACCTGAGGGTTCGGTTTCTGGTCTCGAGTTGCCGGGTTCGTTTCTGGGCATCGCCTTTGTCTCTCTGCTGTCATGGCTTCAAATGAGAATGATCATTCTGGCCAATCCGTTATACTTGATCGTAACAGTTTGAATGGAAATACCATTGCGTTTCAATCGTAGTCTAATCCTCGCTGTTTTCCTGCTCGCGCCGTTTCTGGCCTCCTGTGCCGGCATGGTCGCCACGGCCGGAAGCGGCATGGCGAAAAACCTGAACAACGCCATCATGAACCAGGATGACCCGGAACTCGTTCGGGACGGGGCGCCGGCCTACCTGCTGATGCTGGACAGCTTCGTCGAAGGTTCGCCGGAAAACATCGAGGCGCTGAGCGCAGCCGCGCAGCTCTATGCCGCCTACGGCGTCATATTCGTCGACGACCCGTTGCGGGCACGCAAACTCACGGCCCGGGCCCGGGAGTATGGTCGCCGGGCCCTGTGCTCGGCCGACAGCGGCGTGTGCGGGATATGGGACGAGGAGTTCGAGGGTTTCTCCTCGAAACTGCAGAAGATCGAGCACGGAGAGATCGAGGCGCTTTACGCGTTCAGCCTGAGCTGGATCGCCTACATCCAGGCGCACTCGGAAGATTACGCGGCGCTGGCGAAACTGCCGCATGCCCAGGCTTCCCTGCAGCGCGTGCGGGAGATCGACCCCGCGTACAATGAAAGCGAGGTCGAACATTACCTGGCCGTACTCGACACGGTGCGCCCGCCGGCCCTCGGAGGGGATTTTGAATCCGGCCTGGCCCATTTCGAGCGGGCGCTCGACCTGTCGAGGGGGCGGAATCTCAGCATCCTGGTCGACTTTGCGCGCTATTACGCGCGCACGCTGTATGACCGCGAGCTGCACGATATACTGCTCAGGCAAGTACTGGATGCCGACCCGGTACAGCCCGGTTACACGCTTTTCAATACGCTGGCGCAGGACGAGGCCAAGGAATTGCTCGCCAGCGCCGACGACTACTTCTGACGGATTTTTCGCTCCTATGAACCTGAACAAGAAGCTGATCTTCGCGGTATCTGTTTGCCTGTTTCTGCTGGGTGGTCCGGCCGCGGCCCAGACCATCAAGATTGCCACGATCGCACCGGAGAGTTCTTCCTGGATGAAGGACATGAAGGCCGGTGCAAAATCGATCGAAACGCACACCGAGGGACGCGTCAAGCTCAAGTTTTACGGCGGGGGCGTGCAGGGTAACGCCAAGCAGGTGCAGCGTAAAATGCGCACGCGCCAATTGCACGGCGGCGCGTTTTCGTCGGGCGAACTGGGCCTGTTCCTTACCGATGCCGACATCCTGGCCCTGCCCATGCTGTTCGATTCCATCGAGGAAGCCCGCTTCGTTCGCGGTGAGATCGAACCCATCATCCGTCAGCGCCTGGAAGATGCCGGCTACGTGAATTTCGGGCTGGCCGCGGCCGGGTTCGCCTACATGATGACCAACCGGCCGGCCACCGATCTGCGGGATCTCGACGGACGCAAGGTCTGGCTGCCGGAAGGCGACGATGCGGGTTTCGCGGCGCTGAAGGCGCTGGGCGTCGCGCCCGTGGTCATGCCGGTGACGGACGTGATGACCGGCCTGCAGACCGACCTGATCGACAGCGTGACCGCTCCGCCGGTGGGGGCCGTGGTGTTCCAGTGGCATACCCGCGTTGGCTACATCACGGATGTGCCTATCGTTTACGTTTACGCGTCCCTGCTGATCGACCGCCGCGTGTTTGAAACAATTTCGCCCGATGACCAGGCAGTGGTGCGCGAAGTCATGGAAGGGATCTACCGCAAGTTCGACAAGTACGGTGTTTCCGACAACGACGAGGCCATGCAGGCGCTGCTGAACAGCGGGCTCGAGCTCGTAAAGCCGGATCCTGCCGATGTCGCCGAGTGGCGCCGCATCGTCAGTGCGTCGAACCGGGAAATGGGGATGAAAGGCGTTTTTGATCTCGAGCTTTACGAACGCATCCAGGAACTGCTCAAGCAGTTCCGCGCACAGCGCTGACCGGGCTTGAAGGGGCTGCGTAAAATCCTGTCCGCGCTCGAGCGTGCCGGAATCATCGTCGAGGACGGCCTGCTGGTGCTGATCCTCACGTCGATGATCCTGCTGGCGGCCGGGCAGATCGTGATGCGCAACTTTTTCGACTTCGGTTTTATCTGGAACGATGAACTGCTGCGGCTGCTGGTGCTCTGGCTGGCGGTTGCCGGCGCGCTGGCGGCGAGCCGCAGCGACAAGCACATCAACATCGACGTTCTGAACCGTTTCCTTCCGCAACGCGCTGCAGTCGCGGTCCGTACGGTAACGCACCTGTTTACCGCGGCGGTGTGCGCGCTGGTCGCCTGGCACAGCCTGGAATTCGTGCGCACGTCCTACGAGTTCCAGGATCGCCTCCTGGGCGACGTGCCGGCCTGGGCGCTCCAGTCCGTGCTGCCGCTGGGCTTCGGTCTCATCGCCTGGCGTTACATCGTTCATTTCGCCCGTGCGCTGGCGGGCCTGTTCAGACCGGGTTCGGCCGCATGATCGCCGCCGGCCCCATCCTGCTGCTGCTGGCGCTGCTCGGCGCACCGCTGTTTGCGATTATCGCGGCCAGCGCAATGCTGGGTTTCAGCCGCGAAGGCATCGACCTGCAGGCCCTGGCGATCGAGTTCTACGGCATCGCGGAAATGCCGATCCTGCTGGCCATTCCGCTGTTCACCTTCGCCGGTTACCTGCTCAGCGAGAGCGGCGCGCCCAAGCGCCTGGTCAGGCTGACACGCGCGCTGCTGGGATGGATGCCCGCGGGCCTGGCCATCGTCTCGCTCGCGGCCTGCGCTTTTTTCACGGCCTTTACCGGCGCTTCCGGCGTCACGATCATCGCCCTCGGCGCCCTGCTGTTCCCGGCCTTGCACGAGGCAGGTTATCCCGAGAAATTCAACCTCGGCCTGATCACTTCCGCCGGCAGCCTGGGGCTGCTCTTCGCCCCGTCTCTTCCCCTGATCCTTTACGGCATCGTGGCCGAGGTTCCGGTCGAGGACCTGTTCCTGGCCGGAATCCTGCCGGGATTCCTGATGATCCTGTTCCTGTCCGGTTACAGCGTCTGGAAAAACCGGGCCATCCGCGAAAAACTGTCCGATTTTTCCTGGCGGGAGGTCGGCGCCGCCGTGCGCGAGGCCGCCTGGGAAATTCCGCTGCCGCTGGTCGTGCTGGGGGGAATCTACAGCGGCTATTTTGCGATTTCAGAGGCGGCGGCGGTCACCGCGCTTTACGTGTTGATCGTGGACGTGCTGATCCTGCGCGAGATTCCCCTGCGGCAATTGCCGAAGATCATGCGTGAGTCCATGGTGCTGGTCGGCGGCATCCTGGTGATCCTGGGCATGTCCCTGGCCTCGACCAATTACATGATCGACAGCGGTGTGCCCCAGAAATTGCTCGAACTGGTCGGCAGCCTGGTGGTCGGGGAGTTCACGTTCCTGCTGCTGCTGCTCGTTTTTCTGCTGGCTCTGGGCGCGATCCTGGATATTTTCTCGGCCATCGTGCTGGTGGTGCCGCTGATCCTGCCCGTGGCGCTGCAGTTCGGCATCGACCCGGTGCACCTGGGCATCGTGTTCCTGGCCACGATGCAGCTGGGCTACATCACGCCGCCGGTCGGGCTCAACCTGTTTATCGCCAGTTACCGCTTCGAACGCCCGGTGGTGGACCTCTACCTGTCGACCCTGCCGTTTTTCCTGTTCCTGCTGCTTTCCGTCGTGATCATCGCCTTCTGGCCCGGGTTGTCGCTGGCGCTCTTGGCTTAGGTTTTTGTTGACCGCGCCGTCGGGTTCAAGCGGGCCCTCGGCCCCAGGAAAAATCATGAGAACCTGTATGAACCGTTTATTTGACCGTGAAGCCGACGTTTCCATAGAAGGGAATATTGGAGCCGTTGCCAGGCAGGGATGGAGTCTTTTCGCTCGCCTGGTGATAAAGCCGGCGCTCTCCATTCTGATTATCATCTTTTTGTCATCGTGTGCTTCCAAGGAAGACTCCGAACCGGATTTATTGGGCAGGTTTGATCGCGGGAAGGACCTTTTCCTCGCACATTTTGACGTCAAGACGGATGTGGACGACGTTCATTCGGTTGCGGCAGTAGCCACGATGCTGGCCGACCCGAGGTTTTTCGGGGTCAGATACCACGCAGTGGCGGGCGCATACGGAACCCAGGATGGATTGTATGTCCCGGCCGGGGAAGTATTCGAATTGGCGTTTGGAGAACATTGGTCCGACGCCCACGGAGATTTTGACAAGGCCCTGTCCGAGGTGCGCCGTCTTTCCGTTGAAACCCTTGACGATGGGGGGTCGATCTGGATTGCCGAGGCAGGGCAGTCCGATTTCTCAGCAGCCCTGATACGCAGTATCCGGGCAGTGACACCCGAATCAAGCCTTGAGCATCGCGTACACGTTGTTCAGCATTCCGACTGGAACGAGGAAGTCACTACGGCCGAAGACCTGGCCTTCGTGAAAGAATCCGCAAGCTATCGAAAGATTCCGGATGGAAACGGGGTTGGAAACGGCAGCCCCGGGTTCCGTTCGGAGGCCGTCGTCAACTGGCAGGAACATGTCAGCGACGTTCGATTAAAGGAAATCTGGACAACTGCTGTTGAGATTGCGAACACGTATAACGGTGCAGACGGTCG
>JAZBPJ010000144.1:0-2118 GCA_036351575.1 Lysobacterales bacterium | reverse complement strand
TTAACGCGTTGAGACTGCCGGCGCCGCAATGGATGACACGGGCCGCATCCTATGGCATCGGCACCGTGGCGATGTACTGGGTGATTGAGCGGTTTATCGGATTCGTCGCCTGAATTCACATCGCCGGAGCGTCCCGTTGATGTCCGTCAGCGTGCGCAGCCAGTACAATAAGCGGATTCGAATGCAATCGGCGACAGGCCACCATGAACAACCCTTGCACCCTCGATTTCGATACCCTGCGGACCGACATCATCGGCGCCGACGCGCCCATCACCACGCCGTTCGGCGAACGCCTGATGGTCTACGCCGACTACACCGCATCGGGACGCGGCCTGGGTTTCGTCGAAAAGTACCTGCAGAACCTGCAGCGCGTCTACGCCAATACGCACACCGAGGACGACATCAGCGGGCGCTCCATGACGCAATTGCTCGAACAGGCCGAGCATGCCATCAAGCGGTCGGTCAACGCCGGTCCCGACGGCCGCATCATCTGTGTCGGCACCGGTGCCACCGGCGCCATCGACAAGCTCCAGCAGATCATCGGCGTGGCGCTGCCACCGGCGACGCGCAAGAACCTGACCGAACTTCTGAGGCAGGCGCTGGGTACAGCGGCCGATGACACCTTGAGCGACTTCCTGCCCCGGCACCAGCCCGTCGTTTTCGTCGGCCCCTACGAGCACCACTCGAACGAGATTTCCTGGCGTGAAAACCTGGCGACGGTGGTCGAAGTCCGGCTCGACGCGGACGGCTGCGTCGACCTGGCGCACCTCGAGGAGTTGCTGCAGGACCCGGCCTACAAGGGTCGGCAGCTGATCGGCTCTTTTTCTGCCGCCTCGAACGTGACCGGCATGCGCACCCCGGTGCACGAGATCGCCTGCCTGCTGCACCGCCACGGCGCGATGGCCTGTTTCGACTATGCCGCGAGCGCACCCTACGTCGAGATCGACATGAACCCCGAGCCCGGTCGTTACGATGGAGATGCCTCGATCGACGCGGTTTTCATCTCGCCGCACAAGTTCCTCGGCGGCCCCGGCGCCAGCGGCGTGCTGGTTTTCAACCAGCGCATCTACCAGCGCGATCTGCCGCCCAGCGTGAGCGCCGGAGGCACGGTCGACTACGTCGGCCCCGACAGCCAGGATTTCATTCCCCGCATCGAGGAACGCGAGAAAGCCGGCACGCCCGGCGTGCTGCAAACGCTGAAAGCCGGAATGGCTTTCCAGATCAAGGACCGCATCGGCGTGGAGGCCATCGAAAAGCGGGAGAGCGCCCTGCTTCAACGCACATTTAAGCGCTGGAAAAACAACCCTCGCATCGAGATACTCGGCAACCCGGATCCGGCGCGGCGCATCGGCATCGTGTCCTTCAACGTCAAGGACCACCGGGGCAAGTACCTGCACCCGAAGTTCGTCACCTCGCTGCTGAACGACCTGTTCGGTGTCCAGTCGCGCGCCGGCTGCTCCTGCGCCGGTCCTTACGGGCACCGGCTGCTCGGCATCGACCACGCTCGCTCGGAGCGCTACCGCGACTGGATCGTCAAGGGCTACTCGGGGATCAAACCCGGCTGGTGCCGCATCAGCCTGCACTACTCGATGGACGATATCGAGATCGACTACATCCTGGACGCGGTCGAATTCATCGCCAACCGGGGTTACCGCTTCCTGTCCGAGTACACCTTTGACCTGTACAGCGGCGCCTGGGTGCACAAGCGCGACGAGGTCATCCTGGAAGGCTTTTCGCTGGACGACGCGCTGGAGTGCGGTGGTTACCAGTCGCGTGCACTGAGCCCGGGCGAACGCCGCCACCTCTATTCATCCTTCCTCGCCGAGGCCGAGCGGCTGGCGCAGGAACTGGCGGAGGACCCCGGCGCGGAAGCCTCCGGCGTGAACGAGGAATTCGATTCGCTGAAATTCTTCTCGGTGCCAAAGGGAAGCGTCAGCGGGTAAGTTCCCGAACCAGGCACATGTAACGCCGATGACTTGATAACTTCTTGACGGGGTCTGAAAAACAGGATGTTTTTCACCGAAGCGACACAGGATGTGCTTGAGCGTCCCCGACAAGAAGTTATCGAGTCGCCGGCGATTTAGAAAGCTGATCGAAGAACTGGCTTTTCAGCCCGTG
>JAZBPJ010000143.1:0-12209 GCA_036351575.1 Lysobacterales bacterium | reverse complement strand
GGCAACGGGCGCTTTTTTACAGCGCTGCGCGTACTTCCCCGTCACCCCGGGCTTGACCCGGGGTCTTGTTGAACACGCCCGTCACCCCGGGCTTGACCCGGGGTCTTCTTTGTCGTGGGGGAAGATCCCGGATAAGCGTCTGCGACGCTTTCCGGGATGACGTTAGGTGGCGCTGCGACGCTTTCCGGGATGACGTTCTGCTCAACTACCCCCGTCACCCCGGAAAATGCCGGAGGCAAAGCACACCCCGTCATCCCGGAATTTGCCGGAGGCAAATATCCGGGATCTTCACCTGCGAAGTGTGCTGGTCCAGCTACACCGCCCTTCGCATATGGAGATCCCGGATAATCGCTGCGCGATTTCCGGGATGACGTTCTGCTCAACTACCCCCGTCACACCGGAAAATGCGCAGCATTTATCCGGGGCCGGGATTACGCTGGTGAATCATGACTTTCGGAACTTTTCATTTGCGCCAAAGCAGTGCAACATGCGCGCAATTCCCGGTTAACCACAGACAGATTGCAAGGAGTCATCCACGTGAAACGCTTCCTTATCATCGGCCTGCTGGCCGTTTTCGTGGTGTTTGGCGCGGCCGCCCAGGCCGACATGCCGGACATCGACATCGAGTACGAAAAATTCACCCTCGACAACGGGCTGCGCGTGGTCGTGCACGAGGACCGCAAAGCGCCCATCGTCGCGATCAGCATCTGGTACCACGTCGGTTCCAAGAACGAGCCCGAGGGCAAGACGGGATTTGCGCACCTGTTCGAGCACCTGATGTTCAACGGTTCGGAAAACTACGACGACGAATACTTCAAACCCTTTGAACAGGTTGGCGCCACCGGCATGAACGGCACGACCTGGTTCGACCGCACGAATTATTTCCAGACCGTGCCCACCCCGGCGCTCGACATGGCGCTGTGGATGGAATCGGACCGCATGGGCCACCTGCTGGGCGCCGTCACGCAGGAAAAACTGGATAACCAGCGCGGCGTGGTGCAGAACGAAAAGCGCCAGGGCGACAACCAGCCCTACGGCCTGGTCCAGTACCACGTGCTGGAAGGCCTGTTCCCGGCCGGGCATCCCTACCGCCACAGCACCATCGGTTCGATGGAAGACCTGGACGCGGCGTCGCTCGAAACCGTCCACCAGTGGTTCAAGGACTACTACGGCGCGGCCAACACCGTGCTGGTGCTGGCCGGCGATATCGACGTCGAAACCGCCCGTGAACTCGTCACGAAGTATTTCGGCGATATCGAGGCCGGCCCGCCGGTCTCGCAGCCCAAGGCCAACGTGCCGCTGCGGCTGACCGATTCGCATGAAGTGCTGTACGACCGCGTTCCGCAGACCCGCGTGTATCACAACTGGGCCGTGCCCGGCCGCACCACGCGTGAAGCCACCCTGCTGAGCCTGGCGGCCAACGTGCTGGGCTCGGGCAAGAACTCCCGCCTCTACCAGGAACTGGTCTACAAGCAGCCGCTGGCCGTCAACGTCAGCGTCGGCGTACAGCAGCACGAACTGGCCAGCATGTTCGAGATCGACGTCACGCTGCAGCCGGACGCCTCGCTGGACGAGGTCAACGCGATCATCGACAGAGAGCTGGAACGCTTCCTGGCTGAAGGCCCGACCGCCGAGGAACTCGAACGCAACCAGACGCGCATCAACGCATCCGTGGTCCGCGGCCTGGAGCAGATCGGCGGATTTGGCGGCAAGGCCGTCACCCTGGCGCAGGGCGAGCTTTACGCCAACGATCCGGGTTTCTTCCTGCTGGAGCTGAAATGGCTCAACGACGCCACGCCGGCCGCCGTGCAGGCCGCCGCGCAGGAATGGCTCAGCAAGGGCCGCTACCAGCTGGACGTGCTGCCCTTCGGCGAACACGGCACCGTGGCCAGCGACGTGGACCGCAGCCAGGGCCTGCCGCCGGTGGGCGAGATGCCGGAACTGGCCTTTCCCGAGATACAGCGCGCCGAGCTGGACAACGGCCTGAAGGTCGTGCTGGCCGAGCGCGACGCCGTGCCCGTGGTGCGCGTCGCCCTGCAGTTCGACGCCGGTTACGCCGCCGACCAGTTCGGCAAGCTGGGCACCGCGGGCTTCACGCTGGCGATGATGGACGAGGGCACGAAAGACAAGACCGCCCTGGAGATCGCCGCCGAGGCCGAGATGCTGGGCGCCAACATCGGCACCGGCTCCAACATGGACATGTCCACCGTCTCGCTGTCCGCGCTGAAGAACAAGCTCGAACCCTCGCTGGATTTGTTCACCGAGATCGTGCGCGAACCCGCCTTCCAGGACGAGGAAATCGAACGGCTGCGCAAGCGCTGGATCGCCTCGATCGCGCAGGAGAAAAACCAGCCGGTGCAGCTGGCGCTGCGCAACCTGCCGCCGCTGATTTACGGTGAAGACCATGCCTACGGCATTCCCTTTACCGGTTCGGGCACGGAGGAATCCATCGCCTCGCTGACTCGCGACGACCTGGTCGCCTGGCACCGCACCTGGATTCGTCCGAGCAACGGCACCCTGTTCGTGGTCGGCGACACCACCATGGACGAGATCCTGCCGCTGCTGAACGAGCGTTTCGGCAAGTGGCCCGAGGACCGTCGGGCCATTCCGCAGAAGAACCTGGCCGAGGTCGGCCTGCCGGAAAGCGGCACGGTCTACATCATCGACAAGCCGGGTGCGCCGCAGTCGTTGATCCTGGCCGGCCACGTGGCTCCGCCCACCGGCGTCGAGGACAACATCGAAATCAACACGATGAACGATGTCATCGGCGGCTCCTTCACCGCGCGCGTCAACATGAACCTGCGCGAGGACAAGGGCTGGGCCTACGGCGCTTACACGTTCATGACGGACGCGCGCGGACAACGACCCCTGATGGTCTACGCGCCGGTGCAGACCGACAAGACGGTCGATTCGATCAATGAGCTGAGGCGCGAGTTCGACGAGTTCCTCGGCACCAACCCGGCCACGCAGGACGAGTTGAACAAGAGCGTGCGCAACAGCGTCAACAGCCTGCCCGGCCAGTTCGAAACCGGCAGCGCCGTGATGGGCGCGCTGCTCGCCAACGACCGCTTCGGCCGTCCGGACGACTACGTCAGCACGCTGAAAGGCCGTTACGAGGCCGTCAACCTGGAAGGCATCCAGGGCGCGGCGGAACGCGTACTGCACCCCGGCAGCCTGACCTGGCTGATCGTGGGCGACCGCGAACAGATCGAGGCCGATGTGCGCGAAATGGGCCTGGGCGAAGTTCGCATCATGGACGCCGACGGAAACATCGTCGAGTAACAACTTCGGGGCCGGATACGTACCTGGTACGTATCCGGCCCCGACTTTATAATGGCTTTCCGGCTGCCAGACCAACCCGGATTCGTGAGATAACTTGATCCGAGACTTCCCTGGTGAAGAGATTCAAGTAGCGGGACCGACGATCCGCATTATCCGTTCCCAACGCCAGCCAGGTTCTATGTGGAGTAAGCAAGCTGTTGTTTCGACCCAATCCGTTGGCTCGGAAGCTTGACCACTCATAACTTGAAGGATCTTCCACTATCCCGGCTCGAACCGGGTTCAGTTCGATATACCGATAGCAAGCCAATAGATACTTGTCGTTTTCAATTAACGAAGACCTGAACCGGCCATCCCACAATGTTCCCGTCCTTTCGTAGCGTTTATTGAATCCACGCACATAATCGCGGCCCATATCCCTGAAAAGCAGGGAAACACCATCTCCTTTATCAGGGGTTAGCAGCAGATGGACATGGTTTGGCATCAAGACATAGGCGTGAACCTGACAATTGTGCTTCTCGCTGGAACGGTGCAACAAGCTCAAATAAAGGAGATAGTCACTACGGCTATGAAAACAGGCCTGGCGGTTATTTCCTCTCTGCACGACATGCTGAGGCATGCCCGGTAAATTCAAGCGACTGGGGCGAGGCATTACAAACTCCTGAGTTTGAGATGCCTTTGATTGTTGCAGCACCATCAGCTTCCTGACACCGGAACACTGGAAGCTCTATGTCGGAAAACTGCGTTTTTTGGGCCGGATACGTACCAGGTACGTATCCGGCCCCGAATTGTTACAGGTACTTCGCCAGCCAGGCGTGCACTTCCTGCCAGAAATATCTGGCTTCCTCGCCCTTCATGATCCAGTGGTTGGCGTCATGGAACACCAGCAGCCTGCCCGGCACCTGCCGGCGCTGCACGTACGTCCAGGCGGCGATGGTCTGGTTGATCGGCACCCGGTAGTCCTTCTCGCCGATGGTCAGCAGGATCGGGGTCGAGAAGCGGTCGGCAAAGCTCGACGGGCTCTGCTCTTTCCACACGGGACTGTCGCCCCAGGGCGGTCCGCCGTTCATCAGTTCACGGTGGTAGATGGTGTCACTGGAGGAATACTGCCCTTCCAGGTCGACCAGGCCGGCATGGCCGACCAGTACCTTGAAATGGTCCGTGGTGGCCTGCAGCCAGTTGACCAGGTGCCCGCCGTAACTGGCGCCCGTCGCGGCCTGTCGGCTGCCGTCGATAAAGGGGAACCGCTCGATGGCCGCATCCGCTGCTTCGACCAGTTCTTCACCCGGCGTTTTCAGGGGATCGCCGATGATGTTGCGCGAGAACTGCTCGCCGTACCCGACGGAGCCGGTGTAATCCGTCATCAGCACCACGTAGCCGGGCGCGGCCAGCAGGTGCGCGCTCCAGCGCACGTGGCTGGAGTCCATGGAGGACGCGAACGGACCGCCGTGGATCTGCAGCACCAGCGGGTATTTCTTGTTCTCATCAAAACCGGGCGGCAAAGCGAGCCAGCTGTGAATGCGGCGCCCCTTGCTGCTTTCGAACCAGAATTCACGGAAAGCCGGCATGTCGACACCAACGACACGCTCCGCGTTGAACGCGCTGAGCGCAGCATGACCGCCCTCGGGATCGACGCGCACGACTTCAGCCGGCACGGCGGAACTCTCCCAGCGCGCGACCAGGCGGCCGGCGGCGGCCTGGACGCCCGCGTACACACCGCGGCTTTGCGCGTCGAGCGTGCGCACCTCGCCTCCCGCCGCGGGAACAGCGTATACCCGCGAGCGCCCGGCATCGGCGGCCGTGAAATACACCGTGTCGCCGCTGTCATTCAAGTCGAAATTACCGACAGAGCGGTCGAAACCCGCGGTCAACAACTCCGGCTGCCCCAGGCCGCCGCGTTTCTTCCACTTGAAGCGCCCGATCTCGGTGAGGCTATAGACCTGCTCGTTGCGTGGGCTGACGCTGCAGTACAGCCACTTTCCATCGCTTGAAAAAGCGGGATCGGTGCAGCTCCAGTCGTCACTCGAGGTAATGGCCTGCGGGCCGTCACCGTCGAGATCGACCCGGTACAGGTGATGCACAACGGGGGCATGCGCCGCCTGGTCGAGGTTGACCGTGGCGTTGAACACCAGGCCCTTGCCGTCCGGCGTCCAGGCGGCTTTCAGGCTGCTGCCGGACAGGGACGGATCGCCCGAGTAACCGGGCATGGAAACCAGTTCGCTTCCCAGCAGGAGGTTGCTGGCCGTGGCGCCCGCTACCGCGTCCTGCACGAACAGGTGCAGCTGCAGGTCGTCGCGCCAGCGGTCCCACTGGCGGATCGGAAAGATATCGTAGGCCGAAACGTTGTACTTGCGCTCTTCACGCGCTGTTTTCTCCGCCTGGTTGGTCTCGTCGTCGAGCGCGCCCGGGTAGACCTTGCTCTCGAAGGCGATTCTTGAACCGTCGGGACTCCAGACCGGGCGGCCGGCGCCCGTCGACAGGCTGGTGACGGCAACGGCTTCGCCCGGCCCGGTCATATCGAGTACATAGATTTGGGCGACCTCATCCTCGCCCCGCTTGGCCGCAAACGCGATGGCGCCGCCGTCCGGCCGCCAGGCCACGTCGCTCTCGCCTTCACGGGTCGCCGTCAAGCGCCGCGGGGCCTTCTCACCGTCAACGTCGATCAGCCACAGGTCTTTCACATCGCCGTCTTCTTCGTAAGACGGCTCGGTGACGCTGACCACGGCTGATTGCCCGTCCGGGCTGATCACCGGTGTGCCCAGGCGGTTCATGGTCCAGACGTCCTCGTGCGTAATGGGCCGCAGTTCCTCGGCGGCCAGCGGCCAGGCGAGTGCAGCCAGGCCGGTGAAAACCAGTGTGTTGATGATTCGGCGCATCGTGTTTTCCCTGTTGTGTGATCCGTGAGAATTAAAGCGGGTTTCGGAAACGTTGTCGATAGTCGGAGGTCCGCAAAATGGTTTACCATCCACCGCTTTCATCAACGACAAAACCAATAGTAAGCCCATGTCCCGAACCGGCTACATCCTGAAAGCCAGCTGTCCTGACACCACCGGCATCGTCGCCGCGGTAACAGGGTTCCTCGCGGCGCGCGAAGCGCTGATCCTCGAGTTGACACATTTCGTCGACGAGGCAGCCGACCGTTCCTTTATTCGCGTCGAGTTCGAGGACGACGCCGCAGACGATCATGAATTGGGCGCGCTCGGCGTCGCGTTTCGTGAGACCGTGGCTCGGCGCTACGACATGGACTTCGATTTTTTTGCGAGCGCGCGAAAGATGCGCACGCTGCTGGCGGTCTCTCGACAAAGCCACTGCATCAACGCACTGCTGCACCGCTGGCGGGACGGGCACCTGCCCATCGAGATCACCGGCGTGATCTCCAACCACGAAGACCAGCGCACCCTGGCCGAGTGGTATGAATTACCCTACCACCACCTGCCGATCGAGGATGGCAACAAGCAGGCGCAGGAACAACGCCTGTTGTCACTGTACGAAGAAACCGGTTCGGAGCTACTGGTTTTGGCGCGGTATATGCAGATTCTTTCGCCCACGGCCTGCGGTCATCTGGCCGGCCAGGCCATCAATATCCACCATTCGTTTCTTCCCGGCTTCAAGGGCGCCCGCCCTTACCTGCAGGCCTTCGAACGCGGCGTTAAACTGATCGGCGCGACGGCTCACTACGTAACGAACAGCCTGGACGAAGGCCCGATCATCGAGCAAGACGTAGTGCGCGTGAACCATGCCAAGAAACCCGACGAACTCGAACAAATGGGACAGGACGTCGAGAGCACGGTGCTGAACCGCGCCGTGCGCTGGCACGCCCAACACCGGGTATTCGAGAACGGTAACCGGACGATCGTTTTACTGCACTGATCCCAGTACGGCGCCGTATTCAGGATTTTTCGGCGGGCGGCGAACGGCCATTGCAGGAATCGCGGGCAACCACGTCACGCCCCAGGGCGTTGACCAGGTGCTGCAGGCCCTCGCAGTTGATCGGGTTGCCGCGGACATCGATCGACTCGACTTCCCCCAGCCCTTCAAGCGGGCGGATATCCTCGATACGGTTGTTTCTCAGATCCAGGCGCTGCAGCGTGATAATCGAGCCCAGCACGTCCACGTCAACGATATCGTTGTTCGAAATACCCAGTTCAAGCAGGTTTGCCAGCCCGGCGAGTGCGGAAAGATCGGAAATCCTGTTGCCGTCGAGAAACAGCGCAATCAAGCTGTCCAGGCTGCCCAGCGGGGCCAGGTCCGCAACGCGATTGAAACCCGCATCCAGCTCCACCAGCTCAGCCAGCTTCGCCGCCGGTTCGATGGTAACCAGCTCGTTGTGGCTGACGTTGAGCGTCTGCAGGCTGGGCAGCGATGCGACCACCGCGATGTCGGAAAGCCGGTTGTGACTCACGGAGAGGTGTTCCAGGTGCAGCATGTTCGCGAGGCTGCCGATGTCGGAAATATCGTTGTGATCCAGGTTGACTGACTTCAGGGTGACACGCTGGTGGTCGAAGGCCACTTCACTGATGCGGTTGTAACCCAGGTCCAGCTGGTTCAGTTTCGTCAGCCAGTTCGCCGGCCCGGCGTCCGTGATCTCGTTGTGAGCCAGGTCCAGAACCTGCAGATTGACGAGGTTTTCCATGCCTTCGAGACTGCGAACCGGCTCGCTCTCGGGATTGGTGCAGACCAGGCGGGTCATCTGCCCGGCGTTTTGCCAGCCGTCGCGGGATGCCTGGTCGAGCACGCATTGGCGCAGGACCGGGTCGGCAAACGGCAAATCGGCGATCGCCGTGTAAACGCTGACGTGGTGGTTTTGCTCACATCCGGCGATAATGACCAGGCAAGCGATGGACGTAAGGACGGTTTTTTTCATATTTCACGGGCCGTAAACGAATTGCTTGTGGAGTCTAACGCCAAAGGCCCGTCAAACAAATGCGAAAGGTCAATAGCGACCGCCTGACCGGCTGTGCCCATGCACTGGAAGACCATAACGAGCCTTTTCGGTACGCTGCTCCTGCTGTACAGCCTGAGTTTCCTTCCTTCCGTGGGCGTATCGCTGCTGTTCAACGATGGCCAATGGCCGGTTTTCATGGTTTCTTTCGTGATCACGGCAGCCGTCGGCCTGCTTCTTCGATGGCCCGGCCGAACCCGGGAACTGGCCGAACTGTCGATCCGGGACGGTTTCCTGGTGGTCGCGCTGTTCTGGCTGGTGCTCGGCATGACGGGCTCGCTGCCCTTCCTGCTCGGGCTGCACATGGACTTCACCGACGCCATCTTCGAATCCGTGTCCGGCTTCACGACCACGGGCGCGACGGTCATTCCCAGCGTTGAACTCCTGCCCCATTCCATCCTCTACCACCGCCAGCAGATCCAGTGGATCGGCGGCATGGGCGTCATCGTGCTGGCGGTCGCCGTGCTGCCGCTGCTCGGAATCGGCGGCATGCAGCTTTACAAGGCGGAATCGTCGAATATTGCGCAGTACGAAAAACTGACGCCCCGCATTGCCCAGACCGCCCGCGCGCTGTGGTTCGTCTACTTTCTGCTGACCCTGCTCTGCGCCCTGGGATACTGGGCCGCCGGCATGACCCTGTTCGACGCGGTCGGACACGCGTTTTCAACGGTCGCCACGGGTGGTTTCTCCACGCATGACGCCAGTCTGGGGTTCTATGACAGCGTTCTGGTCGAAGGCGTCGCAATCATCTTCATGCTGGCCGGCGGTGTGAATTTCGCGATCCATTTCATGGCCCTGAGAAAACAGACGAGCCATCCTTACACCTCCGTTCCCGAGGTGCGCGCTTTCTTTCAGATTTTTGTCCTGGGTGTTGTGCTCGTGACCGCCGGCCTGTTCCTTGCCGACGCCTACTCCGGCCTGGAATCAGCGCTGCGCCACGGTGTATTCCAGGTGGCCTCCATCCTGACCAGCACGGGCTTCACGACGGCCGTTTTTTCCGAGTGGCCAGGTTACGTGCCGCTGGTGCTCGTGACGCTGTCCTTTATCGGCGGCTGCGTCGGTTCGACGGCGGGCGGCATCAAGGTGGTCCGCGTGCTGCTGCTCAAGCGCATCGCCGTGCGCGAACTGTTCCACCTCGCACACCCGCAGGCCGTATCGACGATCACCCTTGGCCACGACGACGTTCCGGAGAAGGTGCTGAACACGGTGAAAGGGTTTTTCATTCTTTACCTGCTCACCGTGTTGACGCTGAGCACGGCGATGATGGGCGCCGGCCTGGACTTTGAATCCGCTTTTGGCGCGGTGCTTTCCACGGTGAACCTGCTGGGACCGGGCATGGGTGAAGTCGCCTCCTCGTTCGCGTCGGTCAATGCCGGCGTGAAGTGGCTGGCCGTCTTCGGCATGCTGGTCGGGCGCCTGGAAATTTTTACCCTGCTGATCCTTTTCCTGCCCTCTTTCTGGCGCCATTGAACCGTGAAACCCACAAGGACTCGTAAATGAAGATTCTCGTTCTCGGAGCCGGCCAGGTCGGGCGCACCGTCGCCGCTGCCCTGTCCCGCGAAAACAACGACATCACGGTGGTGGACCGCAACCGCGAAACCCTGGCGGCCCTGGAAGAGCGGCTCGACATCAAGACCGTGCACGGGCAGGCCTCGCACCCCGACGTACTGATCCGGGCCGGCGCCGAGGACGCCGACCTGATTCTCGCGGTCACCGACAGCGACGAGACGAACATGATCGCCTGCCAGGTCGCCTATACCCTGTTCCAGACGCCGGTGCGCCTGGCGCGGGTGCGGTCGTCGGCTTACCAGAAATACGACGGCCTGTTTGGCCGCGACGCGGTGCCGATTACGCATATCATCAACCCCGAGGCCCTGCTGGTGAATGCAATCACGCACCTGGTCGAACAAACCGAGGCATTGCAGATCCTGGATTTCGCCGAAGGCTGCGTGCACCTCGTCGCCGTGAAGGCGCACGCCGGGGGGCCGCTGGTTGGGAACGAACTGCGCAACCTGTCCGGCAGCGCACCGGCCCGGATCGTCGCCATCTACCGCGGAAACCATGCCATCGACGTCGATGGAGCGACCGTGGTCGAAGCCAACGACGAGGTCTTCTTTCTCGCGTCCAGTAATGATACGGCGGCCGTGCTCAAGGCCTTCGGCCGCGAGATCAAGCCGACCCGCCGCGTCATCATCGCCGGCGGCGGCCGGATCGGCGAGCGGCTGGCCGCGCGTATCGAATCGTCGCACCTGGTCAAGATTATCGAGAGCGACCGGGCGCGCTGCGAAGAACTCTCACGTCTCCTGCCGCAAAGCATCATCCTGCATGGCAACGTCAGCGACGCTTCACTGCTCAAAGCCGAGGTTGTTGGCGATTCCGACATGTTCTGCGCGCTGACCAACGACGACGAGACCAATATCCTGTCGGCCATACTGGCGAAACGCTGCGGCGTCTCGAAGTCACTCACAATCATCAACAACCCGGATTACCTGGACATCGTCCAGGGTGACTCGGTGGACATTGCGCTGGCGCCCGCCTCGTTCACCATCGGCGCCATACTGACCCACATCCGCCGCGGCGACGTGCTGGCGGTGCATTCGCTGCGCCGCGGCGTCGCCGAGGCCATTGAGATCATCGCCCACGGCAACCAGCAGACCTCGCGCGTGGTCGGGCGCAATGCAAGCGACCTGCCGCTGCCGAAAGGCACCTCGATCGGCGCGGTGATCCGCAACGGGGAGCTGCTTTTCGTCCAGCCTGAGACGGTGATTAAAATGGACGACCGCGTGATCCTTTTCCTTCAGGACAAGAAGCAGATCACCGAGGTTGAGGCCCTTTTCCAGGTCAAGTCGACCTTCCTGTAGGCGGCTGCAGGAGCCCGCCAGTTTTTGCAGGAGCTCACATGCGGGCTCCCACAGCAACCTACTTTGATTTGAACTCGATCGTCGCCCCCATCACCGGGACGGCATCGTAATCGCGGCTCTCGACCGTACGGCCGGCGCTGTCGTAGAGGGTCAGCTCTCCGCCGAACTCCACGCCGGCGAACAGGCCAATACGGACCGACTCGCTCGGTTCCCAGGCCGCCGTGAAAACCAGCGGCAGCGCGCTGTCCTCGCCGACCCCGCCCGGCGCGGCGCTGTCGTCACCGAGACGGAACTGCACTTCCTCCCAGCGGCCGGCCAGGCCCAGGCGCCACTGGTCTGAAAGCCGGTAGCCCAGCGTCAGGCCCGGCCCCTGCGAGGCCGCCAGGCCGCGACCGGTCGAAAGACTCCAGCGCTCGCTTATGTTCCAGTCGATCAGCAGGATCGGAAACACGCGCGCGCTGCCCTCGAGGCGGGAAAAAGCGCCGAGGCCGGGGCCGATGGTCAGGTCTTCGCTGAGCCGCCAGGCGACGCCGCCGAGCAGGCCCCAGGTCTGGCTGTCGCTGGTGCTGGCGCCGTCCGCGCCGGTGTAGCGCAGCGTCGGGATCGCGAACAGCGTGCTGGTCTCGCCCAACGCGAAACGCATCGGCGCGGAGACGCGAAACTCGTCGATCTCGTCCCAGGGCTCCGCGGTCATCTCGCCGTCGGGGTCCTTGAAGTCGTAATCGCTTTTTCCGGCGCCGAGCGACAGCCCCACCGAGTTGCGGTAGTTCCAGCGGTAATCGGCAGCCGCGGAGTAGAAGGTGCGGTCCATCTCGAAAGAGCCTGAATCCTTGTCCAAATCGGACTCGGTCTGCGAGGCGAAACCGGCGTCGAAGGTGAAACTCCAGCCGCCCGGCGAAGGGGCCTGCGCGAATGCCGGTGCGCAAAGCGCCAGCGAGAGGCCCGCAGCAGCGAGCCGGATTACTCCGTGGTTCAAGGCGATGTCCTCTTTTGATCAGATTCAGCCGGGTATCCCGTAAGGTGAATTCCGGGAGGCGGAAAATCAAGCCGCGTCACATCTCTTCCTCGATCGGCAGCAGGCTGAGGAACCAGTCCTCGATACGGCGCATGTAGGAGTCCGCCGGCTG
>JAZBPJ010000142.1:0-4158 GCA_036351575.1 Lysobacterales bacterium | reverse complement strand
CCATTTTCAAGTGGAGGCCCTGCGCGAGGACCAGTGGATGGACGTCGATTTTCCGTACTGGGAGGGAGCCGTGCGGATTTCGGGTGAAGGCCCGCAAAACAGCGGCCGCGGTTATGTCGAGCTGACCGGTTATCCGCGCTACTGAATCGCACCCTCGATCGAGCCACTCCGCGCGACCGACATCCAGGCCAGGCCACTGTTCTCGAGGAATGCCTTCGCACGTGCACCCTGATGAAGCATGGCGATAGTCGCTACCGAACCAGCCACCAGACAGGTCGGCGCCGTAACGGAGACCGCACTCAGACCCGCATCATGGTCCGACTCGACGGGCCAGCCGGTTCTCGCATCGATAAGATGGCTGTAACGGCGTCCATTGATCTCGGTGCAGCGTTCATAGTCGCCACTCGAGGCCAGCCCTCCAGAACCAATGCTGATTTCCGCAAGCGCCGCATTGCGGGCGGATGGGTTCCGAATGCCTACGCGCCACGGCGAACCATCGGGATGCGGGCCGAGAAAGTGGAAATCACCGCCCAGATCGACGAAACCATGCCTGAATCCTGCTTGCCGCAGCAGTCCGGCTATCCGGTCTGCGGCGTATTCCTTGACCAAACCGCCAAGGTCCAGGGTCATCCCGGGCGGCATGCTGAGCACTTGGCCATCCCAGAACACCCGGTGCCAGCCGATTCTGCCGAGAATGTCCCCGATCTGCTCCGGCGACGGTATGGCCCTGACCGCGTCCCAGAGTGCGGTCAGGGGGCGCATGGTGATATCGAAGGATCCATTACTGAACTCGAACAGGGATTGCGCGTAATCGAGAAGCACAGCCGTTTCGGCGTCAGCCTCGGCGCCACCTGACTGGCTGGCGCGTTCCTGGAAGCTCGCCAGCCAGCTATCGCTGCGGTAGTGGGAGTATTTTCGATCCAGCCGACCTGCTTCTTCTTCTCCCAAGGCAAATGCCTCCCGGGCGGCCTTCGCCGAATTGGCATAGATCGAAATCTCGCACGGACAGCCCATTTCACTGAACACGTTTCTGTGCAGTTCAAGCGTCAATACAAAAACCTCAATGCTGCGCTGAGGCGCCAGAAACTTACCAGGCCAGGCGAATCGAAGTGTGGGGTGGCCAGGGCGAGCGATTCATCACTGTCGTAATATTCGGCACCCATCGAAAGCGACCATTTTTCGCCCTTGAGGCGTGCATGAAGACGATAACTGAGGGCGCCGAATGTTCCGAGGCGATAGTCGCTGGACCAGTGAATCCCCCCTGGCTGAGACAGAAAATAGGGGGCATAGAAGTCCGGCGCGGACTGAGCGTGGTAGCGAACCGACGGGATGACTTCCCAGGTCTCGCCAATCGGTTGCTTCCAGGAGATATCCAGAGTGTGCGCTGCGACATCCCAATCGTCTCGAAAGTAGCGATAGTCCATCGACAATGCCGCTTCCGGGCCTTCAACGAAGTGCCGCAATCGTGCGGTCCAAGTCAACATCCGGCGCTCATCGGGCCGGTTCTCAGCGATCACCGCACCGCCGATCCAGACCAGTTTGTAAGGGTCGGACAGGAAACCTGACTGGCGTGTCAGGGAAACGCCGCCCTGGAGGACGGTGTTACGGCTCAGGACCTGCGTGACCGAAAGAGAGCCGGACAAGGCATCCCTGTCAGCCGATTCAACACGCCCGAACTCCCGTGCGTCGGTGGGGGTGACTTCGTCGTTTGAATAGCTGACGCCCCAGCTCGTCACGCGCAAGCCGTCTGCACTTTCCAGTTCCACCGAATAACTGCCGTAGCGGGCCACGTAATCATTTTCGGATGAGTAGCCCACAGCGGCGTGATGGGACCAATCGCCACGCAGGAAGCGCACCCCCGCATCGGCCTGGTTTCTGCGCTCCCTGATGGTCGCACCGCTCATTACCTGCAGTGGCCCGTCCGGACCCGGAACGGCGTACCACGGCGACGAACCGCTCATCGTTTCGTGCTGAAAGTTCAGTTCCAGACCATAGCTGTCGTCGATGTTCTTTACGACACGGAATTGATGCGATTCGATCTCGTAGCGACGCGGATCGCCGAAGGCGAGGCGATTCTGCGGAATGGGGTCTTCGTCGTAGAAGGTGTAACGGTAATCGGCGCCTTCTTCAGGCAATTCTTTTGCCAGCAGATCCTGCATACCGGGCAAGCCGAGGCTGGTTGCAAGCAGAGAACGGATCGCCTTCGAGTATCTTTCCATTTTCGAATCAGTTGCAGCCGCAGCCTCCGCCCGCTGGCCCGGTGCCACCGGAAGCCGCCTCCTTGGCCGTATAGACGTGATCGTTCATGGCGCTCAGCAGCGGGTCTTCCACCAGCGCCATGCGCGACTGCGCCAATCGGCCGCGCTCCCATGGCTCGACGTGGGCACAAGCGGACAACGCAAAAAGCGCGATAAACAGGGCGAGCCTGCGCCAATCAGTCCACCAGGGCGAGAATTTCACTTCGAATTTCCTCCAGGTGATCGGTTGTGAAGCCGGCCCAGGAGCGAACAATCCGGTTCTCCGTGTCAAGCAGGAACGAAGAGGGCATCGCCTTTATCTGCCACGCTGCGGCGGACTCCCCGGCCGGGTCCAACAGCACCGTATAGCCGACCGGGTGGCGGGCCAGGAATTGTTCGGCGTCTGCACGCTTCTCGTCAAGGTTGATGGCGACGATACTGAAAGCCTTCGCTTCCAGTTGTTGCCTCATTTCCTCGTAAAGCGGCAAAGACTTGCGGCAAGGACCACACCATGACGCCCAGAAATCCACGTATACGACCTGTCCCTGAAAGTCCTCGAGCGACAACATGCGGCCAGTCTCGAGTTCGGGCAGTGTGAATGACGGGGCATCGGCTGCCCTGACGGCGACCGGGGCCGCCAGGCAAATCAGCATCAGCAACATCGTGCGTCGCTGCACGGCCGCTATTCCGCCTGCTGTTGTCCCGCTTCGCACAGTGGAACGTTATCGGGCACGATGCGTTGAAGCGGCAAGGCTCCGCTCAGATTCTGGTCTGGAATATCGTAGAGCAGCTCCGCCGTGCTGCAGTCGGACCAGGTGATCAGCATGCTGCCGATTGGAATGGGGTCAGTTTCCGCCGCAGGGTTCGCGGCGTCGAAAACTCCGCCACTTGTTTCAAAGATATCCAGGGTAGCGGTGTCGCCGCTGTACGCTCCCTGCGCGGTCAGCCAGCGGTGTCCGGGGTCGCCCAATTCCGCCGTAACGCCCTCCTGCGGCCGAATGGTGTCGAAGGTGAACCAGGATAAGAAGATCTGGTTCAGATCTTCCCAGACGATGATGAAGAAACCCTGGCCCAGCGTTGCCGGGTTGTACCAGCTGTCCGACATCCCCGCGTTGATGTTTACAGCCTGACTTTCGCCGATAACGTTGATCCGGCCGTTCATGAAAACATTTATGTCCCGGCCCGGCGTGCTGTGGACACTGCAGTAGTAAAGTATTTCCTCCGCCGTGTTGAACGTGCGTTCATAGGTCAGGTTGGGAGACGTGGCCGATGCGAAGCTGCCGTCGTCGGCCGTAACGTCATGGGACATATTGCCATTGGCTGTCCAGCGCACCGTGTCGCCCACCTGAATGGTGAGGTCATTCGGGGAGAAAAAGTTGTCGCCCACTGTAACGTTCCAGACTTCCGCCGCTGCAGATGAGCACCAGGCCAGGGAAGTCACGAGCAAGATATTTGTCATAATTCGTGGGTTCATGTGTGGAGTCCTCTCGTTGTCTGGTTTTCCGGCGTGTTCTCGGTTCGCAGAATGTTTTCATGTTCTCTTGAGCCACGCCTTGGGCGACCCAGGAGATCTCGCAGAATAGTTGCATCAAAAATGCAACTATTAAAGAAATTATAGCCAACCGGCCCTAAAAATCCGGTTCGGCCTGAAACGTATGAAATAGGCTGGGAAGGGGGCGTTGTGCGCCCACTTCCGGGACGCATTTTCATTCGTAATGCCGCACAATGGCTGGTAAAAGAATTACACGAGGCCTTTTTTGCTGTCTGTGACTAAATCACACAACACGTTTGGGGCCTGGCCCTTTATCCGCATTATTGAATTTCAAAGGCAGAAAAAAGACTCGACGATCACGATGATTTACAAGCTGCTGGCCGATTTCGTCTTCCTTGCCCACCTGTCGTTCGTGTTGTTCGTCGTGCT
>JAZBPJ010000141.1:0-5764 GCA_036351575.1 Lysobacterales bacterium | reverse complement strand
GCTGGGCTGAGAGGAGAAACCAGCGCAGGCCCCTGGTCGCCTCAGCCCTGAATGGTGTAGCTGAAACATTTTGGCCAGGTAGATAAAGCCGCGCTCGAATGACTTTTTAATGTCCTCAAAACACCGTTTTAAAGCCGCCCGGTTTATCATCACGATCCAATGGAGCGCACCTTTTTTAAAAACCGCAACCTGATCGCCGCGTTCGCGCTGGCGGTGATCCTGCACGGCCTGCTGCTGACGATTCCGGCTGCGCGGAAAGCCGTGATCGAAGCGGTTTCGACACCCGCCGTCACCGTGCGGCTGACCCGGCCCGTGCCGGTTATGAAAACGCCCGTCCAGCCAGAAGAAATCATCGTGGTAAGCAGCCCGGCCCCGCTGCCCGCACCCGAGAAGTCCGAACCGCAGACGCCACCGATAAAAGAGCCCGTTCCGGCCGAGCCGGCAAGCGCAGCAAGCGCGCGGCTCAGCGCCAGCCGCATCCTGCTCGATCTCGAGGAGCGCAGAAAAGCGGATCCGCTGGCGTTTCTGCGCCCGGCCGATGAAAAGGCGCCTGAATTCCGCATCCACAGCGGGCCTGTTCTCGACGAGGTCTTGAAGGAGCCGTCCCTGCAGCTGCCGTTCGAGGACACGCGCATTTACCTGGTCGACAGTTACGACCCGGGGCTGGCCGGCGGCATCGAACGCTTCTTTGACAACGTGACGGTGCCTTTCGGCTTCACCACGAAAAACAATACCCGCATCCAGTGCGCCTGGATCCTGATCGTCGCCGGCTGCAGCTGGGGCGACGTGTCGTACTACGCGGCCAAAGACCAGGCCAGGAAGCGGCGTTAGCTGAAAAAAGGTTTACGGGCGCCTGTCAGCGGGCCGGGACATAGGCCTTTCGTCACTATTCACCGGGCATGCAGCCGGATTAGAATCTCACGACTTTTCTCAATCAGCGACATCAGGACTTTTCCATGCGCCATACTTTCACCACTTTCGTCTCACTGTGCCTGCTCACGGCAGCCAGCGCGTCGGCAGACGACACCCGCCTGCTGCGCTTCCCCGACATCCACGGCGATACCGTCGCTTTCGTTTATGCCGGTGACATCTACACGGCCTCGACCGACGGCGGCGCCGCGCGGCGCCTGACCTCGCACGAGGGCATGGAGCTGTTTCCGAAGTTCTCCCCGGACGGTTCCCGCATCGCCTTTTCCGCCGAGTACAACGGCACCCGGCAGGTGTACGTGATGCCCACCGAGGGCGGCACGCCGACCCAGCTGACCTGGTACAACGACGTCGGCCCCATGCCCCCGCGCGGCGGCTTCGATTACCGCGTGCTGGACTGGACACCGGACGGCGAGCACATCATGGTGCGCGCCAACCGCCTGCCCTGGGGCGTGCGCATGGGTCAATATCACCTGGTTCCCGTGAACGGCGGCACCGAGCGGCCGATGGAAATCCCCGAGGGCGGCGGCGGCATGCTCTCGCCGGACGGCAAGAAAGTCGTCTACACGCCGATCGACCGCGAGTTCCGCACCTGGAAACGCTACCGCGGCGGACGCGCCCAGGACGTCTGGGTCTACGACCTTGAAAACAGCGCTTCCGAGCAGTTGACCGACCACCCCGGCACCGACAACCAGCCGGTCTGGGTCGGCGACGACATCTTCTTCGCCTCCGACCGCGACTACACGCTGAACCTGTATCGCTACGAGGCGGGCGGCGAACCCGTCGCGGTCACGCAGCACGAGGAATTCGACGTGCTGTGGCCCAGCGCCGGCCCCGCGGCCGTGGTCTACGAGAACGGCGGTTACCTGTACCGCTTCGACCCGGCCGGCGGCGAGACGCGCAGGCTCGAAATCCAGGTCAACGGCGACCGCCCGGGCCTGATGCCGAAATACGTCTCCGCCGGTGAATTCATCGAGTCCGGCGACCTGTCGCCCGACGGCAAGCGCGCGGTGTTCGGCGCGCGCGGCGAGGTCTTCACCGTACCCGAGAAAGAGGGCCGTATCCGCAACATTTCCCGCACGCCCGGGGCCCGCGAAATCGGCGTCAGCTGGTCTCCCGACGGCCGCCGCGTGGCCTGGCTGAGCGACGCGACGGGCGAGTACGAGCTGTACGTCGCCAACCAGGACGGCTCCGGCGAGGCCAAACAGCTGACGAAGGACGGCGATACCTGGCGCTTCGCGCCGCTGTGGTCGCCCGACAGCACGAAACTGCTGTTCGGCGACAAGAAACAGCGTCTGCAGTTTGTCGACATCGAGAGCGGCAAGGTCACGAAAATCGACCACTCCGACCGCAACGACATCGACGACTACGCCTGGTCCGCCGACAGCGCGCACGTCGCCTACGTGAAGAACAACGCGGCCAACGTCAGCAACATCTGGCTGTACACGCTGGCCGACGGCAGCCGCCACCAGCTGACTTCCAGCGACACGGACGACGGCAACCCGGTGTTCGATCCGAAAGGCCGCTACCTGTACTTCCTGTCCAACCGCGACTTCAACCTGACGTTCAGCGACCGCGACGACAACCGCATCTACAGCAACTCCACCCGCGTTTACGCCGGCCTGCTGCGCCCGGACGCCCCGGCGCTGACGCTGCCGAAGAGCGACGAGGTGTCGCTGGGCGGCGACGCCGGGAAGGACGAGAAGAAGGCTGAGAAAAAAGACGATTTCGGCATCGTGCCGGAGGGCTTCCAGCAGCGCGTGACGGCCGTCAACAGCGAGGGCGGCAACTACCGCTCGCTGGCGGCCAACGAGGCGGGCGTCTTTTTCATCGCCGGCGGCAACGGCGGCGGCACGCTGCACTTCTACGACATCGACGCGCGCGAGGTGAAGAAGGTGCTCGAGGGCATCAACGACTACGCGCTGGCGGCGAAAGGCGAGAAACTCCTGTTCCGCAAGGGCGGCTCGTTCGGCATCGCCGAGGCCAAGCCCGACCAGGACGCCGGCAAGGGCCAGTTGGACCTGTCCGGCATGCAGCTGCGCATCGACCCGGCGGTGGAATGGAAGCAGATGTACACCGACCAGTGGCGCATCGTGCGCGACTGGTTCTACGAGCCCGGCATGCACGGCAACGACTGGCAGGCGATCCACGACAAGTACGAACCGCTGCTGGACCACGTCGCGCACCGCGCCGATCTCGATTACATCTTCGGCGAAATCGCCGGTGAACTGAACGCCGGCCACAACTACGTGAACTCCGGCGACCAGCCCGGAGTGAAGCGCCTCGACGGCGGCCTGCTGGGCGCGGAAATCGTGCCGGCCGACGGCGTGTTCCGCATCGAGAAGATCTTCGGCGGCCAGTCCTGGCACGACGACATGCGCTCGCCGCTGGCGGAGCCCGGCGTCAACGCGAAAGCGGGCGACTACATCCTGGCCGTCGACGACATTCCGACCCGTGGCGTGGAAAATTTCTACCGGCTTCTGGAAAACACCGGCGGCAAGGTGGTGAAACTGACGCTGGCTGAATCGGCGAAAGGAAAGTCCTCGCGCGACGTGCTGGTGCGCACCACGATGCGCGAGACGAACCTGCGCTACATCGACTGGGTGGAAAGCCGCCGCGCGATGGTGGACGAGCTGTCCGGCGGCCGCATCGGCTACCTGCACCTGCCGAATACGGCGTTCGACGGCATGCGCGAACTGTACCGCCTGTACCCCTCGCAGACCGACAAGGACGCCATCCTGATCGACGTGCGCTACAACGGCGGCGGCTTCATCCCCGACCACATGGTGAGCCTGGTCGGGCGCAAACCGATCGTGTACTGGAAGCGCCGCGGCCTGGCCGCCGAGGCGGACCCGACCCCGCGCATCTCGCACGCCGGCCCCAAGGCCGTGCTGATCAACGCATACTCGTCCTCGGGCGGCGACGCCTTCCCGTATTACTTCCGCGAAGCCGGCCTCGGCCCGCTGATCGGCACCCGCACCTGGGGCGGCCTGATCGGCATCTCCGGCAACCCGATGCTGGCCGACAACGGCGGCATCCTGACCTCCACCTTCCGCATGCTGGACCCGGAAGGCAACTGGCAGGTCGAGAACGAGGGCGTCGCGCCGGACATGGAAGTGATCGACCGGCCCGAGCTGGTCGCCAAGGGCCGCGACCCGAGCCTGGAAGCCGGCGTGAAGTACCTGCTGGAGCAGCTCGAGGCGAACCCGCCGAAGGAAGTGAAAGCGGAACCCGCACCGAGCGACTTCCGCAACCAGTAAAAACAAAGGGGTCAGAGCAGCTCAGCTGCTCTGACCCCAGTTCAACGTGTTTTTACTCCGTCATCCCGGAAAGCGCGCAACTTTTTAAGATTCGTCATCCCGGAAAGCGCGAAGCGCTTATCCGGGATCTTTCTCCATGCCGGCAAAGATCTACAATCCGGCCAGTCGATTAAACAGCCGCTCCGTTCAGCCCCCTTCGGCGGACGCTTGAACACATCCCTGTGTCGCTCGGAATGAGCCCATCCGGGGCTCATACGCCGCCTCACGGGGCACGAGCGTC
Organism: Lysobacterales bacterium; assembly: GCA_036351575.1. Taxonomy (GTDB): domain Bacteria; phylum Pseudomonadota; class Gammaproteobacteria; order Xanthomonadales; family SZUA-36; genus JABDPF01. Next base: position 1,297 of record JAZBPJ010000141.1, on the reverse strand, counting down.
GCGGCCGGCTACAGGAGCAGCAGTTTGCTGGCTGCACAAGCCGCAATTCGTGTCAGCAATTGAGGGCGAGTCGGATATCCCTTTCCAGGGATGTATGACGACAGGACGTCGTCATTCAAGCGACACAGGATGTGCTCCGAGCGCTCCCTGGAAAGGCGATACCGGCTCGCCGACCGATTTCCGAATCTAGTCCGGCTCGCTCACCGTCCCGGTCACGTTACGGGCCCGGATGCTGCCGCTGCCGTCGCGCATCACGGTGAAGTCGCCGCCGACCCCATCCGCCTCGATATCGCCGGAGGAATCGCGCTCGACCATCACGCTGCCGCCGACCTCGCCAAAGTACATGCCGCCCGAGCTGTCGCGTTCCACCAGCACGTCGCCGGTGACGTCCTCTATTTCCATGTCGCCGGAGCTGTCCCGGGGAACCGTCACGTCACCCTTGACGCCGCGGACATTGATATCACCGGACGAGTCCTCGATGACCACGGCGCCGCCGATATTGCGGATGTCCAGGTCGCCGGAGCTGTCCTTCACGCTCAACGCAGCCAGCCCGGAAAACTCGGCATCGCCCGAACTGTCGCTGACCTTGACCGGCATACCCTCGGGAACACCGACCTCGAGGTCGATATAGGCGTAACGGTTGCCGGTCCAGGACCAACCCGAAGCATTCGGCAGTTCAACCGTGACCTCGGCATGATCGCCGCCGCTGGTTTTTACACCCGACTCCTCCAGCCACTCTTCCTCGGACACGCAGACGGTGCCGCGAATAACGGCCGCTTTGCCGTCCACGCCGCGGACTTCCAGGTCACCCGCCAGTGCGTTGATGGCGAGGTGCTTGCTGCCGGAAAGGTCCAGGTTCTGCTCGATCTCTTTTGAATACTCGCAGCTCCCGGCCTGCAGGGCAGGACTGACCAGCAAGGCGCACAGTACCAGGGTTTTTTTCATTTTCACGCTCCACGTTTGAGTGCACATCAACAAGGTTGGATGCAAAAACGGGGCCATGCGTTTAAATGTTGCAACAGCCAGGCATTCAGACTAAACGATCAGCTAACCGGGCAGCCACGAATGCCAGTCTTTGGTTAAATCCGCCATCTTCAGTAACACTGAGATCGGACCTGACAATCACAAAAGAACTTTCCGCTCCCGCAATCCCTCGACCACCCGCTCCGCCGCCTCTTCAGGCGACAGGTTTTCCGTCAGCAGTTCGATATCCGGGTTCTTCGGCGCCTCGTAGGCGTCGCTCACCCCGGTGAACTGCCGGATCTCGCCGGCGCGGGCTTTCTTGTACAGGCCCTTG
>JAZBPJ010000140.1:0-6937 GCA_036351575.1 Lysobacterales bacterium | reverse complement strand
GGAAATAAACTGGTTTTCTTCGCATTTTTATTGACCTAAATCTACATGCCGTGGCGCATTGTCTGTATCCTCACGCTGAACTTTTAAAAGATTCCCCCACTTGATCTGAATTGCCCGGCAGGCCGGGCGGCAAAAGGGGAAATGACACCTTTAAGACGGTAAATCAATCGGAGTTTCCATATGAGAATCGGTGTACCGAGAGAGATTGCGGCAGGCGAGAAACGCGTCGCGACGACGCCGGAAGTGGCGGCCCAGCTCATGAAGCTGGGTTTCGAAGTTGCGGTCGAATCCAATGCCGGTACCGAGGCCAGTTACCTGGACTCGGCCTACGAGGCAGCCGGATGTTCGATCGTGTCCAGGGATGACGTCTGGTCGAATTCCGACATCGTGATGAAGGTTCGCGGTCCCGAAGGGGACGAGTCGGACCGGCTGAAGGAAGGCCAGACGCTGATCAGTTTCTTCTGGCCGGCCCAGAACGAGGAACTGCTGAACAAGCTCAACGACAGGAAAGTCAACGTGCTTGCCATGGACAGCATTCCGCGTATCTCGCGTGCGCAGAAGATGGACGCGCTCAGCTCGATGGCGAACATCGCGGGCTACCGCGCGGTCGTCGAAGCCTCGCAGCACTTCGGCCGTTTCTTTACCGGTCAGATCACCGCGGCCGGCAAAGTCCTGCCCGCCAAGGTGCTGGTGATCGGCGCCGGTGTCGCCGGCCTCGCCGCCATTGGCGCCGCCAAGGCCATGGGCGCCATCGTGCGCTCCTTTGACACCCGTCCGGAAGTCAAGGAACAGATCGAATCCATGGACGCCGAGTTCCTGATGCTGGACTTCGAGGATGACGAGGACGGCTCCGGTGAAGGCGGTTACGCCAAGGTCATGAGCGACGAGTTCATCGCCGCCGAAATGGCGCTGTTCGCCGAACAGGCCAAGGACGTCGATATCATCATCACGACGGCCCTGATCCCCGGCAGACCGGCTCCGAAGCTGATCACGGCCGACATGGTCGAGTCCATGAAGCACGGCAGCGTGATCGTCGATCTTGCCGCTGAACAGGGCGGCAACTGCGAACTCACGAAGCCGAACGAATGCTACGTGCATGACGGCGTCACCATCATCGGCTACACCGACATGGCCAGCCGCCTGGCGGCGCAATCCAGCCAGCTTTACGGCACGAACCTGCGGCACCTGCTGACTGACATGACGCCCGAGAAGGACGGCAACATCGTTATCGACTTCGAGGACGAGGTCGTGCGCGGCGCCACGGTGTGCCGTGAAGGCGAAATTACCTGGCCGCCGCCGCCGCCGCAGATTTCGGCCGCTCCGCCAAAACCGGCGCCGGCGCCCGAACCGGCGGCTCCGAAGGAAGAGAAGAAGAAATCTCCTCTCGGCGGAATCATCGGCATGGTCGTCGCCGGCCTGGCCCTGCTGGGCCTGGGTTCGGTCGCACCGGCAGATTTCATGGGCCACTTCACGGTATTCGTGCTCGCCTGCTTCGTCGGCTACATGGTGATCTGGAACGTCACCGCGGCACTGCATACGCCGCTGATGAGCGTGACCAACGCGATCTCGAGCATCATCGTGATCGGGGCGCTCATGCAGATCTCGTCGGACACACCGCTGATCAAGTGGATCGCGGTGGGAACGGTGCTGATTACCGCAGTCAACATTTTCGGCGGCTTCGCGGTGACGCGTCGCATGCTTGAAATGTTCAGGAAGTAAGGAGGCCGTCATGGAATTCAACGGAATTATGGTGGTTTCGTACATCATTGCGACCATCCTTTTCATCCTCGCGCTCGGCGGCCTGTCCAACCAGGAAACCGCGCGGCGGGGCAACTGGTACGGCATCGTCGGTATGGCGGTTGCCCTTGTCGCCACTATCTGGGGCATTGTTACCCAGGCCTACGTGGAACTGATCATCGCGCTGCTCATCGGCGGCACGATCGGCCTGATCGCCGCCCGGCGCGTGCGGATGACGCAGATGCCGGAACTCGTGGCCATCCTGCACAGCCTGGTGGGTCTCGCGGCCGTCGCGGTTGGTTTTGCCAACTTCCTCGATCCGGGCCGCCTGGCGCACTACTCGGGCGTTGACCTGACGATCCACGATATCGAGACCTACATCGGCATCCTGATCGGTGCGGTTACGTTCTCGGGTTCGGTGATCGCTTTTGGCAAGCTGTCCGGCAAGATGAGCGGGAATCCGCTGACCCTGCCGGGGCGCCATTGGCTGAACCTGGCCCTGCTGCTGGTCGTGATTTACTACGGCTACCAGTTCGTGGTGCAGTCGCCGACGGGCACAGCGGAAAACCCGGCGGGCTGGGTGCCGCTCATCATCATGACGGTGCTTTCGCTGCTGTTCGGTATCCACATGGTGATGGCTATCGGCGGCGCTGACATGCCGGTCGTGGTTTCCATGCTCAACAGCTACTCGGGATGGGCCGCGGCGGCCACCGGCTTCATGCTGGGCAACGATCTGCTGATCGTGACCGGTGCGCTGGTCGGCTCCTCTGGTGCGATCCTGTCCTACATCATGTGCCGGGCGATGAACCGCAAGTTCCTGGCTGTAATCGCGGGCGGATTCGGTACGGGCGGCGGCGCGGCTGCCGTTGTTGATGGCGCCGACCAGGGCGAAGTCGACCCGATCCTGCCGGAAGAGACAGCGGAATTGTTGAACAGCGCCAAGGAAGTGATGATCATTCCGGGTTACGGCATGGCCGTGGCGCAGGCCCAGCACATCGTTCACGAGATCACGCAGACACTGCGCGACAAGGGCGTCAACGTGCGTTTCGGCATCCACCCGGTTGCCGGCCGCATGCCCGGTCACATGAACGTGCTGCTGGCCGAGGCCAAGGTGCCGTACGACATCGTGTTCGAGATGGACGAAATCAATGACGACTTCCCGGATGTGGACGTGTCCATCATTATCGGCGCCAACGACATCGTGAACCCGTCCGCGCTCGAAGAGCCCGACGGCCCAATCGGCGGAATGCCGGTGCTCGAATGCTGGAAGGGCAAAACATCCATCGTGCTGAAGCGTTCGATGGCGACCGGTTACGCCGGCGTACAGAATCCGCTGTTCTTCAAGGACAACACCCGGATGCTGTTCGGCGACGCCAAGGACAGCCTCGATGCGGTGTTCAAGCTGCTCTAGAAGACTGGTCTGCAAGCAAGAACGGAAAACCCCGCCCTGGCGGGGTTTTCTTTTTCATGGCCGCGAAAACTCGAACAGGGCAGTTTTCTAAAGGCTCTCCCCCCAACTTCTGGCAGTTTTGCGGCCATGCGGGGCGTGTAGTATGTTGCGGAACGCCGCCCGCAGGAGAACCAGCGACCCATGAGTTCTGTAATGATTTCCGTGGACAGCCTCAGCCGTCATTTCGGTGACCTGCTGGCAGTCGATGATGTCAGTTTCGAAGCCCAGGCAGGTGCGATTTTCGGCCTGCTGGGCCCCAACGGAGCCGGCAAGTCGACCACGATAAACTGCATTTCCGGTCTGCTCAAGCCCACTTCCGGACGTATCGCGGTCGCCGGGCACGACGTGCGCCGCGATGCGACCGCCGCGAAACAGTCGCTGGGCGTGGTGCCGCAGGAACTGGCCATTTACGAAGACCTGCCGGCGATCGAAAACCTGCGCTTCTGGGGGCGGGCTTACGGCCTCTCCGGTGCAGAACTGGATGCACGGGTCGATGATGTGCTCGGCACCATCGGGCTGGGCGACCGGGCGAGAGAACTACCGAAAAAGTTTTCCGGAGGCATGAAACGCCGCCTGAATTTTGGCTGCGGCATCGTTCATGCGCCACCGGTGATGCTGCTGGACGAGCCGACCGTGGGCGTCGATCCGCAATCCCGTGAGCGCCTGTTCGACCTGGTGCGCGCCGAACGCGACCGCGGCACCTGCGTGCTCTACACGACGCATTACATGGAAGAAGCGGAAAAACTCTGCGACTCGCTGGCCATCATCGACCACGGAAAGATGATCGCCGCCGGTTCGATGGAAGAGCTGAGGGCCCAGCTGGGCGCCCGCGACGTATTGCATTTGAACGGCGAGTTCCCCGGGGCTGCCGCGGATCGTGCCGTCTCCGCCCTGGCGGAGCGTATCGGTGAGGGACTGGAGGTCATATCGAGCAGCGAGAGCGAATTGACACTCACGCTTAACGGGGCCTCGCAGATGCTGCCCGCGATATTCGAAGCCCTCGCCTCGGCCGGCGCCGTGGTCAATGAGACCAGCCTGCGCAGCCCGAACCTGGAGACCCTTTTCCTGCTGTTGACCGGCAAGGAACTGCGTGAGTAGCCTGATGGCATTTTTCTTCTCCGTGATGAAGAAAGACCTGGCGCGCTGGCGGCAGGATGCCCTTTCGCTGCTGTTGTGGCTGGCCATTCCGCTGCTGATCGGCGGCCTGATCATGTCATTCACCGGCGGTGGAGATGGTCCGAAGCCGAGAGGATTGCTGCTGATCGACGACCGGGACGATACATTTCTCAGCAGGTTCATGGCCGGCGCCTACTCCCAGGGTGAACTGGGCGAATTACTTACCGTGGAAAACGTCGAAGCGGAAGAGGGCGCAACGCGTATCGAGGCCGGTGAGGCCAGCGGTTACCTGGTCATTCCGGAGGGGTTCCAGGATGCCTTGCTGGACAATCGGCCCGTCACGCTGGAACTCAAGACCAATCCGTCGCAGACCATTCTTCCGGGCATCATTACCGACGTGACCGAGGTTTTGCTGGATGCCGGTTTCTACGCCGAGCAGCTTCTGGGCGACGAAATTCGCAAAATCAGGGAGACCGGTGAAAATGACCTGGTGGACGATGCCTTCGTTGCGAGCATCTCGGTATCCATACAAAACAAGATCGAGTCGGCGGCGCCGCTGCTGTTTCCTCCCGCCATCGAGGTGACCGTGGCCGAGCCGCCTGCGGAGGAAGGACCCGGTGTTCCGTTCGCCGTCTATTTCATTCCCGGCATCGTGTTGATGACGCTGATTTTCGTGGCTAACGGCCTCGCCGTCGATTACTGGAAAGAGCGCGAACAGGGTACCCTGCGACGGCTGGCGTCGGCGCCAAAACGCCTGATCGGAGTCGTTGCCGGCAAGACCGCGGCGGCAACGGTGGTTCTGACCGTCATGGGTTTCATCGTGCTGGCCCTGGGGTTTCTTTACCAGGGCTTGCCTTTGAGCCGGATGCCTTCCGCACTGGCCTGGATTGCGTTGTCGGGCATCGCCATGTTCGCCTGGCTTGGATTTATCCAGATGCTCATGTCCAGTCTGAGTGCCGCCGAGCTGATCACCAACATCACGTTGATGCCGCTGATGATGATCGGCGGCAGTTTCTTTCCGCTGGCGATCCTTCCAGGATGGCTCGCCGAGGTGGGCAGGCGAACGCCCAACGGTTTCATGGTGGACCGGCTCACCAGCGAAATCGTCGCGCAAGGGAGCTGGGCCATCGACCCGTTCAGCTGGCTGATACTGGCCGTGCTGGCGCTTTCCGGCATGGTGCTCAGTGCATGGCGGCTGCGCGCCGGGTTCGCGAGGGGCTGACGATGGCTAAATCGCTGCTCATCGCGTGGCATGACATCCGCCGCCAATTACGGCAGGGCGCGACACTGCTGTGGCTGCTGCTGATGCCGCCCATCTTCTTCTACTTCATCGGCACGGTAACCGGTGGTTTTTCGTCGGGCACGGGCGGAGGCGTTGCGACACCGCTGACCGTGCAGGCCGAGGCGCCGGGCTTCGTTGCCGACCAGATTGAAAAAAGGCTGACCGAGAACGACTTCACGGTGGAGTGGGTCGACCAGACCACGTTGGAATCGCTGCCGAAGGAAGAGCGCCCGCGGCGTGTACTGGAACTGTCGCCCAGGCTGACCGAGCGCCTCCTGGCGGAGGAAAAGGTCGAGGCCCATTACGATACGCGGGCTTCGGCCCTTTCGCGTGATTTCGAGGCGGTGCGCATCAACCGCGCCATGTACACCGTGCTGGCGGACGTCGCGATCGGCAGCACGCTTGACGCGGGGCCCTTGTCCCCGGCTGCGCTCGATGACTTGAACAGCCAGGCCCGTATCTGGCAGCTCGATGTCTCCCCCGCGGGCAAGCGCCAGGAAATTCCGTCCGGGTTCGAACAGGCCGTACCCGGTATCCTCGTGATGTTCACCCTGATCATTCTGCTGACGACCGGCGGTTCCATGCTGGCAGTCGAGCGTGAGAGCGGACTGCTGCGTCGGCTGGCTTCGGCGCCCATGACGCGCAGCGAACTGGTCGCCGGCAAGTGGCTGGGGCGTATGGGGCTGGCTGCCGTTCAGGTCACCAGCGCGCTGATCATGGGCACGTACATGTTCGACATGCACTGGGGGCCGAACCCGGGCATGGTGCTCCTGGTGCTGGCGGGTTGGGCGGCTTTCTGCGCGTCCGCCGGGCTGCTGCTTGGCAGCGTCGCCCGCAGTGAAAAGCAGGCGGTCGGCCTGGGTGTGTTGACGGCAAACGTGCTGGCTGCGCTCGGCGGCTGCTGGTGGCCGATCGAAATCACCCCTGAGTGGATGCAGTTGCTGCAGAAGTTTCTGCCCACCGGCTGGACGATGGACGCCATTCACCGCTTGGTGAGTTTTGAAGCCGGGGCTGCGTCCGCGATTCCGCACCTGGCGGCGCTGCTGCTGGGAACCCTGCTGGTCGGGGGGCTGGCCGTGCGCGCTTTCCGTTACGAGTGAATCCGCCGGCTTTTCGAGCGGTGGCCGAAGCGCTGCAGGGCTGGATTTCGTTCCGCGATGTCACCAGTCCAGCGACAGGCCGAGACTGACCTGCCGGCCCATCGGCGGTGTGCCGGGAAATTCCTGGAAATCGTCATCAAGGAGATTGTCCGCCACCAGCATGAAACGGCCCTGCCGCCAGGCCGAAGGCTGCCACGCGATCGAAGCCGAGACCAGGCAGGCCTCGTCCCCGCTTTGGCGCAGGGCGTTTTT
>JAZBPJ010000139.1:0-14709 GCA_036351575.1 Lysobacterales bacterium | reverse complement strand
TCTTCCTGCTCGCAGCCAAAGGCCACCAGCGAGTACGAGGCGATCGCCGAGATCTCCAGGAACACGTACAGGTTGAACAGGTCCCCGGTCATCACGACGCCGTTCATGCCGGTGATCATCAGCAGGAACAGGCTGTAGAAACGCGGGCGCGCCGTGAACTGGCGCATGTAATCCAGCGCGTACAGCACGACCGCCAGGCCGATGGTATTGATCGTCACCACCAGCAGCGTGGTCAGGCTGTCCATGCGCAGATCGATACCAATCGGCGTTTTCCACCCGCCCATGTTGTAAATGACCTCGCCGCCCGTGGTCTGCCCGATGGTGGCGAAACTCATCAGCATCAATGCCAGCAGGGTCAGCACAGCCAGCGCGCCGGCCAGCGCCGCGCGCCGCCGCGCCAGCAACTGGATCAGCACCGCGACCGTCAGCGGCAGCGCGATGAACAGCGGAATCAGGGTATGCACTTCAGGTCGCATCGCTCACCCCCTCAGCCTTCGAATCTCAGTCACGTCGAACGTGCCGTAGCGCTCGTACAGCCGAATGCACAAGGCCACCATCAGGGCCGTCACGCCCAGGCTGATGACGATCGAAGTCAGCACCAGCGCCTGCGGAATCGGGTCGACCGAGGCAGCGGCAAAAGTGGATGCCGCCTCGCCGGCGTCCTGGATGGGCGACTTGCCGCCTTCCCGGTAACCGATCAGCAGCAGCAACAGGTGAATGCCGTGCGAGACGATGGCCAGGCTGATCACGATACGCAGCGTCTGGCCGCTCGATACCACACCGTACAGCCCCACCAGTATCAGCAGGAGACAGAGCGAATAGATCATTCTTCGTCCTCCTCGTGATGGCCCATCAACACCGAAAAGCCCATGAACAGGGCCCCGCTCACGAACAGCCCGCTGCCGATTTCCAGCGCGGTCAGGAACAGGTGGTCCCGGTGCCCGCCGGCGCCGGCCGTCAGGTTGTCAAAGAACACCCCCGAGCCCGCCCAGGTGCCGGCCCAGGCCAGGCCGACGAAGATCAGCAGCCCCAGGCAGGCCAGCGTCAGGGCCTGGTCGCGGCTGAAGAACTCCAGCGTGTAAGGTTCGCCGTAGGCCAGCGTCATCAGCACGAAGGCGCTGGCAATCACCACGCCGCCGCCGAAGCCGCCGCCCGGCGCGACGTGGCCGTACAGGATGATGTAGATCCCGAACAACAGGATCGGACCTTTCATCCAGCGGATGACGGTCTTCAGGAACGTGCCCATGCCCGGATGGTCTTCAGGAAGCATCGTCTTTCCTCCTCGCCCGCCGGCGCATGATGGCCGTGGCGCCGAGCACGGCGCAGAACAGAACCGTGCCCTCGCCCAGCGTGTCCCAGCCGCGGAAATCGAGCAGCACGGCGGTCACGATGTTGGGCGCACCGGTCGTTTCCGCGCCGGTCGCCAGGTAGGTCGCCGCCGCCGCGTCCTGGAAGCGCTCCATCGCCGGAATGCCGAATTCCGGGAACTCGTAAAACACCTGCAGCCCGAACAGCCCGATGCCGGCCACCAGCGCGACCGCGAAGGCCACGCCGACCAGCGGCCGCTGGGCGCCGTCGTCCACCTCGCGGCCCAGCGTCGCGCGCAGCAGCAGGACCAGGCAGATCGATTCGACGCCAATCTGCACCACCGCGAGGTCCGGGGCGGAGAGCAGCAGGAAGGCGATGGCCAGCAGGAAGCCGACCGCGCCCACGCTGATCACCGAGTACAGCAGGTTCGGAGTGACCACCGCGACGATCGCGCCAACCACCGAAAGCAATATCAGGAGTGCGAGTACTTCAGTCACTTCACGTTCTCCTTGTTAAGAGACGCGCGCACGGGCGCGCTCCTGCAGAAATCAGGCGCCGGACTGGGTAACGACCCAGACCACCACCAGCATCCCGACGACGAACCACCTCAGGTAAGCCGGCAGGATGCCCGTGTGGAACGAGCTCAGCAGCTGCACCATGTACCCGGAGGTGTTTCGTGCGAGGTAATAAATATCGAATAGCTTCGCGTGCGTGCGCGTGAACGCCCACCCGAGCAGCGGCAGGCCCTCGATGGTCCGGTAGAAGTCCACGCCGGTCACTTCCACGTGCCGACCAGCGTCCTGTTTTTCGCCGCTGATGTACACGTCATCGATGTGCTCACCGCCGATGTAGGTGCCCATGCGCCGCAGTTTGCCGGCCCGCATGCTCAGGAAGTAGCCGAGCAGGCCGATCGCGATCGACGCCAGGATCAGCACGGTGGCCAGCCCGGACCACCACACACCCACGGAAGCCAGCTCGGCCCCCGAACCGATGGCGGGCAGCACCAGCCAGGCCAGCGGAACCTGGAACGCCGCCACGCCGAAAACGATGCAAAGCGCCGCCAGCACCAGCATGGGCAGGCGCATGGACCTGGCGCCGTCGCCAATGCCCTGTGCGGCCGCGCGTGAACGGACCTCGGGCGAGGCCTTGCACAGGAACACCGCGTGCAGCATTTTCACGAAAGCCGCCAGGGTCAGCGCGGAACCGAGCATCGCGACCACCAGCCAGATCACCCAGCCGGTGCCGGTCGGCTCGCCCGCGCTCGAGATGATGCCCTGGTAAACCATCCATTTCGATGCGAAGCCGTTAAGGGGCGGAATGCCCGCGCCGGCCAGTGCCGTGACCAGGCATACGCCAAAAGTGACAGGCATCAAACGGGCCAGCCCGCCGAGCTGGTCGAGGCGCGTGCCGCCGGCCTCTTTTTCGACCACCCCGGCGCACAGGAACAAGCCGGACTTGTAGATCGCGTGGTTCAGCATGTGGAACAGGCCACCGGCCAGCCCGATCAGCGTGCCGGACGCGAGGCCCAGGATGATGTAGCCCACCTGCGCCACGGCGGTGTAAGAAAGAAGCCGCTTCATATCGTGCTGTATCAGCGCACCAAGCGACATGGTCAGGATGGTCACCGCGCCGATCAGCATCAGCAGCAGGTACATAGCCGGGGTCAGTTCGAACAGGTCCAGCATGCAGCGCGCCAGCAGGTAAATGCCCAGCAGCTTGTCCAGCGATGCCGGCAGGTAGGCCGACACCGGCGCGTCGGCCTTTTCGCCGCAGACGGGCACCCAGCTGTGAAACGGCACCGCCCCGGCCTTGGCCAGCGCACCGGCCAGGATGCACAGGAAGGCGCCGTGGGCCGCGATGGAATCCAGGGCCACGGGAACCACGCCCGGCCCCGACACCTGGGTGGAACCGCCCAACTGCCAGTACATGACGATGCCCAGCAGCAGCAGCGCGTCGGCGGTGCCGACCACCATCAGGGTCTTGCGCGCCGCGCCCGCCGCTTTCGGGCCGGCGATACCGATCATCAGGTACAGCAGCAGGGCCAGCACGCCCCAGCACACCAGCAGGAGCAGCAAATCGTTGGCCAGGACCGCGGCGCAGGAAGCGCCCAGCGTCCACAGCAGGTAGGCGAAGTACGGACCGTGCCGCTCGCGGCCCTTCATGTAGCCCACCGAGTAAAGCGCGATCAGGAATCCGAAAACGGCGACGGCCAGCAGCACGAACGCGGACAGGGTATCGACGCGCAGGGCCAGCCACGAAAACGGCGCGAACACCGCCTCGCCGCCGCGGAACACCGGCCAGGCCAGGATCAGCGTGGCGAGCGCGGCCAGCACCGCCAACCCGCTGCGCAGCGCGGCGCCGCCGCGCGGGATGACCAGGCAGAGCACCCCTGCCAGCAGGGGCACGATGATCGGCAGAACCAGCGGGTGGCCAAGCCATTCACTCAACATTTCATCTCTCCCAAACCATTACCCGTCATCCCGGACCCCGGATAAATGCTGCGCATTTTCCGGGGTGACGGCTTGCTGCCTGTCTAATCAGCCGGCGGCGCCGGCCCGCGCCAGCCGCTCTCCTCCATCAGGCGGAAAGTCTTCTCACGCGACAGCCGGATCAGTTCCTGCGCGCCCCACAGGCGCTCCCCGCCTGGGCTCGCCACCGCCACGGCCATGCGCTCCGTGCAGCAGTAGCAGGGATCGACGGCCGCCAGCACGATGGTGGCGTCGGCCACCGTGCCGCCGACCGCGGTGACGCGGTTGGTCGGCACGTTCATGAAACTCGGCGCGCGCACCTTGTGCCGCACGGGCGTGTTGCTGCCGTCCGAGCGCACGTAGTGGAACACCTCGCCGCGCGGCGCCTCGTAATTGCCGATGCCGTCGCCGGCACGGATCGTCTTCGGATCGGAATCCACCGGGCCGCGCACGGTTTTCAGCTGCACGGCGCACTGCTCGATGATCCGGATCGACTCCAACATCTCGAGGATGCGCACCACCGCCTTGTCGAAGACGTCGCCGTTGTTGGTGCAGATCACGTCCCACTCGATCTTGTCGTAAGCCGCGTGCGGGTGATCGCGGCGCACGTCGATGTCGTAGCCGGAAGCGCGCGCGGTGGGCCCCAGCGCGCCGTAGGCGATGGCCATTTCCTTCGTCAGCACGCCCACTCCCTTGGTGCGCGCGTGCACCAGGGGATCCTCGATGACCGCGTCGCGAAACATCTTGACCGGCTTGTCCAGGCTCTTCAGCACGTCGAGGATGGCCGGCAGGTCGCTGTCTTTGATATCGCGCCTGACGCCGCCCGGCTTCATCATGCCGTAGTGGTTGCGGTTGCCGGTAATCAGTTCGAGCACGTTGAGCACGTCTTCGCGAAAACGCCAGGCCCACATCCACAGCGTGTTGAAACCCAGGAAGTGCCCGGCCAGGCCCAGCCACAGCAGGTGCGAGTGGATGCGCTCCAGTTCGCCCACCATGCTGCGGATGAACAGCGCGCGCTCCGGCACCGGCACACCGCCGGCGTCCTCGGCCGCCTGCACGCAGGCGATCGGGTGCGATGTGGAGCAGATGCCGCAAATGCGCTCGACCAGGAAAACGGTCTCCTCGAAGGTCTTCGACTCCGACAGTTTCTCGATGCCGCGGTGGTTGTAGCCCAGCTCGATGTCGATGCCGACGACGGTCTCTCCCTCGACGTGCAGCTTGAAAAACTCGGGCTCTTCCTGCAGCGCATGGTAGGGGCCGATGGGGACGATGGTTCGCTTGGTCATGACGTCACCCCCTTTTCACTCTTGTCGTTATCCTGCTCCGCTCCGTCATCCCGCTCCGTAGCGTCATCCCGCTCCGTAGCGTCATCCCGGACTTGATCCGGGATCTTGCGGGAGATCCCGGATATTTGCTCCGCAAATTCCGGGATGACGTTTTCTTTTTTATGCCCTGCTCCGTCATCCCGCTCCGTAGCGTCATCCCGGACTTGATCCGGGATCTTCTCGCTGACAACCTGTTTTCTCAGCGGGTAATTGCCTTCCGGCCAGTCGTCGCTGAGCAGCAGGTGCCGCATATCCGGGTGCCCGATGAAATCGACGCCGAGCAGTTCCCAGATCTCGCGCTCGATCCACTCCGCCGCCGGGCAGAAGTCCGCGATCGACGGCAGCTGCAGGTTGCCGTAAGGCACGGTCACCCAGACGGTGACCACGCAGTCCTCTTCATCCAGCGCCCAGTGGTACATCACCTCGATGCCCGTACCGGAATCGATACCGGTGGCGATCTGCAGCCGCGCGCCGATTTCCTCGAACATCAGCTGGGCCGCCTCGACCACGGTTTCCGGGCGAATTTCCACGTACACGCGGTTGTCGGCACGTATTTGGAACGCAACGGCATGGTCGCCCAGCGCGCCGCGAATACGGTTGATGGTGTCTTTGGCTTTCATGCGGCACCCTCCGCCTGCGGCACCGGCGCCATTTCGCCGGCCCGGTCGGGCTCGCCGAGGCATTTCGGCACCATGGCCCCCTCGCGCAGCGCCTTGATCACCGTCACCACCCCGGAAATGATCGCCTCCGGCTTCGGGGGACAGCCCGGTATGAAGGCGTCGATCGGCACGTAGTCCGCCGGCGCGGCGTAAAAATTGTAGGAATCGCGAAAGATCAGCCCGCTGGCCGGGCAGCCGCCGATGGCCACCACCAGGTAGGGCCGGGGCGCCTGCGCCAGCACTTCCAGCATGCGCAGCCGGGCCTTCTTGTTGAATATGCCGGAAAGCAGGATCAGGTCGGCGTGGCGGATGCTGCCCACCAGCGTGATGCCGAAACGCTCGAGGTCGTACCTCGGCGTCAGCGCGTCGAGAATCTCGATATCGCAGTTGTTGCAAGCGCTGCCACCCAGGTGGAATACGTTCAGCGACTTGGTTAATGCGTTTACGGTGTAACCCATATTTTCCTACCTCTGTAGGAGGCCGCCGCGCGGCCGAAATTCCTCGAGGTCGCGAGCCCGTGCCCGCTCCCTCATGTCGATCAATACCCCATCCAGGCGAGCACCACGGCCGCCAGCGCCAGCAGGCTGACCGGTCCCCAGAAAAACTTCACGGCCTGGTCGGTGCGCAGGCGCGGGGTGGTGTTGCGGATGACCACCGTCAGGGCCACCAGCACGAACCAGGCGAGCAGGCCCCATAGCTTGGGCGCCAGGCCCGGGCCGATAACGAAACCACCGAAAAACAGCGCCACCAGGAACACCGGCAGCGTGAACAGCATCATCGCGCGGGTCAGCTTGTACACGCCCAGCGGCGGGCCCGAGTACTCGATAAAGACGCCGCCGGTCAGCTCGGTCTCGGCCTCGGGCATGTCAAACGGCACGATCGTCAGCTTGGCCTGCATGCAGGCCAGCCCGGCCAGCAGGGCCAGCGCGCCGGACCACGTGGCAGCGGGCGTGCCGTTAACCAGCTCGCCGAGGCGAATGCTCTCGGCCTGGATCACCGGCACCAGCACCACCAGCACCAGCGGCAGTTCGTAGGCGATCATCAGCTGGATCTCGCGGCTTCCGCCCATCGAGGCCAGCGGGTTGCGCGAAGCGAAGGCGCCGAGCACGACGCCCAGCGCCGGCATCATCAGCAGGTAGACCAGCACGATCAGGTCGCCGACGAAGGTCACTTGCGGATTCAGCAGCGCGCGCCACAGGATCAGCGAGGCCAGCGTCACGCCGGCGAAACCGATCAGCGGCGCCAGCAGAAACAGGCCGGTCGCCCCGCCCTCCGGCACGCAGGTTTCCTTGATGAAATACTTGCGCAGGTCGTAAAACGGCTGCAGCAGCGGCGGGCCGACGCGCATCTGCACCATCGCAGTAACCTTGCGGTCCACCCAGCTGGTCAGCAGCCCTGCCGCGGCGGTGAACAGCAGTCCGGGAAACAGCAGGAACTCCAGGAACACGCGCGTTGAATTCATGCCGCCACCTCCTGCTCCTTGCGGATCCAGCGCCGCGTGCGCGCCGCCAGGAAATCGTCGACGATGTGGATGTCCGGGTCGTCGGGATCGACTTCCCGGTACTCCAGCGCGTTGCAGCGGCACAGCTGCAGAAGCGCGTCCTGCCCGCGAACGGGTTCTGGAGTTTGCGGGTCGCCGCGTGCGCGGCGATCTTTTTCACTCGCATCGCGGGCTCCTGAAAACAGGCTCACCGCCGCGTCGTAGTCCATCGAGTAAAACGGCAGCAGCTCCTGGTAGATGGTGCCGAAGGGACAGGCCAGCGCGCAGCTCTTGCAGCTGACGCAGCGCATGTTATGGCGCTTGATGATGCCCTCCGCGCTGCGTTCCAGCGCGTCGAAGGGACAGGCCAGCACGCAGCTGGCGTGCTCGCAGCGGCGGCAGACCAGCTCGAAGGTGGCCCGTTCGCGCAGCGCCAGCACGGCCGGCCCCACGCTGCAGCTTTGGCAGCCGTCGCAGGCTGCCAGGTCGATGATCAGTCGCTCAGTCATCCCACAACCTCGGGTTCCCTTGAACCTCTTCGTAAGTGAATACCGGGCCGTCCTTGCAGATGTAGTACTTGCCGAGCCGGCAATGGCCGCACTGGCCGATCCCGCAGCTCATGTTGCGTTCCATGGACAGGTAAATGTTCTGCGGCCGGTAGCCGCGCTCCAGCAGGGCGTCGGTGCCGAACTTCATCATGATCGGCGGGCCGCACATCACGGCGATGCCGTCGTCGGGCGGCTTCGCCAGGTACTCGGGCGTGAGAATGGTGGTGATCACGCCGACGTGGCCGTCCCAGTCGGGGTGTTCCTGGTCCACGGTGAGCACCACGTCCAGCGGCCCCGCACCGTTGCCGCCCACGTCCCAGCCGCGCGCCTGGGCATCGCGAAACACGATGCTCTCGTGCGTCTTGGCGCCGTAGCGCACGGTGACTTTTTCGTACTGGTCGCGCTCGTCGACCAGGTCGAGCAGCAGCGAGCGCAGCGGCCCGACGCCGCAGCCGCCGCCGACGACGAGAATGTCTTTGCCCTTGAACTCCTCGATCGGGTACGCGCGCCCCATCGGTCCGCGCACGCCCAGTTCGTCGCCCTCGGCCATCTCGTGCAGCGCGGCGGTGACCCGCCCGGCGCGCATGATCGTGATTTCCATGGTGTCGGTAATTTTCGGAGACGAGGAAGGCGTGAACGGCGCCTCGCCGAAACCGGGCAGGAACAACTCGACGAACTGCCCGGCGCGGAACGGCACCGGTTTCTCGGGACGCAGCCGAAACGTCTTGATTTCCGGCGTTTCGACTTCGATTTTCTCGATGACTGCCGGTATCGGCATGTAGAGCGGTTGGTCCATGTATCTCAACCCTCGTTGTTATTGGCGGGCGGCAGGCGCCGCCCCGTTATCAGGCCACTGCCGCCGCCTCCATGGCGTCTTTCAGCACGTCCCTGATATCGATATTCGCAATGCACGCCTCGGTGCAGCGCCCGCAGCCGTCACAGGCGAAACGGCCCATGACTTGCGGAAAGTAGGAGAACTTCTTGTCGAAACGGTTGCGCAGGCGCTCGGCGCGGTACGGCCTTGGCGTGCCGCCGCCGGCGGTGCGGGCAAAGCCGTCGTAGAGGCAGGCGTCCCAGAGCTTGGTGCGCGCCGCTTCGCCGTTTTCGTCCATGCCGTCCGCCAGCAGGAAACAATGGCAGGTGCAGCAGACAAAGTTGCAGGCCCCGCACTCCACGCAGTGCTCGGCGTAGCGCGCCCACAAGCCGTCACCGAACGCGCCCTCGATCGCTTCCTGCAGCTTCGAGCCGGGTTTAAGACCCCGTGCGCTGCAGTCCTCGGCGAGGTCCTGGTAGTGTTTCTCGCGCTGACTTTTCACGCGCTCCACCAGGGCGTCTTCGGCCGGCTTCAGCAGATCGCCGGCGGACTCGAGCAGCATCGCGCCCTGGCTGGAGCCGTCCTCCAGCAGCACCCCGTCCGGGGTCTCGGCGATGTTGATGTCAAAGCCGGCCTTGGGCCAGGGCTGCTCGCCGACCGCCGGGCAGAAACACACGTCGCGGTGGCTACTGCAGTCGCTGCTGACCAGCACGGTGTTGCGCCGCGCCTCGGCGTAGTACGGGTCTTCGGCCACGCCGTGCAGGAACACGTGGTCAAAAATGCCGAGCGACGAGAGGTCGCAGTTCTTGACCCCGAAGACGATGCGCTTGGGCATCGGGCTTCGCAGCGACACGTCTTTCCACCGCCCGATATACTCCCGGGCCGGGAAAAACAGCGCTTTGAGGGGTTCGGTCTGGCGGTATGGCGCAAGTGTGTTTACGCCCCTTCGCCAACCATCGGATTTTGACAAGCTGTAGTTGCCATTTTCGCCCTCGACCGGGGCGAAGACATCGCGGCCCTTAGCCAACTGGATCAAAACGTCGTCCAGGCCGCAACCATCTCTCAGCGTCCAATGCATGACTAACGTTCCAGTTATTCTTTTTAGACAAATCCGATGCTAGACGCACCATTAACGAACGCCTTGATCAAGGTCAATCATTAATTATATTAAATAAAGAATATATGAGAGTTAATGCTATTCACTCACGTCATCCTGGCCCCGGATAAGCGCTTCGCGCTTTCCGGGGTGACGGTGGTAGTAAGTGAAACGTCATCCCGGAAGGCGCCGTGGCAAATTTGAAAGAACGTCATCCTGGAAGGCGCCGTGGCAAATTTGAAAGAACGTCATCCCGGAATTTGCGCAGCAAATATCCGGGATCTTCTTGACCGCTGGGAAAAGCCTGTTTCTGGAGAAAGACCCCGGATAAGCGCCTAGCGCTTTCCGGGGTGACGGGGTTGAGGAGCGCTTCGCGATTTCCGGACGGGACACGGGCACAAAAAAAGGCCGCCGTGACGGCGGCCTTTTTTTTGACCTCCCCTGTCGGGTCTTTAACGCGTTTCTCCCTTTACGCCCCTGTTAGTGGGTTGGGGCCTCCATGCCAAATCGTCCTTCCGTCCCTGTACGCCACCCTTATCGACGAAGCCAACCCTTAAACAGAAACGGCAGCAAACCGTGTTTGCTGCCGTCCTTGGCCCTGAAAATCTTAAATGTGGCTTTGGGTTATTAAATGCAGGTTTTATGCCACGATTTGGTCAGCGGTTGTTAAAAATCACTGTTTTTATCTCATATACAGCATGTTATATAACTCTTTTAAGCCTATATATTAGCTGTGTGCGCGTTAAAACAGTTGACCCGTTCGACAAAGATGGTCACTTTTCCCCTTAAACCGGACCCGGCCCGTTTCCACAGGCTAAAAAAAAACCGGGGCACGTGGCCCCGGCAGTCTCGTTGGATATAGCCCGGGTAGCAGCTCCCGGGAAATCCCGTTGGAATCGTATGACCCTTTCGGCCATGTCCACCTTTTCGGTGGGAGATCCCGGATATTTGCTGCGCAAATTCCGGGATGACGTTGTTTCTTGTCGCCCGCAAATTCCGGGATGACGTTGTTTCTTGTCGCCCGCAAATTCCGGGATGACGTTCTACTTCTTTGGAGAACCGGGGGCATCTTCATGATGCCCCCATCCCCGCTCGTGCAGTTCGTCCCCGGGGTTTGAGTGGTGCGAGGCGCCAGCCCTCCCTGGCTTCTCGATGCTTATCCTTGCTCTCACCACTCCGACCCTAGAAATCAAGACCTTCCCTGGTCGCCACCTGCACATCCGTTGCTCTTTAAAACTGGTTTCCCTCTCCAGACTCCAGCTCTTGCCTGTTTATGACTCGTCCAACGGCAGCGCGGTGGTGTACTTGTCTTTTCTCAGCACGAAACTCGTGTTCACCTGGTGTACGGCCCTGCACGGCATGATGTGCTCGCGCAGCAGCTTCTCGTACGCCCGAATGCTTTTGCACGCTATCTTCAGGTGATAGTCGTGCGAGCCGCTCATGGCATAGCACTCCAGTATCTCGGGCCGGCCGGTCACCATCTCGTCAAATTCCCTGATCGAATAGGGATGGTGGTCCTCCAACGTCACCGCCGCTATCGCGACAACGTCCAGCCCAATCTTTTCGGGGTCCAGTATCGCTACTGTGGTAGATATGACCCCGTCTTCCTCCAGTTTTTTAACGCGCCTCCAACAGGGAGACGTTGATAGCCCGACCTTTTCCGCGAGAGCCTGGCTGGAGAGCGTGCCGTCGGCCTGCAACTCCGCAAGGATTCTCAGGTCTGTCTTGTCCATTAAGACACATTTTTTTCGTCAAAGTCCGTTTGACGAAATATTTATATCACAATTTCTTTGTCAAACGCAAACTTTGGAACCTTCTTGCGCGTAGTTTGATATATATTTACTAACAAAAGCAAGCCGACGAAATGTTTTTTTCGTGCAAGAGCCTGCCCACGCGGGCGACCGGCAGGCAAATAATCGCCCACCCAGGTGGGCTGAGACAGGACACACAATCACTTGAAAACAAGCACTTACACATCACGCTTGCCCGATGAAACCGGGCATATCCCCTACTCCGACGAGGAAAATGCCGTCTGGCGTGACCTGATGAAACGTCAGGTTTCCATGCTGAACGGTAGGGCCTGCCAGCCGTGGATCGACGCGTTTCACGCAATGAATTTTCCAAAAGACCGGGTTCCGCAGCTGAATGAGATCTCCGAAACCCTGCAAAAACACAGCGGCTGGGCGGTCGAAGGCGTACCCGCGCTGATCGGGTTCGAGCGCTTTTTCGGCCTGCTGGCCCGGCGCCGGTTTCCGGTGGCCACCTTTATAAGGAGAAGGGAAGACTTCGACTACCTCGAAGAACCGGACGTGTTTCACGAGCTGTTCGGCCATGGCCCGCCGCTGACCGACCACCGCTTCGCGGCGTTTGTCGAAGCCTACGGCAAGGCCGGCCTGGCCGCCGACCCGGAGGACCACGCCATGCTGGCAAGGCTGTTCTGGTTCACCGTGGAGTTCGGCCTGGTCAATACACCCGAGGGAATCCGTGCCTACGGCGCCGGCGTGATGTCCTCGCCCGGCGAGATCGTGCACGCCATCGAGAGCGACAAGCCGCTGCGCAAGCCCTTCGACCCGGTGGACGCCCTGCGCACGCCGTACCGCATCGACATCATGCAGCCCGTGTATTTCGTCATCGACAGCTTCGACGACCTGTTCGAACTGGCAAACGATGACCTGCTGGGGTACGTCGCGGAAGCCAGGGCGCTGGGCATGCACAAACCGATGTTTGAGAGTTGAATCACGCACCCCGAGCCACAAAATATTACTTCGGGGCCGGATACGTACCGGATACGTATCCGGCCCCGAATTTCAAAGGAGAGATTGATGAACACAAGCTGCGACCTGACCGACAAGAAATGCGTGCCCTGCGAGGGCGGCGTGCCCAAACTGACCCGGGAAGAGGCCGAGAAGCTGCTGACCGACGTGCCCGGCTGGGAGTTGGCCGATGATGCGCTTTCCATCTCCCGCCGCTTCGAGTTCAAGGGCTTCTACAGGTGCATGGCTTTCGTTAACGCCATGGCGTGGATTGCCAACAGCGAAGACCACCACCCCGATTTCAGCGCCGGCTACAACTACTGCGAAGTGACCTTCACCACGCACGCCATCGACGGGCTGAGCGAAAACGACTTTATCTGTGCGGCCAAGATCAACGCGCTGTTGTAAAAGGTTAGAAGAACGTCATCGCGGCCCTGGATAAGCGCTTCACGCTTTTCAGGGGTGACGGAGTGATGGTGACAAGCACTACCGGGCACCTCCTTACTGCACCCAGTTCTCCACCACCAAGCCGGGAATGCGTTCGAACTCGCTGGTGTTGTTGGTCACAAGCACGGCATTCTCGCTTATGGCGTGTGCCGCGATAAACAGGTCGTTGTGACCGATCAGTTGTCCCCTTTGCCTGAGGTCCGTGCGAATACTTCCATAGGCCGGCCCAACTATCTCGGTCAACGGCAGCACCGACAGTCTGCGGACAAACAGCGCCAGTTGATCGATCCGCGCTGCTCTTCGCTTGACGTCACCGTTTTCAATGCCAAAACAGAGTTCAGCATAGGTCACAACGGATATGCACAGGTCCGGAGTCGCATTGAAACGCTGACGCAGGGCGCCTGCCCTGCCCCTCAAAACATAGATGCACATGTTCGTATCGAGCATGTGCATCAGAAAAATTCCCGGTCCTGCGGCGGTGGGTCTTCCCGGGATGACATGAAGTCGTCTCCAAACGTGGAGACCGAATCGAAGAATTCGTCCCAGTTGGGCCGTGAAGGCGACAGGATCACGTTTTCCCCTTGCCGCTCGACAAACACTTCGTCACAGTCAAACCGGAATTCCCGGGGTAAACGTACCGCCTGGCTGCGCCCGTTCATAAACACCTTCGCTTTCTTCATCGAATACAGGTTCCACATAGTGATCTATACTAAATAGTATATACCTATAAACAAGAGTAAAAATCCGACCGCAGTGTAAGAATCGTGCTCGACGCAGCGTCAACCATTCCAAGCCGTCAGCCTGAACTTGATTCAGGATCTTCTTGGGCGTGGAGGAAGATCCCGGATAGCCGCTTCGCGGCTTCCGGGATGACGATGGGGTGCGCTGCGCATTTTCACTCCACTACCCGTCATCCCGGGCTTGCCCCGGGATCTTCCCGCATGACGAAGGAGACCCCGGATAAATGCTCCGCATTTTCCGGGGTGACGTCTGTCGCTGCGCTGCGCATTTTCACTCCACTACCCGTCATCCCGGGCTTGCCCCGGGATCTTCCCGCATGAAAAAGAAGATTCCGGATATTTGGCTTCGCCTAATTCCACCCCTGCAAACTGTAGACCCACCGCCCGATCATCTCGCGGATGGCGTCGGAGGACATTTCCAGCGCTCGGGCATCTGGGAGAAAATCCATCAGGGTGAGGTGTTCGGTATCGGCCACGCGCACGTCGGTGCTGACCGGCACCACGGACAGGCCCACCGCTTCGAAAGCAGCGACCGAGCGCGGCATGTGCGCGGCGGAGGTGACCAGCAGGGCCTGCTCGCAGCCCACGGAGTCGGCCGCGAACTTGGAGTACATCGCGTTCTCGCGGGTGTTGCGGCTGCTGCCTTCCAGGATGATGGCGTCCTGCGGCACGCCCCATTCCATCAACAGAACCCGGATCAGCTCGGCTTCCGACGGTACGTCTTTCGACCACACCTGGCGCCCGCCGGTGACGATGATCAGCGGCGCCTTGCCGGCCCGGTACAGCTGCGCGGCCTTGTACACGCGGTCCACCGCTTCGTTCATCTCGATATCCACGCGCGGCGCGGCCGGCGCCTCGATCGCGCCGCCCAGCACCACCAGGCAGGCGGCCTCGGGAACCCGGTCCAGCGGCTCGGGCAGGTAGCGGCTTTCGACCTTCGAGTAAAGATAGTCGCCCGTGACGGGCATCGACATCACGTACAGGTACACCAGCCCCAGGGTGAGCAGCGCGGCCGGAATCCGCGCCTTCTTGCCGCGCAGGAACAACAGGGCCAGCACACCCAGGATCAGC
>JAZBPJ010000138.1:0-37635 GCA_036351575.1 Lysobacterales bacterium | reverse complement strand
CGAACCGATGGTCTTATCGCGTATCACCGCCGGGGAAACGTTGTTGTGCCAGATGGAAATGGTAGTCTGGCCGATCTTTTCATCCAGGCTCATCTCCGCCAGCAGGGCCTCGACCCGCGCCTCGTCATGCTCATAAGCGCACAGGTCGAAAGCCTGGCTGCCCCAGCGGCAAATGATGCCGGCATCGGGGTCAGGGTCGGCTGTTGCCGGCGCTGCATACCCCAGCGACATCAGCGCCGGCAACAGGAAGAGGACCGCGGCCCGGCGCTTCGGCCGCGAGCTTGTCAAGGCCAGGGCGCTGTCATTGCTCCCGGCTTTCATTTTCCTGGTTTCCTGGATTCATGCTGGACCCAGTCCACTTCCATCACCCACTCGCCTTCCATGCTGCCGCCGCCGATCAGGGCGTAGTTGAGAATCGCGAACATCGGCTCCTGGATTTCCGCCCCGCCGCCCGGGATGCGGTAGACCTCGCTCCCGTCCACCCGGAACACAAGGTCTTCACCCGCCCATTCGACCGAGTACTCGTGCCACTCGTTGTTGTCGGCATCGATGACCTTCATGGCCGACTCCCAGTCACCGCCGTCGCAGTGACCGAGGTTCTTGATCATCCGCGCGGCAAAATGCCCCGAGCCGCCGCTGCCGTAGTGCTCCCAGATATCGATTTCACCCGAGCCGGGCATCGGCCAGCAGATGTTCTCGTCTTCTTCCTGGACCGGCGGCTCATTGTTGCGAGCGCCGAGCAGCCACCAGGCAGGAAACATGCCCGGCTCACCGTCGCCATGGGTGCGCAGGCGCGCGGTCCACTTGCCGACGGCGAATTCCTGGCGGTTCTTGGATGCGATGCGGCCGGCGACATAGCGCGTATCCGGGTGCTTTTCACCGAACTTGTCGACGTTGTCGCAGGGTATCTCTTCGCCGATATTCACGACCCGAAGCTTGAGCGTGCCGTCGCTGACTTCGCGCGTGTTGTACGCGCCGTCACGCACGTAACATTGCGCTTCGCCATTCACCCAGAGAATCTGGTCCTGCCAGTTTTCGGGGTCGAAGGTATCGAAGTCATCCCTGAAATCCACGTGCCACTCGCCTTCGTCTGCCGCCGTCGCGGAGATAGGCATCAAGAGGGCGATAAAAATCAGGCTGGCCCGCCACGGTGCGGTCGGTTTCATCGGCTTGTCTCCCGTCATGATGGATGAATTACGGGAAACTATCCGATTATGCAGGCCATGCCAAGTGCACAGGCCCATGGCCCGGCAACGGAGAGAGCGATTTACCAGGTCAGGTCGTCGGGAACGGGAAATTCCTCTTCTTCGGGATCATTTCCGCTGTCGAGCTCAACCACGTGGTCCGGCGCAATCCCGCGCACGGCCTCGGTGTGTTCGGGCGTAAGCAGGTGGTATCCGCCGGTGACGTAAACCAGGCCGAGTTCGCCCGCGGCCAGCGCCTTGTTCTGAGCGGGCGTGACGTACACCTTGCGAATGCGGCCGCGGAACATGAAATTGCGCGCGACCTCCGCGTCCTCGCGGTTCAGCCGGTTCGGGTCGACAATTTTTCGAATGGCGCTGTTGATTTCGCGGCGCTTGCGATCCTCGGCGAGCTTGCGCGCGCGGGCCTGCTCGACGCGAACCTTCTCTTCCTTCTCGCGCAGCTTCCAGGCCTTGTCGAGCGACAATTCGCCGGGCGCTGTCCGTTCCGCTGCACCGCCCTGCCCCGGCCCGCGTTTCGGCTTTTTGCGTTTTTGCGCCGGCTTTTCATTCCTGGCCAGGCCCAATGCTCTCAACTGGTCTTGTAGGGAATCTGCCATGTGATTTCATAAAACCATGGGGACAGGGCAGCCGGGTTACTCCGGCCCCGGTCTTCGTTGTCAGGGCCGGCCGATGGCGTAGTAACTGATCCCGCGCCGGCGCACGGCCTCTGGCGACCAGATATTGCGGCCGTCCACGATCACCGGCTGCTTCATCAACGCCTTCAGGCGATCGAAATCCGGCGCCCAGTACTGTTTCCACTCGGTCACCAGGACCAGTGCATCGGCATCTGTTGCCGCCTGGTAAGCATCGTCTGCAATTTCGAAGCCCGGCCTGTCGCGAAAAACATGCCTGGCCTCGTCGGCCGCTTCCGGGTCATGCGCCCGCACGCGGCCGCCGGCGTCGCAAACGGCTTCAACCAGGTTGATGCTCGGCGCTTCGCGCATATCGTCCGTGTTGGGCTTGAAGGACAGACCCCAGAGCGCCACGGTCAATCCCTTCAAATCGCCGTTGAAATGACCGGAAAGCAGTGAAAAGGGAACAAGTTTCTGGCGGTTGTTCACGGCCTCGACCGCCTTGAGCAGCTCCGCCTCGTAGCCAAAGGCCCGCGCGGTGTGTTCCAGCGCCCGCACGTCCTTGGGAAAGCAGGAACCACCGTAGCCGGCGCCGGGGTAAATGAAGGAATAACCGATGCGCGGGTCCGAACCGATACCCGTGCGCACGCTTTCGATATCGGCCCCGACGCGGGCCGCGACGTTGGACAATTCGTTCATCAGGCTGATCTTGGTGGCCAGCATGGTATTGGCCGCGTACTTGGTCAGCTCGGATGAGCGCACGTCCATGCACAGCAGCTTTTCGTGGTTGCGGTTGAACGGCGCGTACAACTCGCGCAGCAGGGCCTCGGCGTCCGGGCTGTCGACACCGACGACGATGCGGTCCGGCTTCATGAAGTCCGCGATCGCTGCGCCCTCTTTCAGGAACTCCGGGTTCGAGGCCACCGAAAACGCGAGATTTACGCCGCGTTGCTCGAGGGAGGCGGCGATCGTGTCCCTGACCTTTTCGCAGGTACCGACCGGCACGGTCGACTTGACCACCACCAGCAAATTCTTGTCGAGGCAATTGCCAACCGAACGGGCCACGGCCAATACGTGGCTGAGGTCCGCGGAACCGTCCTCGTCGGGCGGGGTACCCACCGCGATGAACAGCACCTCGGCGTGGTCCACCGCAGCCTCGATGTCGGTGGTGAACTCCAGCCGTCCCTGCCCCGCGTTTCGCTCGATCATCTCGTCGAGGCCGGGTTCGAAAATGGGCACCACGCCGTTTCTCAGGCCCGCGACGCGATCGCGGTCTATATCCATGCAGACGACGTGATGCCCCACGTCGGAGAGCCCGGCGCCGCTAACGAGGCCGACGTAGCCGGATCCAACAATCGATATGCGCATAGCCTTTGTTTATTTAATACCGAGCAGTTCCACTTCAAAAATCAGGGTCGCGTTCGGGCCGATGGACGGCGGTCCGTTCGGGCCGTAAGCGAGACCGGAAGGAATGAAGAACTTGAACTTGCTGCCCACGGGCATCAGCTGCAGTCCCTCGGTCCAGCCCGGGATGACCTGGTTCAGCCCGAAAGTGGCTTCCTGGTTACGCGAGTAGGAACTGTCGAACTCGGTACCGTCCAGCAGCGTGCCGCGATAGTGCACCGTCACAGTATCGGTCGCGGCGGGTTTCGGACCTTCACCCATGCTAATGACCTGGTATTGCAATCCCGAGTCAGTCACCTGAACGCCTTCTTTCTGCGCGTTTTCAAGAAGGAATTTGTCACCGTCGGCGGCGTTCTTCGACGCCACTTCCTGCTGGGCCGCCTGGGCCTCGGCGCGACGGGCGGCGATGTATTCGTTGCGAACGGCAGCCGCCTGTTCCGGGGTCATGGCCAGTTCTTCGTCGTTGTAGGCTGCTTTCAGGGCCTCGGTCAGGGTGTCGATATCAAAATCCGCGCCGCCCTGCTTGAGCTGGTTGCCGATTTCCATGCCGAACACGTAACCCAGTTTCTGGGATTCCGTCTCGAGCTCGGCCGCCATGGCGTTGCCGGAAAAGATGACTGCCGCGGCAAGCGCACAGGTTTTCAGAGTGATGTTCATTTGAATGGTGCTCCAATAGTGAATAACGGGTTTCGGCGTACCGGCGAGCGATCCCCCGAAGAGAACGCGTAATTGTCCTTCAAACTGGGCCGCGCCGCAATGGAACCGGCGCCTGAACGGTTTTGGTATGCTGCGCTTTTGACATGAGCCGCCCGGAATGACCGGAATACTTTTTACCCTGATCGCGTACCAGGTCCTGATGCTGGGCATCGGCTGGTGGGCCAGCCGGCGCAACAGCGACAGCGCGGATTTTTACCTGGGCGGCCGTAAACTGGGCGGCATGGTCGCGGCCCTCAGCGCCTCGGCCAGTTCTTCCTCCGCCTGGAGCCTGCTGGGCGTGAGCGGCGCAGCGTTTGCCTGGGGCCTGCCGGCCATCTGGCTGATTCCCGCAACGGTCATGGGGTTCTGCATCAACTGGTTCCTGATCGCCCCGCGCCTGTCCGAGCGCAGCCGCGAGAGCGGGGCGATTACGCTGACCGAGTTCATCGCGGGGCCGAGGGGCGATCCTGCACGCAAGGCCGTGATGCGCCTGGGTGCGGCGGTCATCCTGTTTTCCTTCACGTTCTATATCGCCGCCCAGTTCCAGGCCGCCGGCAAGACTTTTGCGGGTGTGCTCGACATCGACCCGGTGCCCGCCATCGTCATCGGCGCAGCGGTCGTGCTCGTTTACGTCTGGCTGGGCGGTTTCTGGGCGGCCAGCGTAACCGACAGCGTGCAGGGTTTGCTGATGGCCTTCTGCGCCCTGCTCCTGCCGTTATTGGCGCTGGCCGCGGTCGGCGGGGCGGCGGAATTGGTCGATACGCTCAAAACGGGCGATAACGGCGGCTTTTCCTGGACCGGCCAGTCTTCTTGGGCGGCCGCGGTCGGTTTCGTGCTCGGGCTGTTCGGCATCGGGCTCGGCTACCCCGGTCAGCCTCACGTGGTGAACCGTTTCATGGCCCTCAGGGACAGTGACGCGCTGCGCCGGGGCAGGCGCATCGCTGTTGCCTGGGCTGTTGTCATCTACACGGGCATGGTAACGCTGGGCTGGTGCGGGCGCGTGCTCATTTCCGGCCTGGGCGACGGCGAACAGGTCCTGTTCGCGCTGGCCACCCTGCTTCTTCCCGCGGTGGCGGCCGGCATCATGGTGTCCGCGATCCTCTCCGCGATCATGTCGACGGCCGACAGCCAACTGCTGGTTGCAGCCTCAAGCGTGAGCCACGACCTCGGAGACGGCCGCTCCGACCGATCCGGCCTGGTGCGCGCGCGTTGGGTCGTGCTGGCACTGGGCGCCGTCGCCATCGCATTGGCCGTGTTTTTTCCGGACGACATATTCGGGCGCGTGCTTTTTGCCTGGCAGGCCCTGGCCGCAGCATTCGGGCCGTTGCTGGTCGTTACGCTATGGCGCGGGCCGGTGCTTCCCGCCTGGCGCGTTGCAGCCCTGGCCACCGGTTTTACGCTGACCGTGGTCCTCAGCTGGACGATCGAATCCCCCGGCGACTGGGTTGAACGACTCGTGCCGCTGGCGCTCGCACTGGCACTGGCGCTTCTCGGTTCAAAAAAGGTTTGCAATTCGCGGAGGTAGTGTTATACTTCACTACAACACTGAATAACCATTGCGTTGTTGGAAGGAAAAACACCATGTTCAGACTCACGAGAGCGCACCGCTACCGGGTTTCCAACCAGCTGGCCGTGCTGGCCGCATTTCTTCTGATCGCCGCCAGCGCCGCGAGCATCGAGCGCATCGCGGATGAATCACAGCAGTCCGGTCCGGCACTGGTTCAAAATGACGCTGCGGCAGCCGGAAACGCGGCTTCCGTGAATAAAAACAAGGGCTTCAGGGTCAGCCTGTACCTGTTCCGCCGCAACTGAGCGCCCCCCGATGCCCGCAAACTGGAACGACAGCCAGCCGATCTACTGGCAGCTGAAGGAACGCACCGTCGCCATGATCCTGGACGGCACCCTCGCCGAGGGCGAGGCGCTGCCTTCCGTACGCACGGTGGCGTCCGAGTTCCAGCTCAACCCGATTACCGTCTCCAAGTCCTACCAGGCGCTCGTCGATGACGGCCTCGTCGAAAAGCGTCGCGGTCTTGGCATGTTCGTCTGCGCGGGCGCCCGCTCCAGGCTCCTGGAATCCGAGCGCACCCGTTTTCTCGAAGAAGAGTGGCCGTCCATGATCAGCCGCATCGAGCAACTGGGACTCGACCCGGCCGGTTTGCTCGATGCGATCAAGAAGAAAGGTAACTGAACCGATGTCATCCATTATTTCTGCACGCGGGTTGACCAAACGCTACGGCCGCACCATCGCTGTCGACAACATCGACATCGATATTCCCCCGGGCCGGATCGTCGGGCTCATCGGCCCCAACGGCGCCGGCAAGACCACGGCGCTCAAGGCCATCCTGGGCCTGGCGACTTATGACGGTGAGCTGTCCGTGCTCGGAAAGAACCCTTCCACCCAGCGCGCGGCGCTAATGGAAGAAGTCTGTTTTATCGCGGACGTCGCGGTGCTGCCGCGCTGGATCCGCGTGCATCAGCTCATCGAGGTTACCGAGAAACTGCATCCCGGCTTTTCGCGTGAACGCTGCATGAAGTATCTCGGCAAGACCAAGGTCCGCCTCGACCACAAGGTCAAGCAGCTTTCCAAGGGCATGGTCACTTTATTGCACCTGGCGATCGTCAGCGCCATCGACGCCAAACTGCTGGTCCTGGACGAACCGACGCTGGGCCTGGACATCATTCACCGCAAGGACTTCCACACGAGATTACTCGACGACTATCTCGACGAGGACCGTACCATCCTGATCACGACGCACCAGGTCGAGGAGGTGGAGCACATCCTCACCGACCTGATTTTCATCAAGGACGGCCGCATCGCGCTGGAGTCGACGATGGAGGACGTGCAGGAACGTTTCTTTTCCGTCGAAGTGGAGCCGGACAAAATTTCAGAGGCCCGCCGGCTGGCGCCGATATACGAAACCCGGGTCAGGGGCGGCCAACACCAGTTCATGTACGACGGCGTCGACCGCGACACGCTCCGGAACCTGGGTGATACCCACATCCCCCGCGTCGCCGACCTGTTCGTGGCCATCATGAATGGAGGTGAGTCATGAATTCGCTGCTGGCGCTGATCAAACGGGAGTTCTGGGAAAACAAGGGGGCCATCCGCACCACCCCGCTGGTCATCGGCGCGTTCCACGTCGCCGGCATCCTGATGGCCGTTTTCACGATGAGTCATTTCGACGCGGACGGCTACACCACGAAAATGGCAATCGCCGAGCTGGGCAAGATGTCGCCTGAAATGCGCAGCGAGATTCTCTACCAGGGCGGGCTGGCGAGCTCTGCCTTCTTCGCCGTGGTCATGTCCTTTGTGGTGTTTTTCTACCTGCTCGGCGCACTGTACGACGACCGCAAGGACCGCAGCATCCTGTTCTGGAAGTCGCTGCCCGCCAGCGACACGCTGACCATCGCGTCCAAGCTGCTGACCGCCATGGTGTTGATTCCGCTCGCTTTTCTGGTGGTGTTCATCCTCACGCATATCGTGACCGCCATCATCATCTCGATCACGATCGCCCTGTCCGACGGCAACCCCTGGACCCTGTTCATCGCGGAATCCAGCCCCCTGAAAGTCTGGGGCATGGTTGCCGCCTCGTGGCTGGCGACGTCCATCTGGTCGCTGCCGATGTTCGGCTGGCTGCTGCTGGTTTCCTCGTTCGCACCGCGGGTGCCGTTGCTGTTTGCCACCCTGCCGCCGTTGATCCTGACCGTTCTGCAGGGCTGGATCGAGTTCCTGCAGAGTTTTTCGCTGCAGGGCAACCTGGGCAGCCTGATCAAGGACTGGTTTTTCAACGCACCGGTCATCATTTCCGCGGAAATCAGCGAGGAAGGCGCCGGCCCTGCCCTTGGCGTGCCCCTGACCGGGGATTTCGACCATGCGGTCACGATCGCCAACATGCTGGACCGGCTATTCTCCATGCAGATGCTGGCCGGCCTGGCCGTCGCGGCGGTATTCCTCGTGGCGGCGCACTGGTTCCGCCGGCGCGCAACGGAAAGCTGACTAACCGGGGTCAGAGTAGCTCAGAAAACCGGGGGTCAGAGTAGCTGAGCTACTCTGACCCCATGTCTTCCCATGTCTTCCGGCCATGGGGCGCCCTGCCCTGTGTTACTTCTCGGGCAATTAATGAGACAATAATGGTTTTCCGGCCCCACGGCGGTATTAGGAATGAACCTCAGCAGCCTGACTGCAATTTCGTCCGTAGACGGACGATATAGTGAAAAAACCCGGGCGCTGCGCCCGGTTTGCAGCGAATTCGGCCTGATCCACCGGCGTGTCATCGTCGAAATCCGCTGGTTTCAGGCGCTCTGCGCCCAGCCGGGCATCCCGGAGCTGCCAACCCTCAGCGCTGCGGCCAGCGACTACCTGGACGAACTGGCGGCGGAATTCGACGAGGCGTCAGCAGTGCGCGTCAAGGAAATCGAATCCGTTACGAACCACGACGTCAAGGCGGTCGAGTATTTCCTCAAGGAAAAATTCGAACGGGTGCCGGAACTGGCCGGACACGCCGAGTTTCTGCACTTCGCCTGCACCTCCGAGGACATCAACAACCTGGCTTACGCCCTGATGGCGAAAGACGCGCAGGAGATGGTGCTGTCGCCCGCCATGCAGCGCATCGAGCATGCGCTCGAAGAACTGGCGCAAGCCAATGCCGACCTCGCCATGCTCTCCCGCACGCATGGACAAACGGCTTCACCGACGACCCTGGGCAAGGAAATGGCCAACGTGCTGGCGCGCCTGCGGCGGCAAACCCGCCTGATCGGCCGGCAGGACTACCTTGGCAAGATCAACGGCGCTGTCGGTAATTTCAACGCACACCTGAGTGTTTACCCTGGCATCGACTGGCCTGCCTTATCACGTGATTTCGTGGAGTCGCTGGGCCTCGAGTGGAACCCCTACACGACCCAGATCGAACCGCACGACTGGATGGCCGAACTGTTCCATGCGCAATGCCGCTACCACACGGTCCTGATCGACTTCTGCCGGGACATCTGGGCCTACATCTCGATCGGCTATTTCCGCCAGAAGCCGGTCGAGGGCGAAGTCGGTTCGTCAACGATGCCGCACAAGGTCAACCCGATCGATTTTGAAAACGCCGAGGGCAACCTGGGGGTCGCCAACGCACTGCTCGAACACCTGGCCGCCAAGCTGCCGCTTTCCCGCTGGCAGCGCGACCTGACCGATTCCACCGTCCTGCGCGCCATGGGCACGGCCTGGGGCCACGCTGTGGTTGCATTCGCGTCCCTGTCAAAAGGCCTGTCCAAGCTGGAAGTGCATGAAGAACGCCTGGCCGCGGACCTGGATGCCAGCTGGGAAGTGCTGGCGGAACCCATCCAGACCATGATGCGCCGCTACGGCATCAAAAACCCCTACGAACAGCTCAAGGCGCTGACCCGCGGAAAAGCGATCGGCCCGGATGAATTGACCCGGTTCGTCAACAGCCTTGACCTTCCCGAGGAAGCCAGGCGGCGCCTGCTGGAACTGCGGCCCGGCAACTACACCGGCAACGCGGCCGACATGGCCCGGTCAGCGGGCAAGCAGGAATAATGATGCCGCCCCCGGGAATGCCTGGCAGCGAGGAATTTCTGCGTGATTACTGGCAGAAAAAGCCCTTGCTGATCCGCCGGGCATTCCCGGATTTCAGCCCGGAACTGGACGCGGACGACATCGCCGGCCTGGCCTGTGACGAACTCGCTGAAAGCCGGCTCGTGCGCGGCGGCTTTCCCGAACACGACTGGAGCCTGGAATACGGTCCTTTCGACGAGGAAACCCTGAGGTCCCTGCCCGCAGAGCGCTGGACCCTGCTGGTGCAGGACGTCGAGAAACACTATCCGCCGCTGCAGGCGCTCTTGGCGCATTTCGACTTTCTCCCCAGCTGGCGCATCGACGACCTGATGGTCAGCGTGGCGGCCCCCGGGGGCTCGGTGGGGCCGCACGTCGACCAATACGACGTGTTCCTTCTGCAGGCGGCCGGAAAACGGCTCTGGCAGATAGCCGAAGACGCGGACACCGCGCTTTTGCCGGATACCGAGCTCAACGTGCTTGAATCGTTCGAACCAGAACATGAATGGATCCTTGAGCCGGGCGACATGCTCTACCTGCCTCCCGGCGTGCCCCATCATGGGGTCGCCCTGGACAGCGGCATGACCTGGTCGTTCGGCATGCGGGCTCCCAGCACGTCCGACGTGCTGCTCGGGCTGGGCGAATGGCTGGCGGACACGCGCGGCGAGGGGCGGAGATACTCGGACCCGGACCTGGAAACGGGCGAGGGGGCCGAGGTCAGCGCCGCGGCAATCGACCGCTTCGCGGCCATGCTGCACGCCTGCGCCGATGACCGGAATGATTTCAGCGAATTCCTGGGCTGCTTTCTGTCGGGCTACCGGCTGGCACACACACCGGCCGCTCCCGAACGCCCGATTTCACCTGAGGCCGTCGCATCCCTGCTGGCGCAGAACGGCGTTCTGCGGCAACATCCCTGGACCCGGCTGATCTGGACGGCCGGTGAACCCGGGCAAGCGAGGCTGTTCGCTGCGGGGCAGGCCTATTCCTGCAGCCGCGGCTTCGCGGCCAGGGTCTGCGAACCTGCGCGGCTGGATAGCGAGGCCCCGGCGCTGGCGGCCGAAGACCCGGCCCTGCTGGCCGCATTGCTGAACAGCGGGCACCTGTACCTGGAGACGTCGTCATGAAAAAGCTATCGTTGATGGACCTGGCCTTTTTCGTGGCCGAAACGGAGGACAGCCCGAAGCACGTCGCAGGCCTGATGCGCTGCAAGAAACCCGCCGGCAGCCCCGCCAATTACTGCGAGACGCTGATCAAAACTGCGCTCGAGTCAGTAGACGTTGCGCCGCCTTTCGACCAGATCATCCATTTCATCAGTCCCCTGGGGCCGCACTGGAGCACCTGCCGCCATTTCGCCTACGAAAACCACGTGTTCTACCACCACGAAGGCCGGGCCATCAGCTGGGAGGAAGCCAAGGAGAAAGTCTCCCTGCTGCACGAGCCCATGCTCGACCGCAGCCGCCCGCTGTGGGAATTTCACCTGATCGACGGGATCCGCGGTGGAAAGTTCGCCCTGTACTTCAAGCTGCACCACTCCTATGCCGACGGCATGACCATGACGTCCTGGATGGACAAGGGCTTCGCCAGGTCGCAAGACGATCTCGCGTTCATACCGCCCTGGGCCATCAACCCCAAGCGCCAGCGCAGGCAGGGGAAGCGCCAGCTGCCCAAACCGGGAAAGGTTCTTTGCGGCCTGGCCGACCTGGCGAAACAGCAGGCCCGTTCGGCGGGCGGCATCATGAAGCTCACCGCCCAGCAGGCCATCGAGCGCGCCGGGCTGACCCACGATGCGGTATCTTTGCTGTTCAATACACCGGCCGACACGCCGATGACCGGCAGCGCCCGCTCCGGCCGGGCCATAGCCACCTCGGGCATCTCGATGAAACGCGTCTACGACCTGTGCGATGCGACCTGTTCGACACTGAACCACGTCGCGCTTTCCTGCATCGACGGGGCGGTACACAGCTACCTGGCCAAGAACGGTATCGTGCTCGACCACCCGATATCGATCCAGATGCCGGTCAACCTCAGGAACGGCCAGGACGGAAACTCCGGCAACCGTCTCGGCATCACCGTCGTCGACCTCGCTCATCCCGGGCTTTCACCCTACCGCCGCTTAAGGGAAATAGGCTTCAAGCTGCAGAACGTCAAGTACCAGGTAGCCGGCATTCCCGCGGTTGCTTTCGAACAATTCACGTTCCTGGCGGGCAGCATCAGCGAGGCCATCAGCAAACTGGGCCTGACCGACGTGTTGCCCACCAACGGGCACGCCGTCGTCTCGAATCTGCCCGGACCGAATGATCCGCGCTACGTCTTTGGAAGCCGCGTCGAGCGCATGTACCCGATCAGTACGCTGTCGCCGGGGCTGCGCCTCAATATCACGATGTTCAGCTACGACGGAATCCTGCACTTCGGCCTCGTTGCGACGCGGGACCTGGAAGACCTGCAATCGCTGGCGGACCAGGTCGTGGCCGAGTTCAACGAGCTCGACCGCTCGGTGCGTCACCGCCGAACCAAATCCTGAACGGATCTGACGGGCCATTAAGAGCAGCGGCGCTTATCCGTATCCCAAGCCAGCAACGATGCAAGCAGCAAAAATGTTAATTTAATGCGATTTTCATGCATGTTTTCAGTGATTTCACAACCAGCGGTGCGGTATAATGCGCAACCTTTGAATGGGACGCGGCACACCGCACCATGAAGCGACAAAGCCTGAAAGAGCAGATAAAAACCTCTCACCTTTCCGGCGGCAACGCCGCCTGGATCGAAACCTGGTACGAAGACTGGCTATCCGACCCCGACAGCGTACCGCCTGAATGGGCGAAGACGTTCCAGCGGTTGGCCGCAGAAGGCGAAGTTTCCCGCGGGCAACTCGCGGTGCGGGAAGCACTCCGCCAGCGCGGGCAGCTTGCTGCCGTGCCGGCCGGCGATACGTCCTACTCGGACTACAAGGAAGCGGCGGTCGTCAAGCTGATCACCGCATACCGCATACGCGGTCACGAGGCTGCAAAGCTCGATCCGCTCGGCCGCGAACATCACCCGATGCCGCCCGACCTCGACCCGGCTTTCCACGGTCTCGACGCTTCCGACATGGACCGGGAATTCGACACCGGCGCCCTGTTCGCACCGGACCGCATGAAGCTGCGCGACATCATCGCGCTGTGTCAGCGCGTCTACACGGGCAGCATCGGTTCCGAGATCGTGCACATCACCGATACCGCCAAGCGCCGCTGGATCGAGGAGCGGCTCGAGACCGGGGGCGGAGCCTACGCGGTCACGGACGAGGAACGACTGCGGATCCTCGGCAAGCTCACCGCCGCGGAAGGTCTGGAGAAATACCTGCACACGCGATACGTGGGCCAGAAGCGTTTTTCGCTGGAAGGAGGCGACAGCCTGATCCCCTTGCTGCACGAGACGATGCTGCACTCGGGTTCCCGCGGTATCCAGGAAGTGGTGATCGGCATGGCGCATCGCGGTCGCCTGAACGTGCTGGTGAATATTCTCGGCAAGTCGCCGGCCATGCTGTTCGACGAGTTCGAAGGCAAGTCCAGCAACGACCCGCTGCGCTCGGGCGACGTCAAGTATCACCTGGGTTACGCATCCGACATCATGACGCCGGGCGGCCCGCTGCACATGGCGCTGGCGTTCAACCCGTCACACCTGGAGATCGTTGATCCCGTCGTTCTCGGTTCGGCGCGGGCGCGCCAGAAGCGGCGCGGCGACGCCAACAACGAAAAAGTGATGCCCATCCTGATTCACGGAGACGCCGCCTTCGCCGGCCAGGGCGTGGTGATGGAACTGTTCCAGATGTCCGAAACGCGCGGATTCGGCGTCGGCGGCACAATTCACATCGTCGTCAACAACCAGGTGGGCTTCACGACCAGTCGGCGCGAGGACATGCGCTCGACCCTGTACTGCACGACCGTTGCGAAAATGGTTCACGCGCCAATTTTCCACGTCAACGCGGACGACCCGGAAGCCGTGCACCACGCGATGAAAATCGCCTGCGATTTTCGCATCCGCTACAAGCGAGACGTCGTTATCGACCTGTTCTGCTACCGCCGGCACGGGCACAACGAGGCCGACGAGCCCGCGGTCACGCAGCCGCTGATGTACCGCAAGATCCGCGGCATGGACACCACCCGCCGCCGCTATGCGGACCAGTTGATCGAACGCGGCCTGGTTGACGAGAAGACCGTGCAGGCGATGATGGACGAGTACCGCGCCAAGCTGGATCGCGGCGAACAGGTGGCGGACGTCAATACCGAACCGCGCAGCAACCAGTTCGCGGCCAACTGGCACCAATACGATCACATCGACAAGCCCTGGGACATGGAGACTTCCATCCCACTGGAAAAAGTGCAGGAACTGTCCGCGAAACTGCTGGAGCTGCCCGCGGGCTTCAAACTGCACGGCCGCGTCGCGCGCATCATGAAAGACCGCGCCGCCATGGCGGCCGGCGAACAACCGCTGGACTGGGGGTTTGCAGAAAACCTGGCCTACGCCTCGCTGATCGACCAGGGCAAAAATCTGCGCCTGGTCGGACAGGATTCCGGCCGTGGAACCTTCTTCCACCGCCACGCCGTGCTGCACGACCAGGAAACGGCGGAAGAGTACGTGCCCCTCAAAACCATCCGGCCGGAAGCGCGGGTCAAGGTGATCGACTCCCTGTTGTCGGAAGAAGCCGTGCTCGCCTTTGAATACGGCTTCGCCACGGCCGCGCCCGAAACCCTGAACATCTGGGAAGCACAGTTCGGTGACTTCGCGAATGGAGCCCAGGTCGTGATCGACCAGTTCATCGCTTCCGGGGAGGCCAAGTGGGGGCGGCTGTGCGGCCTGACGCTGCTGCTGCCCCACGGTTACGAAGGCCAGGGGCCCGAGCATTCCAGCGCCCGGCTCGAACGCTTCATGCAGCTGTGCGCCAACCACAATATCCAGGTCTGCATGCCGTCCACGCCCGGCCAGATGTTCCACCTGTTGAGGAGGCAGATGCTGCAGCCGACCCGCAAGCCGCTGATCGTGATGACGCCCAAGAGCCTGCTGCGCAGCAAGTCCG
The DNA here is from genome assembly GCA_036351575.1 of Lysobacterales bacterium. Classification (GTDB taxonomy): domain Bacteria; phylum Pseudomonadota; class Gammaproteobacteria; order Xanthomonadales; family SZUA-36; genus JABDPF01. The sequence continues at coordinate 23,109 of JAZBPJ010000138.1, read as the reverse complement.
CGACCTCGGTCATGGACGTGCTGACCAAGGGCGGCTTCCAGCGCGTGATCGGCGACCGCGGCCCCGGCGACCCGCAAGAAATAGAGCGCGTCGTATTCTGCGCAGGCAAGATTTACTACGATCTCGCCGAGAAACGGGACTCCGAAAATGTCCGCTCAGTGGCCGTGATGCGCGCCGAGCAGCTCTACCCCTTCCCCGAAGAGGAACTGCGCGGTTTCGTCAACGAATTCCCGAACGCGACAGAGGTCGTCTGGTGCCAGGAAGAACCGCAGAACCAGGGCGCCTGGTATCAGATCCGGCATCACCTGCAGGCCTGCATCTCAAAACAGCATGAACTGAAATACGTGGGACGCCCGCATTCGGCCTCGCCGGCCGTCGGCTCCTATGTCGTACACGTTGAAGAACAGAAGGCGCTGGTGAACGAAGCCATACTGCCTTCGACAGACTGAACCATCCACGGAATAAAAGACGATGACCATTGAAGTAAAAGTGCCCGTACTGCCCGAATCGGTTGAAGACGCGACCATCGCCACCTGGCACCGCAAACCCGGCGACACGATCCGGCGCGACGAGAACCTGGTCGACCTGGAAACGGACAAGGTCGTACTCGAAGTCCCGGCACCGGCCGACGGCAAGGTGCTCGAACTGCGCGTGGAGGAAGGAGACACGGTATACAGCGACGACGTGATCGCGGTGATTGAAGAAGGCGAAGTCCCGGCTGAAACCGCGGCGCCCGCAGAAGAGGAAGCAGAGACCGGGCCGCAGGAAAACGCGCAAGCCGCTTCGAAACCAGCCGGCGATCCGCGCCCCAGCCCTTCGGCACGCCGCGTGGCTGCCGAAGAAAACGTCGACCCGTCCGCAGTAGAGGGAACCGGGCGCGGCGGGCGCGTGACCAAGCCCGACGTCATGAATTTCCTGCAGGGCAGCGGTCCACGGCGCGAGGAACGCGTCAAGATGACGCGCCTGCGCAGCCGTATCGCGGAACGCATGAAGGAAGCCCAGAATACCGCGGCCATCCTGACCACCTTCCAGGAAGTCGACCTCAAAGCCGTGATGGACCTGCGCCGCCGGCACCAGGACGAATTCACCGCCAAGCACGGCATCAAGCTGGGACTGATGTCGTTCTTCGTGAAGGCCTGCACCGACGCGCTGCGCAAGTTCCCGGTCGTCAACGCTGCCATCGAAGGCGACGAGATCGTTTACCACGACTACCAGGATATCGGCATCGCGGTATCGACCGAGCGCGGCCTGCTGGTTCCGATCATCCGCAATGCCGAGAACCTGGGCCTGGCGGCGATCGAGATGGCCATCGCCGACTTCGCCGAAAAAGCGCGAGAAGGAACGATTTCGCTGGACGAACTGCAAGGCGGCACGTTTTCGATCACCAACGGGGGTGTTTTCGGCTCGCTGATGTCCACACCGCTGCTCAACCCGCCGCAGAGCGCGATCCTCGGCATGCACACCATCAAGCAGCGCCCGGTGGTCGTCGACGGCGAGATCGAAGTCCGCCCGATGATGTACCTGGCCATGAGCTACGACCACCGCCTGATCGACGGCAAGGACTCCGTGCAGTTCCTGGTCGCCGTGAAGAACGCGCTGGAGGATCCGGCCAGACTGCTGTTGGGGCTGTAAGCTGAGAGAACGGCGCAAGAAAACCGGGGGCAGAGTAGCTCTGCTACTCTGCCCCCAGGAACACGGAACACTGACATGAGTGAAAAATACGACGTTATCGTTATCGGCGGCGGCCCCGGCGGCTACGTGGCGGCCATTCGCGCGGCCCAGCTCGGGCTGAAGACCGCCTGCATCGACAAGTTCACCGGCAAGGACGGAAAGCCTGCGCCCGGCGGCACCTGCCTCAACGTGGGCTGTATCCCTTCCAAGTCGCTGCTGGATTCCAGCAAGCACTATCACCACCTGCAAAACGACTACAAGGAACACGGCATCAGCGCGTCAAAGGTGACGATGGACGTGCCGACGATGATCGCGCGTAAAGACGGCGTGGTGAAAAAGCTGACCGGCGGCGTACTGCAGCTGCTCAAGGCGAACAAGGTCGCCTTTTATCACGGTACCGGGCAGCTCGGCGCTGGCCGCGCGGTGACGGTGACCCCTGCCGATGGCGGCGAGGCAAAGGAGCTATCGGCCGACAACGTGATCCTGGCTTCCGGGTCCGTGCCGATCCAGATTCCGAACGTCGCCTGTGACGGTGAACACATCGTCGACAACGTGGGCGCCCTGGATTTCGACACCGTACCGAAAACCCTGGGCGTTATCGGCGCAGGAGTGATCGGCCTGGAACTCGGCTCGGTGTGGAGCCGGCTGGGTTCAAAAGTCACGCTGCTCGAAGCGCTGCCGGACTTCCTCGCCATGACCGACGCGGACATTGCCAGGCAGGCGGCGCGGATTTTCAAGCGGCAGAAACTCGATATTCACCTGGGCGCTTTCGTGCAGGGTGCAGAAGTGAAGAAAGGCAAGGTCCACGTTTCCGTGGAGATCAAGGGCAAGGCCGAGGAAATGGTCTTTGACCGCCTGCTGGTCAGCGTCGGCCGCAAGGCTTACACCGAGGGTCTTCTAGCGGGAGACTCCGGCGTGCAGCTGGACGACCGCGGCCGGATCGAGGTGGACGACCTGTCCCGGACCAGCGCGCCGGGCGTCTGGGCCATCGGAGACGCCGTTCGCGGACCGATGCTCGCGCACAAGGCTTCCGAGGAAGGCGTGGCCGTGGCGGAACTGATCGCCGGCAAACACGCCGAGATACATTTCGACACCGTGCCCTGGGTGATCTACACCGACCCCGAGATCGCCTGGGTGGGCCGGACCGAGCAGCAGCTGAAGGAGCAGGACGTGCCGTACAAGGCGGGATCTTTCCCCTTCGCCGCGAACGGCCGCGCGCTGGCCGGCGGAAACGGCGACGGACTGGTCAAGATGCTGGCCCACGAGGAGACCGACGAAATCCTCGGCGTGCACATCATCGGCGCCAACGCGTCCGAACTGATCGCCGAGTGCGTCGTGGCCATGGAATTCCAGGGCTGCAGCGAGGACATCGCGCGTATCGTCCATGCGCACCCCACGCTCTCCGAAGCCGTGCACGAAGCCGCACTGCATCTCGACTCGAGAGCGATCCACCGCGCCAACTGATGAACACCATGAGCGAAATACCCGAAATATTCCGCGCTTTCCGCATTCACAACGACGCCGACGGCTACCGCTCCGGCATCGAGGCCGCCCGCGTCGAGGACCTGAGCGAGGGCAACGTGACCATTCGCGTGGAATGGTCGGGCATCAATTACAAGGACGCCCTGGCCGCCACCGGAAAGGGCAAGATTCTCAAGCATTACCCGCTTTGCGGAGGCATCGACGCCGCCGGCACGGTGGTGGCGTCGTCCAGCGGTCAATTCAAGCCCGGTGACCGCGTGCTGGCCAACGGCAGCGGCCTCTCCGAGAACCGCGACGGCGGCTTCAGCGAATACCTGCGGCTTCCGGAGGACATCGTCGTCCCCCTTCCCGACGGACTGACCGCACGCGAGGCCATGGGCATCGGAACGGCCGGTTTCTCCGCTGCGATGAGTCTCTGGCGCATGGAACAGAACGGCCAGCGACCCGAAATGGGTCCCGTCGTCGTCACCGGCGCCAGCGGCGGGCTGGGCGCCATCGCCATCGATCTGCTTACGCAAGCCGGTTACGAAGCGCATGCGATCACCGGCAAGGTCGACAGCTTCGACTGGCTGGAATCGCTGGGCGCGAAGCAGTGTGTTTCGAGGCACGACCTGCACTGGGGCCAGGCCCCCCTCGAGAAAGCCTCCTGGGCCGGGTGCATCGACACGGTTGGCGGCGGCATGCTGTCCGGCGTATCCCGCGTGATTCGCCCCTGGGGCAATATCGCCGTCTGCGGCATGGCAGGCGGGCACGCGTTGAACACCACGGTATTTCCACTGATCCTGCGCGGCGTCAGCCTGCTCGGTGTCAGTTCCGCGAACTGCGATATCGAAACCCGCAGGATGCTCTGGAACCGCCTGGGTGCAGACTGGAAACCGGCCCACCTGGACCGCATCGTCGGCGAGGAGGTCAGCCTCGATGAAATGGGGCCCGTTTTTGACCGCCTGATGGAAGGCAAGGCCCACGGCAGGACCGTGGTTCGCGTATCGGAGGATGACTGAGCATGGCGATTCAGATCGGTGACCGGATTCCGGACGCGCGTGTCGCAACGATGGCGGACGGGCAACCGGCCACGCTTGATACCGGCGAGATTTTCGCCGGCAAAACGGTGCTGCTTTTCGGCGTTCCGGGTGCATTTACGCCCACCTGTTCCGCCCGTCACCTGCCCGGCTATATCGAACAGTTCGAGGCCCTGCGCGCGCACGGAATCGACATCGTCGCCTGCCTTTCGGTGAATGACGCCTACGTGATGGGCGCATGGTCCGCCAGCGCCGGTGCCGAAAACATCCTGATGCTTGCCGACGGCAACGCCGACTTCACCCGTGCCCTGGGCCTGGACATCGACTCCAGTGCGTTCTGCATGGGTGTGCGCGCCAGGAGATTCGCCCTCGTGGCGAAAGACGGGATCGTCACGGACCTGTTCGTCGAGGAACCCGGTGACTTTCGCGTCAGCAGCGCTGAAAACGTTCTCGCCAAACTCGAATCGCGCTGACACCTGTCATGTCGTCTCTCACGGGGCGACGGCGATAATTCGATTTTACCGTTAGCAACGGAGATACTCATGCAAGACTACCCCCATCGTTACAAGGCTTCTGCACAGGGCGGCAGCGAAGGCATCATCGACACGGGCAGCCCGGGCCTGGTATCCATTCCGGCCATGCCCCCGGCGGAGTTCGGCGGACCCGGTGACAAGTGGTCGCCTGAAACGATGCTGGTCGCGTCGGTGGCAAACTGCTTTATCCTGACGTTCCGGGCGGTTGCGCGCGCTTCGAAATTCGACTGGAATTCGCTCACCGTGGAAGTGGATGGCGTGCTGGACCGCATCGAACGCCAGACCCAGTTCACCGAGTTCCATATCGACGTCACGCTGTACCTGCCCTCCGGCGCCGATGCCCAGAAAGCGCACCGCCTGTGCGAAAAATCCGAGCAGATCTGCCTGGTCACGAACTCACTGACCGGCAAGAAGATCCTGAACGTATCGGTCGTGCACGAAAGTTGAACTCAAACGAAGGACCTGCACATGACTGTTAGCATGAAAAGCTTGCTGCTCCCGGCCGTTGTCGCGGCCGTCCTGTATCCCGCGCAGACGCAACGGGCCGTGGCCGCTGAGTCGCCGACGGCCGATCCTCAGACCGACAGGGCGGTCTCAGCCGTACAGGCTTACGGCAAGGCGCTGAAAAGCGAACTGCTTGCGGCCATGGAGAGCGGCGGACCGCTGGCCGCGATCGAGGTCTGCCATACCGAGGCCCCGGCCATTGCCAGGAGGGTATCCGCCGACCAGGGCCTGACCGTCACGCGCGTGAGCCTGAAGAACCGCAACCCGGATGCCGCGCCGAACGAGTGGCAGGAAGAAGTGCTGCTGTCCTTCGAGGAACGCGCAGGCAGCGGCGAGGATCCCGCGAACCTTGCCTGGCACGATACCGCGAAATCCGCCGACGGCGAGGAATATCGCTTCATGAAGGCCATTCCAACCGGGGGCGTCTGCCTGGCCTGCCACGGCGCGTCGCTGGCGCCGGAGGTCAAAGCCAAGCTGGCTGAGCTGTACCCGGAAGACACAGCGACCGGCTATGCCCTGGGCGATATCCGCGGCGCCTTTGTCGTGACGCAGAAAATCGACTGATAATTTGGGGCCGTAATAATTTGGGGCCGGATACATATTTCCAGTGAAATATGTATCCGGCCCCGAAATTACCGGCTTACTCCGTTTCCGGAATTTCGTCTTCTTCGCTGTCCGGCTCGATGCGCTCCAGGCCGACCAGTTTTTCACCCTCGCGCAGGCGGATCAGCGTAACGCCCTGGGTATTGCGGCCCAGGTTCGAGATCTCGGAAACACCGGTGCGCACCAGCGTGCCGCCGTTTGAAATCAGCATGATGTCATCTTCTTCCGATGCCTGAATGGCGGAGACGAGCGCGCCGTTCCGCTCCGAAGTCTGGATTCCGATCACACCCTGGCCGCCGCGTCCCTGGCGCGGATGGTCATCGACCGGCGTGCGCTTGCCGAAACCGTTTTCGGTAACCGTGAGAATTTCTCCGCCGACGATATCCAGCATGGACACGACCTGCTGATCCCCGGCCAGGCGGATACCGATCACGCCGCGTGCGACACGGCCCATCGGTCGAACGTCCGTCTCGGCGAAGCGAATGCATTTGCCGGAACTCGCAAACAGCATGATGTCCTTGCTGCCGTCCGTGAGCGTGACGTTGACCAGTTCGTCGTCCTCGCCCAGGTCGATCGCCCAGATTCCGACCGCGCGTGGCCGGGAGTAATCGGACAGGGGCGTCTTCTTTACGATTCCCTTGCGCGTGGCGAAAAAGACAAAGAGGTCATCCGGAAAATCTCTTACCGGCAGCACTGCGTTTACACGCTCTTCTTTTTCAAGCGGCAGCAGGTTTACGATCGGCTTGCCGCGGCTGATGTGACTGGCCTGCGGCAACTGGTAAACCTTCAGCCAATGGACCCTTCCACGGCTGGTGAAACACAGCAGCGTATCGTGTGTATTGGCGACGAACAGCTTCTCGATAAAATCGTCATCCTTGGTCTTTGCCGCCGCCCTGCCCGCTCCGCCGCGGCGCTGGGCACGGTAGCGGTCCAGTTGCTGCGACTTGGCGTAGCCGGCATGCGACAGGGTGACCACGACGTTTTCCTCGGTGATCAGGTCTTCCAGGCTCAGGTCGAGGCGCGTTTGCAGGATTTCGGTGCGGCGCTCGTCGCCGTACTGATCACGAATCTCGGTCAGTTCCCCGCGAATCACTTCCATCAGTTTCTGCGGGTCCGAAAGAATGTCCAGCAATTCCTTGATAAGGGACAGGATTTCCCCATACTCCCCGGTCAACTTTTCCTGCTCCAACCCGGTGAGGCGGTGCAGGCGCATGTTCAGAATCTCCTGGGCCTGCGGCGGCGACAGGCGATACCCGTCTTCAAAGAGACCGTAGGAATCTTCGAGTTCTTCGGGCCGCGAGGTATCTGCCCCGCCTTGCCCCAGCATCGCAGCTACGACGCCAGGCGCCCAGGAACGCGCCAGCAGGCCTTCCTTGGCCTCGGCGGGTGTCGGCGAGGCCTTGATCAGGTCGATCACCTCGTCGAGGTTCGCCAGCGCCACGGTCAGGCCTTCCAGCAGGTGCGCCCGGTTGCGCGCCCTGCGCAGGTCGAACAGGGTGCGGCGCGTGACCACTTCCCGCCGATGGGCGACGAAGGCATCGAGCACCTGGCGCAGGTTCAACAGCTTCGGCTGACCGTGCTTCAGGGCAACCATGTTGATTCCGAACACGCTCTGCATGGACGTGTGCTTGTACAGGTTGTTCAGCACGACCTCGGGCACTTCGCCGCGGCGCAATTCGATGACGACTCGCATGCCGTCCTTGTCCGACTCGTCGCGCAGCTCGGTTATGCCTTCGAGCTTCTTTTCCTTGACCAGTTCTGCGATTTTTTCCAGCAGCCGGGCCTTGTTCACCTGGTAAGGAAGTTCGTTGACGATGATGGACTGCTTGCCGCTGGACTCGTTCGTTTCGATCACGCAGCGCGCCCGGACGTAGATTCGCCCGCGCCCGGTGTGATAAGCCTCGTGAATACCCTGCGCGCCATTGATAATCCCGGCGGTCGGAAAATCCGGCCCCGGCAGGTATTGCATCAGGTCATCGACCGTGAGCTCCGGGTCTTCGATCAGGGCGAGGGTCGCGTTGATGACTTCGACCAGGTTGTGCGGCGGAATATTGGTCGCCATGCCGACCGCGATACCCGCCGAGCCGTTGACCAGCAGGTTCGGCACCCGCGTGGGCATGACCTGGGGTTCCTGCTCCGTTTCGTCGTAGTTGGGAACGAAATCAACGGTTTCCCTGTCGAGGTCGGACAGCAACTCGTGCGCCAGCCGCGACATGCGCACCTCGGTGTATCGCATCGCCGCGGGGGCGTCGCCATCGACCGAACCGAAGTTGCCCTGCCCGTCGACCAGCATGTAGCGCATCGCGAAAGGCTGCGCCATTCTGACGATGGTGTCGTATACGGCGGTGTCGCCGTGCGGATGGTACTTACCGATCACGTCACCGACCACGCGGGCCGACTTCTTGTAAGCCTTGTTCCAGTCGTTTCCAAGCACGTTCATCGCGTACAGAACACGGCGATGAACCGGCTTCAGACCGTCACGAACATCCGGTAATGCACGCCCGACGATGACGCTCATCGCGTAGTCCAGGTAGGACTTCCGCATTTCGTCTTCGAGGTTGACGTTCAGAATTTCTTTGGCGAGCTCTGCCATACTAGAATCCTTCTCCGGAATATCTTTTATATTGTTGTTTTTTAATTGTTATGTTTTGGGCTGTTCCGGAAGAATGATGATCCGGAAAACGCGACCCGACAAGCATGGAATTATACCATATTTCCGATAGTTACGGACGGATTGGCGGGCTTGTCGAGGCGCCTCGCAGCACGGGACTGGCGATGTCCGGAATGCACCAGTATCATTCCGGTCTTCGACCTCTTTCGGCAGCGGATACAACACATGAAAAGACCAGCGCTAAACTTCCTGTTCAATGCTCTTCTCGCCGTGATGTTCACGCTGCCCGTGCTCGCGCTGGCACAGGACGAAACGCAGCAGGAGGCTCCGCTGCGCGCGGTCATGGCGACCAGCATGGGCGAAATCCAGCTTGAACTCCTTCCCGAAAAAGCTCCGCTGACTGTCGAGAACTTCGTCTCCTATGCCGAAGAGGGTTTTTACGACGGCACGATTTTTCACCGCGTGATCGCCGATTTCATGATCCAGGGCGGTGGCTTTACGCCGGAACTGCAGAAAAAGAGCACGCGCGAGCCCATCCAGAACGAAGCCAATAACGGGCTCTCCAACCGCCGGGGTACGATCGCGATGGCGCGGCTGCCCACACCCCACTCCGCCACCGCGCAGTTCTTTATCAATGTCGAAACCAACATGCGGCTGGATTACCAGGATCGCGACAACTGGGGTTACGCGGTCTTCGGGCAGGTCGTGTCCGGCATGGACGTGGTCGATCGAATTCGCGCCGTACCGACCCATACCGTAAGGGGGCGTCGAGACGTTCCGGTCGAACCGGTCGTGATCGAAAGCGTCACGATCGTGCGCGAGTGAAACCGCGGCCGGCGCGATGAGTACGCTGTTCATTTCCGATCTGCACCTCGAGGACGCGCGCCCGCAGACCACCGAGTGGCTGATGGCCTTCCTTGAAGGCCCGGCGCGCTCAGCGCAGGCCCTGTACATACTCGGGGACCTGTTCGAATACTGGATCGGCGACGACGCGGTGTCGAAAGCGGCTCTCAGCGTAGCAGCCGCGACGTCCGCTCTGGCCGGACAGGGCCTGCCGATCGGTTTTCAGCACGGCAACCGCGACTTTCTCCTGGGCGCGGATTACGCCGCCCGCGCCGGCTTCCGCTTGCTGCCCGAAAACATTGTCGTCGACCTGTACGGCAGACCCACGCTGCTACTGCACGGTGACAGCCTGTGTACCGACGACACCGAGTACCAGGCGTTCAGGGCGCAGTCACGCAATCCCGCCTGGCAGGCAGGCATCCTGGCCATGACGGTGGAGCAGCGCACCGAAATGGCGCGGAACATGCGAGATGCCAGCCGGCAGCACAAGGGCGCCGTCGAGATGGCCATCATGGACGTCAACGAGCATGCCGTTCGGCAGGCGTTCATCGAGCACGGCGTGGAACGGATGATCCACGGGCATACGCACCGGCCGGCGGTCCACGAACACGGTTTACCCGGCGGAGCAACGGGCACGCGCATCGTGCTCTCCGACTGGTACGATCACGCAAGCTACCTTGAAGTGACCGCGGACGGCGCGGCCAGCCGGACCATCTAGGGCCGCGTCACGCGCCCTGGGCGCCGCCCTCGAGCGCGGCCATCTCTTCTTTCGTGAAACCGGCACGGTAGCGGGCTTCCAGGTTGAAGGGGCCGCGCGGAAGCCCGGAATAGTAGCGCCGCAGCAAGTCCAGGAAGGTCTTCACCGGGTCCCGCCCCTCGAGTGCGCAGCAGTGACGAAACCAGCGCGTGCCGATCTCCACGTGCCTGACTTCCTCGTCGAGAATGACCTCGAGGGCCGCCACGGTCCTGTCGTCACCGGCGGCTGAGAGCCGTTCGATCATGCCCGGGGTGACATCGAGGCCGCGGGCCTCCAGCACGCGGGGCACCAGCGCCATGCGTTCCAGGCAGCTGCCCGCGGTTTTTTTCGCCATCTCCCACAGGCCGTTATGCGCCGGAAAATCGCCGTACGCGTATCCCATTTCCTTCAGGCGGTTCGAGAGCAGCCGAAAGTGGCGCGCTTCGTCGGCGGCCACCGAGAGCCAGTCGAGATGATAATCGGGCGGCATGTCCCGAAAACGGTAAACCGCGTCCAGCGCCAGGTTGATGGCGTTGAACTCGATGTGCGCAATGGCGTGCACCAGGGCCGCCCGGCCCGCCGCACTGCCGAGGCGACGGCGCGGAACGCGCACCGGGTCCACCAGTTCCGGCCGATCGGGGCGCCCGGGCTCGGAAATCGCTTTTGGCCCGCCGCCTGTTTCGCGTTCGAGAAGACCGGCGTCCGCGGCCCCGGCAAACGCCAGGACCGCGTCACATTTTTCAGCGGGATCGCAAACGGCGAGGCAGCGGCCGGCCGTTGCGTAGAACCCGGCCCCTGAAACCGCCTCCCCGTGCACGACTCAGAGGCGCTCGATAAGCGCGTCCGCGAATCCGGAGGTGGACACCTCGGTCGCGCCTTCCATTTGGCGCGCGAAGTCGTAGGTCACGATACCGGCGCCGACGGTCTTCTCGAATGCCGCGTTGATCAGCGCGGACACTTCGCGCCAACCGATGTAATCGAACATCATGCAGCCGGAGAACATCAGCGAACTCGGATTGACCTTGTCCTGGTTTGCATACTTGGGCGCGGTGCCGTGGGTCGCCTCGAAGACGGCGATATGATCGGCCATGTTGGCGCCCGGAGCGATTCCCATGCCGCCGACTTCGGCAGCCAGCGCATCGGACAGGTAATCCCCGTTCAGGTTCATCGTGGCCAGCACGTCGAATTCGGCCGGGCGCAGCTGCATGAGCTGGAAGGTAATGTCCGCGATGCGATCCTTGATCACGATCTTGCCCTCGGGCTGGACACCGTCGTATTTCTCCCACAGTTCGTCTTCGCTGATGGTCACGTCACCGAATTCTTCACGGGCCAGCTCGTAACCCCAGTTGCGGAAGGCGCCCTCGGTGAACTTCATGATGTTGCCCTTGTGCACCAGCGTGACGTTGCTGCGGCCGTTGTCGATCGCGTACTGGATCGCCTTGCGCACCAGTCGCTTGGAACCGAACGGCGAAATGGGCTTGATGCCGAGGCCGGCGTCTTCGAAAAAGTCGACGCCCATCTCTTCGCGCAGGAATTTCGCCAGCTTCTTGTTTTCATCCGTGCCCGACTGGTACTCGATACCGCTGTACACGTCCTCGGTGTTTTCACGAAAAATCACCACGTCAACCTCTTCCGGGTGTTTCATCGGCGAAGGGACGCCGTTGAAATAGGTCACCGGGCGCACGCAGGCGTAGAGGTCGAGTTCCTGCCGCAGCGACACGTTCAGGGAACGGAAACCGCCGCCTACCGGAGTCGTCAGCGGACCCTTGATCGCGACGGTCAGTTCCTTGACCGCATCCAGGGTCTCGGCCGGAAAATAGTCACCGTCGTAAATGCCGGCGGCTTTTTCACCGAGAAAGAGTTCCGCCCAGTGAACCTTGCGCTTTCCGCCGTAGGCTTTTTCGACGGCGGCGTTCCAGACGCGCATCGCTGCAGCCGTGATATCCGGGCCGATACCGTCGCCTTCAATGAAGCCCAGAATCGGGTTGTCGGGGACGACCATGCGGTTTTCGACGATGGAAATTTTCTCTCCGGATTCGGGGATCTTGATGTGGCGATAACTCATGTTTGGGGTTCCTCGAGCTTGAGCAATGAAATTGACCGCGCATTATACAGCGAGAACAGCGAGCCTGCTCGTCGGGCGGGACGGAATGAAGATCAATGCCCGTGTAAAGTCATCAGTGTCATTTGATGACGAATCGGCAACACTGTTCATCTTCGTCTTGCCCAGGATGGTTGCCGGTCCTCGGTGCATCCGCGCCGGGGACGCTCAGGCATATCCCTATGGCGCTTCGGGAAAAACATCCTGTTTTTCAGACCCCGGCACAGATGCACCGAAGCCCGGCTGTCTCCCAGCCAATTCAGGCATCACTGCCCGAGCAGCTTGCGGAAGTGCTTGACGTACTGTGCGCCCTGCTCGGACCATGAATAGTCCATCTGCATTGCGTTGTTCACAGCCTGCTTCCATCCGCGTTTATTGGCGTAGAGACCGAGCGCCGTTTCCATCGCCCAGCGCAATCCGTTGGCGTCGAAATCATGGAAGACGACACCGGTGCCCTGCCCGGTTTTTGCATCGAAGTGCTGCACGGAGTCGGCCAACCCGCCGGTGGCGCGCACCAGTGGCACGGTGCCGTAGCGCAGGCTGTACATCTGGTTCAGGCCGCAGGGTTCGTAGCGCGAAGGCATCATGAAGATATCCGCTCCGGCCTCGATACGGTGCGCGAGCGGATTGTTGAACCCGCAGTAAAAGCCGACCCGGCCGGGAAACTCGCGCAGCAGCCACTCAAAAAACTGTTCGTGCCCGTATTCTCCGCTGCCCAGCACCGCGAGCGAAAAATCCCTCGAGCGCATCAGGTCCGGGACCACCTGCTGAACCAGTTCGATGCCTTTCTGGTAGGTCAGGCGCGTGATCATGCCGAAAAGCGGTCGGTCGAAGACGTACTCGAGCCCCATTTCCTCCATCAGGGCCCGCTTGTTTTTCTCTTTGCCCGCCAATCTGCGCGCCGAGTAATTGTGCTGGATGTGCGGGTCGGTTCCCGGATTCCACTCGTCGTAGTCGACGCCGTTGAGTATCCCGACCAGCGAGCCGTGCCGCTGTCGCAGGCTGTTTTCCAGGCCCATGCCGTATTCCGGATCCATGATTTCCCGGGCGTACGTCGGGCTGACGGTCGTCAGAAGGTCGGCATGCATGACGCCGGTGCGCATGAAATTGACGCGGCCGTAATACAGTTCCTCGGCGTCAAAAACCTCGGTGGAACCTTCCAGCCCGATGTCGCCGAGCACATGGTTTCCGAATACTCCCTGGTAACCGATGTTATGGATTGTCAGCACGGTTTTTGTTTTTTTGAACAGCTCGTCCCAGGCATAAAGCGTTTTGAGGTAGGCCGGCACCAGCGCGGTATGCCAGTCGTGCACGTGGAAAATGTCCGGCGCGAAATTCAGGCGCTGGCACATCTCGATGGACGCACGCGACAGCAGCGTGAACCGGACATGCTCATCGTAACCGCCGTAGAGTCGTCCGCCGTGAAACAGGTCGGGGCAGCGCAGCATGTAGATGGCCGGCTTGACGTCTTTTGACCGGACTTCGACGATGTCGTAAGTCACGACCTGGCCGCCGACCTGCATCTCCATGCCCTGCAACTCCGGTACAATCTTGATGTCGAGCGCCGACGGGTCGATCGTCGCATACAGCGGCATCAGCAGGCGCAGGTCGTGGCCCTGGTCGTGCAAGTAAGCAGCCAGCGCAGAGGCAACGTCGGCCAGACCGCCCGTCTTGGCGTACGGGGCCATTTCAGAGGTGGCCAGGCAGATTTTGAGCTTGTTTTTTCGGGGCACGTCGGTCACTCGCTTGGATTTTCCTGCCGCGCCCGCCAAGCGATCGATGCAACGCGGGCTCACGGCGCTCTATTCTAATGTCCAGGGGTCGGAGGAATCGAGAAAAATGATCATCAGGGATCGAATCAGTCTGTCCGTCGACGGAGGTCTCGCCCGCGTCGAACTGGCGCGTCCGGCCAAGCGCAATGCCCTTGATCTGCCCATGTTCAAAGCCATCGTCGAGGCGCAGAAGAAACTGCGCGGTGACCGCTCCGTGCGCGCCGTCGTTCTCAGCGGCCGGGGTGAAGACTTTTGCAGCGGGCTGGACATCAAGGCCCTGATGAATGACCGGACGGGCATGTTCCGGCTGCTGTGGAAATGGCTGCCCTGGCGTTCGAACCTCGCCCAGGCGGTGAGTACCGGCTGGCGCACCCTGCCCGTACCGGTCATCGCCGCAATCCATGGCCGCTGCTGGGGCGGGGGCCTGCAGATCGCGCTGGGAGCCGATTTCCGCGTCGCTGGCCCGGATGCCTCGCTGTCCGTGATGGAGGGCCGCTGGGGCCTGATCCCCGACATGGGCGGCTCACTGGCGCTGCGCGAAAGCACCGGCCGGGATCACGCCATGTGGCTGTCGATGTCGGCCGAAGTCATGGACGGCCGCCAGGCCCTGGAACTCGGCCTGGTCACCCGTGTCGCGGACGACCCGCTTGAACAGGCCCTGAAGATGGCCGCTGCGCTGCAGGAACGCTCACCCGACGCGCTCGCGGCCGTCAAGCGCCTGTATCGCAAAAGCTGGACCAGCCGTCCGGGCACGCTGCTGGCGCGCGAATCGGCCTACCAGGTCCGGATACTGAGCGGCGCGAACCAGCGCGTCGCGGTAGCGAGGCAGATGGGCAGGGATCGCGACTACCGGGAGCGTGGCCGCTGGTAGCAGCCGGCTTCGCCTGCTTCCACTCGTTCCAGGAACGCCGCGACACGCTCCCAGGAATGGCGGGCTTCGTCGACCTGCGGGTAAAACAGCGGCCAGGCGTGCAGCAATCCGCTCCAGGTTTGCAGGTACGCCGGTGAGCCGGCGCAGCGCGCCTTGTTCACGTAGCGGCGCGCGTCGTCGTACAGCATCTCGCTGTCGCTGGCCTGGATCAATGTCGGCGGAAGCCCCGAGAGGTCACCATAAACAGGGGAGACTTCCGGGGCGGCCGGCCGCACACGGTTGGTCAGGGCGCTCATCCAGCGCAGCATGGGCCGCGGTACGCGCTTCAGCGGCGCCATCAATGAACGGACCATCGCGTCGCTTTCCGCGTTGCTCTGCATGCTTGGCGCCCGGAACGTGCTGTCGGTAGTCGGTGAAAACGTCACTACGGCATCGGCGGAACGCAGCCCCCCGTCCCGGGCCCAGGCCGAGAGCATCAGCGCCAGGTTGCCGCCGGCCGAATCACCGCCGATGAAGAATCGCGAGAGTGGCAGCGGCCCGTCGGGTCCGTTGACCAGAAGCCAGCGGTATGCAGAGCGGCAATCATCGATGCCGTCCCGCCGGCGGTGCTCCGGCAGCAGGCGGTAATCCACCGAGAGCAGCGCCGCGCGGGCAACGGCCGAGAACCGGGCCGTGATGGTCCGGTGGCTGAGCGGACTGCCGGCAAAAAATGCACCGCCGTGCAGATACAGCACCCTGCGTGAAGGGTCGGCACCGGGCGCGAGCACCCACTCGCAGCGCACGCCATCGCATTCGACCGGCCGGAATTCGGCGTCGAAGCGGCGTCCCTCGGGAATGCGGTCCATGAAATCCCGGACCCAGGGAATCAGTTTTCGGGGCGGCAGCGACTCGATTTCAGGCCCGACCGACAACAAGGCGGCTTCTGCCTGCCGATGACTCTCGCTCGGCCCGCCTGCCGCGGCAATGGTCTCGCCGCCCTCCGGTTCGACCGGGTGATCGTAACGGCTCAGATCCTCGCTGCCGGCCAGCCAGAAATGTGCCGCCAGCAGGATGAAAAACAGGACCAGGAGCGTGATCAGGAATTCCATGGGTTCAGCAGGCCGATCGCCGGGCTACGGGCTTTTTCGCTGTTTCAGCGCGAATCCGAAGCCTGAGCCGGCACGGCTTTCAGGTATTCGGCCACGGCTTCGAGGTCTGCGCGGGGCAGCATGGCGAAATTCTCCTGCACTTCGACCATGGATCCGCCCACCGTGTCGAAATCCGGAGTAAAACCCGACTCGAGGTAGTACGCGATATCCTCGACCGACCAATCGGCCAGGCCGTCCTCGTGCGGCGTGATATTCGGAACGCGGCCCTCGCCGTCCGGGTTGGCCGCCCCGGACAGCCAGCGCTCCTGGTCCAGGCCGCCCAGAAGCCCCCTGGGCGTGTGGCATTCCCCACAGTGGCCGACTGCCTCGACCAGGTAGCGCCCCCGGCGGGCGTGCTCGCCCAGGTCCTCGGCGGAGATCACCGGGCGCTGCTTCAGGTAAAGCAGTTTCCAGAAGCCGACGGCGCGGCGCAGGTTGAAGGGAAAGGCGAGTTCGTGTTCCGCGTTGCGATCGGGGCGGGGTTCGAATTCGTCGAGGTAGGCCCGCAGGTCGACGATGTCTCCGGGTTCCATGCGCGTGTATGAAGCGTAGGGAAACGCCGGGTAATAATGCCGCCCTTCCGGCGATACGCCGCGCAGCATGGCGTTGGCCATATCCGCGTCAGACCAGTTCCCGATTCCCGCCTCGGGGTGCGGTGTGATGTTCGGCACGCGAAACGTTCCGAACTCCGTGTTCAGTTCCAGGCCGCCCGCCAGGTCTTCGCCGTGACAGGACGCGCATCCGCCAGCGTGAAACAGACGTTCACCATTGGCGATATCGGGGTTGCGGTTGGGCAGGCGATCCGCATCGAAGCTGCCCGGGCGCGTCAGCACCCAGGGCAGCACAACGAACAGGAGAATGATCCAGAAGGCTTTCTTGACCCATTCCATGAAGCGGCTCGCGCTGATCTTCGACCCGGACCTCAGTCTTCGATCCGGTAGTCCTCGTGGCAGCCTTTACAGGTCTCGAAGGCCGGTCCGGCAGCCGCTTTGAGCGCATCCAGGTCCTGCGGCGCGGCCGCTACAGCGGCTTTGGAGGCTTCTGCGAACTCTGCAAGCTTTGCGTCAAAGCCGGCACGGTCAGTCCAGATTGCGGGGGCCGCCTCGGTTCCGAAACCGGACTCGCTGCCCTCCGGGAACAGGTCGCCGAACGTCTCGGCCGCATCCGCCCAGACCTGGAATGCGGCCGCGGCCGCGGCCGCGTCAAACGGTTTTTCGCCCTTGAGCATGCCACCGATCGTCTTTGCGCCACCGCCCACGTCTTCCATCAGTTCATGACGCAGCTCCTGGGGGGAATCACCTGCCATCAAGCTTGCGGCGGGAATCATCAGGGCTGCGGTTGCGAGCACTACAAAAAAGCGGGTCATATTTTCTATCCTCCAGACATGGGGTTGATTCATCAGCGAACCAGTATAGGACTTTGCCGAACCGCTAGCCAGACAGTTGACATGGGTCAGTTAAAGATGCCGGAAGTGTCATCATTTCTTGTTAGACTTTGCAGCGAATTTCAAGACCGTCCCTGGAGACGAAAATGACACAGAAATACGTATACCTCTTCAACGATTACGATGCGGCGATGGACAAGTGCGGACAGGATTGGGAAGCCGTTCGCAGCCTGCTTGGCGGCAAGGGCGCCAACCTGCTTGACGCAACGCGGCTCGACATACCGGTTCCCCCCGGTTTCACCGTGACCACCGAGACCTGCAACGACTACCTGGAAGCCGGTGAAACATTCCCGGGCGACTCCTGGGAACAGATCCTCGCATCCGTCAAATCGCTCGAGGAACAGACCGGCAAAAAGTTCGGCGATCCCGACAACCCCCTGCTCGTGTCCTGCCGTTCCGGCGCGAAATTCTCAATGCCCGGCATGATGGACACGATCCTGAACATCGGCCTGAACGACGAAATCGTCGAGATCCTGGCCACCCGGGCGCACCGCCCGCGTTTTGCCTGGGACATCTATCGCCGCCTGATCCACATGTTCGGATCGGTCGTGATGGGTGTGCCCGACGAGGTGTTCGAAGCCGTGATCACCGCCCAGCGGCGTGAATCCCGCGTAAAATCCGACACGGAGCTGGACGCCGAGGCCTGGAAATCGGTAACCCAGCGCTTCAAGAAAATCTTCAAGACCTACACCGGCACAAAGTTCCCGTCGGATCCTTACGAGCAGCTGCGCCTGGCGACCGAGGCCGTGTTCAAGTCCTGGAACGGTAAACGCGCCATCGACTACCGCAACGCCAGCAACATTCCGCACGACCTCGGCACGGCCGTCAACATCCAGACGATGGTGTTCGGCAACATGGGCGAAGATTCCGCCACCGGCGTCTTCATGTCGCGCAACGCCACCACCGGCGATCCGCACCTGGAGGGCGACTTCCTGGTCAACGCCCAGGGCGAGGACGTGGTAGCCGGCACCCGCCAGACCATGCGCATTTCCGAGATGGGCGACATCATGCCGGAAATGTACAAGGAACTGCAGGAGATTTCCGACCGCCTCGAAAAACACCACCGCAACATGCAGGACATGGAATTCACGGTGGAACAGGGCAAGATGTGGCTGCTGCAGACCCGCGACGGCAAGCGCACCGCACAAGCCGAGGTCCGCATCGCGGTCGACATGGTCGAAGAGGGCCTGATCAGCCGCGAAGAAGCGGTCAAACGCGTCAAGCCCGAGCAGATCGATTTCTTCCTGCATCCCCAACTCGACCCGGAAGCCGTCAAAAACGCCTCGCCGATCGCCGAGGGTCTCAATGTCTCCCCGGGCGCGGCCGTCGGCGTGATCGCCTTCGAGCCGGACCTGGCGGAACGCTGGGCCAAAGAAGAAGGCAAGAACGTCATCCTGGTCCGGCCCGAAACCCGTCCCGACGACGTGCACGGCATGCTGGCCGCAAAGGGCGTGGTGACGTCCAAGGGCGGTCGCACCAGCCACGCGGCCCTCGTCGCGCGCCAGTTCGGCACGCCGGCGGTCGTCGGTGTCGATGCAATCGAGATCGACCTGGAAAACCACTGCATGTCGATCGGCGAGGACCTGGTCATTCGTGAAGGCGAGTACCTGTCCATCGACGGCAACCTCGGCCTGATTTACCACGCCAACCTGCCGACCGTGGAACCGGACATCAAGGACCCTTACCTGCTTAAAGTCCTCGAATGGGCCGACGAGTTCCGCACACTGGGCGTACGCGCCAACGCGGACTACCCGGCGGACGCCGAGCGCGCCCGGGAGTACGGCGCCAAGGGCATCGGGCTGTGCCGCACGGAGCACATGTTCTTCGCCGAAGAGCGTCTGCCGATCATGCAGCGCATGATCACCGCGGCTAACGATGCCGAGCGTTTCGAAGCCATCGATCAGCTGATGCCGATGCAGCGCAGCGATTTCGACGGCCTGTTCCGGGCCATGGACGGGCTGCCCGTCATCATTCGCCTGCTGGATCCGCCGCTGCACGAGTTCCTGCCCTCCGCGCACGACCTGATGCTGGAACTGACCGATCTCAAGCTGCACCTGCAGCACATGACCAGTCTCAAGGAAATGGACGCGACGCTGGAAAAAATCCGGCAGAAAACAGCATTGCTGGAACGCGTCGAGTCGCTGCACGAGTCGAACCCGATGCTCGGCACCCGCGGCGTCCGCCTCGGCATACTCATCCCGCGCCTGTACGAGATGCAGGTGCAAGCCATATTCGAAGCCGCGTCCCGCTGCGCCGAGGATGGAATCGACGTGCACCCCGAAGTGATGATACCCCTGGTATCGCACGTCGGAGAACTCGAGGCCATTGTCGGTCCGCTGACCGAGATTGCGAAACGGGTCTGCGCCGAGGCGGGTGTGGAAGTCCCGATGATATTCGGCACCATGATCGAGATTCCGCGAGCGGCGCTAACCGCAGGGGAAATCGCCGGCACGGCCGAATTCTTCTCCTTCGGCACCAACGACCTGACGCAGACGACCTACGGTATCTCGCGCGACGACGCCGAAACCGGCTTCCTGGTGCACTACATGCAGACACGCATGCTGAAAGACAATCCGTTCACCAGCATCGATCCGAAGGGAGTCGGACGCCTGATGGAACTTGCGATCGAGGAAGGACGCAAGACCCGTGCTTCTCTGGAAATCGGTGTTTGCGGCGAGCACGGCGGTGATCCGAAGTCGATCCATCTCTGCCACAAGCTGGGTGTGGACTACGTGAGTTGTTCACCCTTCCGCGTGCCGATCGCGCGCCTGGCGGCAGCGCACGCTGCGCTGGCGGACGACTGATTGAAATCGTTCGGTTGTTAATGAGAAAGGCCGGGATATTTCCCGGCCTTTTTTTGTGAGATCGCAGTAAATTGGAAGAAGGTCCCGGATATTCGCTGAGCGAATTCCGGGATGACAAAGGATATTCGCTGCGCGAATTCCGGGATGACAAAGGATATTCGCTGCGCGAATTCCGGGATGACAACCGCGCACGATCAAAGGGTATGCTTGATCGCATCGCCCAGGATTTCCAGGGCCGTTTGATCGCAGGGCGGCAATTCCGCGTCACTTTCGCCGAGCGGCGTCACCCGCGGGCCCCAGCGCAGCAGCCCGGCGGCGCGTGTCAGGCCCGCACCGAACGCGGCGAGCATGATGCGGTCGCCCGGCGCGATGCGTCCCTGCTCCAGCATTTCACACAGCGCCACCGGTATCGTCGCGGCCGAGGTATTGCCGTAGTTCTGTATGTTGACCGCCACCTTGTCCATCGGCGACTTCAGAAAATGCGCGAGGGACTCGATGATGCGCAGGTTGGCCTGGTGGGGAATGATCAGGTCGATATCCTCGCGCTGCAGTCCAACCTCGGCCAGGACCTTTTTGACCTCGGAGGCCATGCCCTTGACGGCGAGCTTGAAAATTTCGCGCCCGTCGAAATTGATATCAAAAATGTTGTAGTTCTCGCGAAAACGGTAGCCGCCGGTCCCCGAATTCGGAACTTCGAGAATATGGGCTTTGCGGCCGTCGCAGCCGAGATGGGCCGAAAGCAGGCCGGACTCCTCTTGCGAGGGTTCAACTACCACCGCGCCGGCGCCGTCGCCGAACAGCACGCCGGAACTGCGATCAGAAAAATTGATCAGCCAGGTCAGGCGCTCTGAACCGATCACCAGCGCCTTTTTGTAGCCGGCGGAGCGAATCATGGCGGTGGCGGTCTGGAGCCCGTAAATGAAGCCGCTGCAGCCCGCGTTGAGATCGAATACCGCCGCCTTGAGCGTATCCGTTTTTGCCTGCACGTAAGCGGCTGTCGACGGCACGATGTTGTCGCCCGACGTGGTCGCCAGGATTAGCAGGTCGATTTCTTCCGCTTGGGCACCCGCTGCCGCCATCGCTCGCTTCGCGGCAACCGCTGCCAGGTCGCTGTTGGGCACATGCGACACGCGCCGTTCACTGATCCCGCTGCGTGTGCGAATCCACTCGTCCGACGTATCGATGACGGATGCAAAATCGTCGTTGCTGAGTATGGCCGGAGGCATGCACTTGCCCCAGCCGGTAATGTCTGCGTACTTGGCCATAAGCGAAACGCTACTGAAAAAGGATTCCGGCAGACTAGCAGTGTCCCGTAAAAAGCACAACGACCGCCCCTGCCGCCGGCGGCAGGGGCGCTTGTTCTGATCAGATCAAACCCAGCACACGTTCCTCTATCGGGTCCCCGTCGATCTGCCTGAAGCGGTAGGTCACCCGCACCATCGGCACGTCGATTTTAAGCATGCGATCGAGTCGCGCCGGGCTGGCATCCACGACACAGGCGACCTGTTCAGCAGCCGCGCAGGCGTTGATGGTCTCGGCCAGTGACTTGCGCTGCTCTTTCGAGTAACCCATCGCGGGAAGAATGCGCTGCATGTGCGGGTATGCCTCGTAGGTCTCGGCGATGGTGCCGACCGCGTACGGCCGCGGTTCGACCGGAGTCGCACCCTGGCGTTCTGCCGCGACGATGCCGGCGCCAAACGCCATGCCGCCGTGGGTGACGGTCGGACCGTCCTCGATCACCAGCACTTTACGGCCCTCGATCAGGTCCGGCCGGTCAATGGCGACTTCGAGATCGGCGGTCACGATAAGGGCATCCGGATTGAGCGCCTTGGCGCGCTCACGAATACCTTCAACCGCGCCCGGGGCGGCCGAGTTCACCTTGCCGATGACGAGTATGTCGGCGCGACGGAAATTCACCTCGCCCGGAAAATAATCGATCTCGTGACCGGCCCGAAGCGCGTCGACCACCACGATATCCAGGTCGGGCCTGATAAAGGAAAAATCGTTGTTGCCACCGTCCCACATGACAATATCGGCTTCGCGTGAGGACTCGTCCAGGATGCCCTGGTAGTCCACGCCGGCGTATATCGGTATGCCCATATCGACGTAAGGCGCGTACTCTTCGCGCTCTTCGATCGTGCACTCGTGCCGGTCGAGGTCTTCGGGAGTGGCGAAACGCTGCACAGCCTGCATTTCCAGGTTGCCGTAAGGCATCGGATGACGAATCACGGCTGTTTTTTTGCCCTGGTCGGTCAGGTAGCGCGCCAAAAATTGCGTCAGGGGGCTCTTGCCGGCGCCGGTGCGGGTTGCGGTAATGCTTACCACCGGCTTGTCCGAGACCAGCTGGGTATGGTCGGGACCCGCAATGATGAAACTCGCGCCCGCCGCCTGCACCATGCTCGACTTGTGCATCAGGTCGGCATGCGAAATATCGCTGTAAGCGAAAAAGACGAAATCGATGTCCATCTCGTCGATCAGCCGGGGCAGTTCCGACTCGTCGTAAATCGGAATGTCATCCTCGTAACCCGGACCGGCCAGCGCCTGCGGAAATTTTCGCTCCGTGATGAACGGGATCTGCGTCGCGGTGAACGCCTTGACGCGAAAATGCTCGTTGCCGCGAAGGAAGGAAAGAAAAACGTGGAAATCACGCCCTGCGGCGCCCATGACGATGCAATCGTATTGTTTTTTCATGACATGTAACCCATCACTGCGGGGGGACGCAGGCATGGTAGCCCGCCGTGACGGTTACGGCCTTGATCTACTGCAAGTGTTTGGCTGGCTGGAAAGCGCGCTCTGACGGAGGCAGTTGCCGTGATGCCGTATATCGCTGTCCAGGGGTGTTTGACGCCTGGATGGCGGCAAGACAAGCGCCACAGGGATGATGAGATGGACACCTCTTGCACTAATCGGCGTCGTGATGCGCCATTATTGAGTTTCGTACTTCAATAAACGACAAGAGGTGTCCGAGATGAACGTTACGCTAATTGG
>JAZBPJ010000137.1:0-5308 GCA_036351575.1 Lysobacterales bacterium | reverse complement strand
TCCAGCGACGGCGCAAACATGCCGGGCAGCGCGATCGAGGCGCGGCAGGCGTCCAGCAGCGAACCCTCTCGCAGCCATAATTCGCGGCCGCTGCCCAGCTCGGTGGCCACGCAGGCGAACGGGATATCCAGGTCTTCGATCTTCGGATCACCGATCTGCTTGCCGATCGCGTTCATCAGCGACTTGCCCTGCAGGAAACCGCCGCCGGTCATCTTGGCGTCCAGCAGGCGGATGATGTCCACGCGGCCGAGGTCCGAAATCCACTCCTCGAAGGGCTCCAGGTTGCCGGAGGCATAAGCACCGCCGACCACGGCGCCTACCGATGAGCCGACGACCAGGTCCGGCTTGATGCCCATGGCGGCCAGCTCGTGGATGACGCCGATGTGCGCCCAGCCGCGCGCCGCGCCGGAGCCGAGCACCAGCGCCACTCTCGGTTTTTTCCGGGATGTTTTTGTATTTCGGGTGGACATGATGACCTCCGCGGGTCGCTTTCAACCTTTCGTCATTTTCGCACAGGGACAGCCCTGCGTGACAGGCGGCGCCAACAAATGCAGCCGGCCTGCGCTAAACTCGTGCCATGAAAACACTGACCGTTTTCCTTGTCGCAGCCGTCATGCTGTACATCGGGTTCAGCCTGATGCTGTTCTTTCTGCAGGACCGGCTGGTCTTCCTGCCGCACATGCCCGGACGTGAACTGGAAGCCGACCCGTCGGCCATGGGTTTTGCATACGAAGACGCCTGGATCGAAACCGAAGACGGCGAGCGCCTGCACGGCTGGTTCGTACCGGCCGGCGGCGCGCGCGGCACGCTGCTGTTTTTTCACGGCAACGCCGGCAACATCTCGCACCGCCTGGAAAGCCTCATTATCTTCAACCGCCTGGGCCTAGACGTGCTGATCGTGGACTATCGCGGCTATGGCCAAAGCAGCGGCGAACCCGGTGAAAACGGCACCTACCTCGACGCCCGCGCGGCGTGGGATTACCTGGTCGACGAGCGCGGCGTGCCCGAGCAGCGCATCGTGATTTTCGGGCGATCGCTGGGCGGCGCGGTCGGCTCCTGGCTGGCCGGCCAGGAGGACGTCAACCCGGCCGGCGTGATTATCGAGTCCACGTTCAGCTCCGGGCTGGACATGGGCAAACGCCTGTACCCGGTGCTGCCCGCGCGGCTGATCACGCGTATCGGCTACCCGGTGCGCGACTACGTTTCCCGCATCGATGCGCCGCTGATGGTGGTGCACAGCCGGCAGGACGAAATCATACCCTTCGACATGGCCGAAACCGTGTTCGAAGCCGCCAACGAGCCGAAGACATTCCTGGAACTGGGCGGCGACCACAACGCCGGATTCTGGATCAGCCGCGAGACCTATGTGCCGGCACTGGACAGCTTTTTCACGAAAGTGCTGGGCCCGGTCAACCCGTCGCGGGCTGATCCTCCGCCACCGATCAAAACCATCTTCCCGGAGTGAATGATCTGGATACGGCCGTAAGCGGGGATTGCGATCATGGAGATTGAGCGCCCAACGCGCCATGATACCGCGCACCGCCAAGCGGCTTTTTACTCGTTTTCTCTGCGGGACTCGACCGTCGCCTCGCCCTGCAACGTAACCGTCACCCGCAGCAAAATGGGCTGACAGCAGACCTGGCAGTCCTCGACGTATTCCTGCTCCGGGACCGAGGGATCCGCAAATACCGTGATGGCTTCGCCGCAGTAGGGGCAGTCGATGGTGTGTTCCAACAGATCCGTCATGACGTGTTCAACCGCGTGGCCGGTTCGCCGCCATTCTGACATATCGATATGGCCCGGCGGGCCTTTCGTTTGGCATTTTCATGACTTGCAGGTAGTCTTTCCGCAAAACCTGGTCATGCAGAGACCCCAAGTGTCCTTTTTCAATGAACTCAAGCGCCGCAACGTGTTCCGCGTAAGCATCGCCTACGTTGTGATGTCCTGGGTGCTGCTGCAGGTCGCCGACATTCTGCTGGAGGCCTTCGGGGTGCCCGCCTGGGCGTTTCGCCTGCTGTTCCTGGTGCTGGCCATCGGCCTGGTGCCGGTTGCCTTGTTCGCCTGGGCGTTCGAACTGACCCCCGAGGGCATCAAGCGCGATTCCGAAATCGACCGCTCGCAATCGATCGCGCACGAGACCGGGCGCAAGCTGAACTACCTGACCATCGCCATGGTTGTGATCGGTATCGTTTTCGTGATGCTGCAGCCCCGGATCACCGTTCAGGAGGAAAAACCACCGGGTACCGCGGCAACCGCCGAAATCAGCGAGGCGCCTGCCATCGCAAGCCGTTCGGCCACGAACAATCGTTCGATCGCGGTGCTGCCCTTCGTCAACATGAGCGCAGACCCGGAAAACGAGTATTTCGCCGATGGACTTTCCGAGGAACTGCTCAACCAGCTGGCGCAGATCCACGACCTGCAGGTCGCTGGCCGCACCTCGTCTTTCAGCTACAAGGGCAAGAACGAGGACCTGCGCGTGATCGGCAGCACGCTGGGCGTGGCCAACGTGCTGGAAGGCAGCGTGAGGCGCCAGGGTGAGCAGGTGCGCGTCACCGCGCAGATGATCCGGGTGGAGGACGGTTTTCACCTGTGGTCGGAGACCTACGACCGCACCATGGACGACGTCTTCGCGATCCAGGACGACATCTCGCGCAACGTGGCCGACGCCATGAAAATCATCCTGGACGACGATGCCTGGAGGCGCATGCAGGACGCCGGCGTACGCAACGTGGACGCCTTCGTGGAGTACCAGAAAGGCAAGCAGCAATTCGCGACGGCACACGGCAGCAACAACCTGATCGCCGACATGCGCGAGGGCCTCATCCACTTTAACCGCGCCATTGAGCTGGTGCCCGAATTCGGGGCGGCGTACTGGGACATGTCCGATTACTATGGCCACATCATCCTGGACAGCAACAGCACGCCAGAAGAACAGGCCAACGCGCTGGCGGAACTGCGCCGGGTGATTGATGCCGCCTGGCGGTTTTCGGGCGACTCGCCGCGCAAGGCTTTCATCGACGTCGAACGGGTCCTGTTTTCAGACGACTGGACGCCCCTGCACGACCGCATCGAAAAAGCGCTCGCCACCGAGGGCTGCCCGTCGCCAAACTGGATCGAACTGGCCGTCGGCATCGGCCATGCCGAGGAAATGCTAGACGTCTGGAATCGTTTCCAGCGCTGTGAGCCCCTGAACGTGATTGCGCCCATGAAGGCGGCCCAGGCGGAACTGTGGCTGGGGAACTACGACCGTTCGCTCAATTTGATCGAGGAAGGGGAGATCACCATGGGGACCAACTCCTGGTTCGCATCGACAAAAGCATGGGTCTACATGGCCATGGGGCGCGCGGAAGACGCCCTGGCGCTGGCGCCGGAAATCGAGCACGACGTCGAGTTCGCCGGAATCACCGGCCGGGCGATGCCGCTGGCGCTGATGGGCGATGTCGAGACCGCGCGCGAGGCGATGAACGAATGGATCGCTCAGCATGGTCGAAACCAGTGGGGCGAGATCATCATCAATGCCACCATCGGCGACCGCGACGGCGCCAACCGGCTGGCCGCCGAAATGGACGCCCGCCCCGGCGGGGCTTTCCTGCTGCTGCTGACCAGCGTTTACTGCGGCTGTGGCGCGCCGTTCGACCTGGAGTACACGCCGAATTTCCGGGAACGCCTCGATGAATCCGCAACCGACTGGCCTCTGGAAACCCTGGTCGACTTCCCCGCCAAGGACTGGTGAGCGTCAGTAAAACGCCAAAAACAGCCGGTAAACTTGCCGCCTTCAGGACATTCGTGCTGTAATTTCGCGCTGATCCGATCAAGGAAACCGCATGAACAAACCCGCGCCCGTCGGCAAACGCCGCCTGACCGATCGCTTCCTCGACGTCGTCGAGCGTGTCGGCAACGCCCTGCCCGACCCGACGACGCTGTTCGCGCTCTCGGCCCTGGCCGTGATCATCCTGTCCGGCATCGCCGCGCAGTTCGACCTGTCGGTGGCGCACCCCACCACGGGCGAAATCATTCACCCCGTCAGCCTGCTGTCGGTAGAGGGACTGCACCGCATCCTCACTGAACTGGTGACCAACTTCACCAGTTTCGCGCCGCTGGGCACGGTGCTGGTGGCGCTGATCGGCATCGGCGTGGCCGAGGTCTCGGGGCTGATCGGCGCGGTAATGCGCCTGCTGGTGCTGAACTCGCCGAGAAAGCTGCTCACCCCGGTGGTGGTGTTCTGCGGCGTGCTGTCCAACGCGGCCAGCGAAGTGGGCTACGTGCTGCTGGTGCCGCTGGCGGCGCTGATCTTCAAGGCCGCGGGCCGCCACCCGATCCTCGGACTGGCCGCCGCCTTCGCCGGCGTGTCGGGCGGCTACAGCGCCAATTTCGTGCTTGGCACCATCGACCCGCTGCTGGCCGGCCTGTCGCAGGAAGCCGCCCATATCATCGACCCGGCCTACACGGTGAGCCCGGCGGCGAACTACTATTTCATGTTCGTCTCCACCTTCCTGATCACCGCGCTGGGCTGGTGGGTGACCGAGAAACTGGTGGCGCCGCGCCTGGCCGATACGCCCATCGCGGAGGACGGGGACGAACAGTCGGCCGCGGAAGAGCAGGACGCGGTCAAGCCCTTGGCCGCCGAGGAAAAACGCGGCCTGAAATTCGCCACCGTCGCGTTCATTTTCATGACCGGCCTGGTGCTGTGGGGCCTGCTGCCGGCCGACGGTTTTCTGCGCGACGCAGAAACCGGTGGCGTGCTGCACTCGCCGTTCCTGAAAGGTATCGTCGCCATCATCTTCTTTTACGGCGTCGGCCTGGGCGTAGCCTACGGCATCGGCGCCGGCACCGTGCGCAGTGACCGCGACGTGATCAGGGGCATGAGCGACCAGATGTCAACGCTGGGCGGTTACATGGTGCTGGTGTTCTTCGCCGCGCAGTTCGTGGCGTTTTTCAACTGGACCAACCTGGGACTGATCTTCGCGGTGGAAGGTGCACAGGTGCTGAAATCCGCCGGTCTGCACCAGGTGCCCCTGCTACTGAGCTTCATCTTGCTCTCGGCCATCATCAACCTGGTGATGGGCTCGGCCTCGGCCAAGTGGGCGTTGATGGCGCCGGTGTTCATCCCGATGTTCATGCTGCTCGGCTACCCGCCGGAACTGATCCAGATCGCCTACCGCGTGGGCGACTCGGTGACCAACGTGATCTCGCCCATGATGAGCTATTTCGCACTGATCATCGCCTTCGTGCAGCGCTATGTCTCGAAAGCCGGTATCGGCACGCTGGTCTCGCTGATGCTGCCCTACTCCATCACCTTCCTGATCGG
>JAZBPJ010000136.1:0-2123 GCA_036351575.1 Lysobacterales bacterium | reverse complement strand
TGGCGAACGACCTCGTCGGCCTCGCTCAGCGTGTACAGGGGCTTGATGTTGTTTCCGGTCTTGCGGCTGCGGTACTCGGCGTCGCGCTCGGCCAGGTGAGCCGCGTCCGCCAGCAGGATGTCGACCAGTTCGCAGGTTGCCTCCTGCGCATAGACCGGCCCGCGAAAACCACGCTTGACCAGCAGCGGCAGCCGCCCGCAATGATCAAGGTGTGCGTGGCTGAGCACCACCGCGTCGATCTTCGACGCCTCGAAGGGAAACGGGTCCCGGTTGCGTTCTTCATCCTTTCGGCCGCCCTGGATCAGGCCGCAGTCCAGCAGCACCTTGTACCCGTTAACGTGAAGTACATGACATGAACCGGTGACTTCGCCGGCGGCGCCGAAGAATTCGAGTTTCATTGACCTGGGACCTTGTAGCGGATAGCTCCCGATTATATGTCAGCGGCGTGATGAATCCGTGAAGAACTAAAAAGAAAGGGGCCAGGCTCGTCGAACCTGGCCCCGCTCTTTTAACGATCGTCGACCTTACTTCACGCCGTGCATCAGCTTGTTGATGTACGGGGCCAGCAGGAAGTAGACCACGCCGAAGCCGAGCCCGATCAGGAACAGCATCCAGTAGGTATCGGCGTACTGCGTGATCGAGGCCCCCACGATCGGCCCATGACCGTTGTCGGTGCCGCCGGACGCGATGGCGGCGATGATGCCCGCGATGTACTGCGCCATCGCGATCGACAGGAACCAGCCGCCCATGGCCATGCCGGTTTCTTTTTCGGCCGCGAGCTTGGTCACCATCGACAGGCCGATCGGCGACAGGCAGAGCTCACCGGTGGTGTGCAGCAGGTAGGTCAGGGCCAGGAAGATCCAGGGGACCATGCCGGCCGCGTTCTGGAAATTGTTGATCGCCCAGACCAGTATGAGGAAGCCGAGCGCGACCTGGATCAGGCCCAGCGCGAACTTGCGCGGAATGGACGGGTTGATGTTGCGCTTGTCCAGCCAGGGCCAGAGGGCCGCGAATAGCGGCGCAAACAGCAGGATGTACAGCGGGTTGAGTGACTGGAAAATACCGAAGCCGCCGGCCTGCCAGGCTTCCATGCTGCCGAACACCGGCGCCACGTATTCGCGCGCGAAGAAATTCAGCGAGCTGCCGGCCTGCTCGAACAGCGCCCAGAAACAGGCATTGGCCAGGAACAGGATGAGCATCGCGATATAGCGGTGCAGCTGCACCTTGTCGCCGCTCTTGACGCCGGAAATGATGAAATAGGCAACCAGCCCGCCCATGATGAGCACCAGCAGGAATCCGAGAATCGTGCTTTCAGACAGCAGGAAGTACACGCCCACGGACATCAGCAGCGCGCCGATGCCGACGATGAAAAACATGCCCCAGCCTTCTTTGCCCTTGGGCGGCTTGCCCACCTGACCGAGCGAACGCTTGGCCACCTCGAGGAACAGGGTGGACAGCACCATGCCGAGCGCGGCCGCGAAGAAACCCCACTTCATCCCGAACTGGGTCGCGATCCACGAGGCCGTGATGAACGGCGCGATAAAGGCGCCGAGGTTGATCGACATGTAAAACACCGTGAAACCGGAGTCGCGGCGCACGTCGCCCGGCGCGTAAAGCTTGCCGATCATCGTTGAAATGTTGGGCTTGAACAGGCCGTTGCCCGAAACGATCAGCGACAGGCCGACCAGGAACCAGGTCAAATCCTCGATCAGGAGAACGAACAGGCCGGCTGACATGATGATCGCGCCAAGCAGGATCGAGCGTTGATAACCCAGCACGTGATCGGCAATGTAGCCGCCGAGAATGCCGAGCGCATAGACCAGCGCGGTGTAGCCGCCGTAGACCAGGCTCGCCTGGGCGTTCGCCTGCTCACCGAGATGTCCGAAGAACGTGGTGGCCACGTAGACGGCCAGCAGCGCGCGCATGCCGTAAAAGGAAAAGCGCTCCCACATCTCGACGTTGGAGAGCTGCCACAGTGCCTTGGGGTGGCCCATGAATTCGCCGGGCGGAATGGCCGGGCGGTTGTTATTCTGAGTTTCAGTGCTCACTCGTTGTCTCCGAGTTCGGTTAAAAGTTGCGCCAGCATACCAGAGGAGACCGGAAATGGCTTGTTGGATGGGTAC
>JAZBPJ010000135.1:0-16604 GCA_036351575.1 Lysobacterales bacterium | reverse complement strand
GCCCTGGCGGCGTGCATGCCCAGGTCGTCCGACATCACCACGCCCCGGTAGCCGAGCTCGGCGCGCAGGATATCCTGCAGCCAGGTCTTTGAATAACCCGCCGGCAGCCGGTCGATGCGGGGATAGACGACGTGGGCGATCATCAGTGAATCCAGCAGCGGCATCAACTGGTGAAACGGCTGCAGATCGCTTTGACGGATCTCGTCGAGCGGCCGGTCGTCGCTGACGTCATCGACGTGCGAGTCGGCCACCACGGAGCCGTGGCCCGGAAAGTGCTTGCCGGTGCTTTTCATGCCGGCGTCGCGCATGCCGGCCAGGTAGGAGCGCCCCAGCGACACGACCACTTCCGGATCGGCCGAAAAAGAACGGTCTCCGATCACCCGGCTGCCGCGGTCCAGGTCGAGCACCGGGGCAAAGCTCAGGTCGATACCGGTAACGAGCATTTCCATCGCCATGACCCGCCCGTGGCGGTAAGCCATGTCCAGCGCCTTCACCGGGTCGGAGTCATGCAGCCGGCCCAGCACGCCCAGCGGCGGCAGGCGGGTAAAACCTTCGCCGTCGAGACGCTGCACGCGCCCGCCCTCCTGGTCGATGCAGACCAGCGGGCGCGGATCACTCGCCGCATGCAGTTCGGCGGCCAGGCCCTCGACCTGCTCGCGGTCCTCGTAGTTGCGGCTGAACAGCACGATACCGCCCACCAGCGGGTGCTGCAGCCACTCGCGTGTCTGCTCGTCGAGCCCCGGCCCGGGCAAACCGATCAATACGGGGCCGCCGGCCATTTATTTTTTTCCTCCGGGTCTCTCGAACAAGGCAATCGATTCGACGTGACCGGTGTGCGGAAACATGTCCATCACCCCCGCGCCTTTCAGCGTGAAGCCATGCTCGTGGACCAGGATGCCGGCGTCGCGCGCCAGGCTCGCCGGGTGGCAGGAAACATACACCAGGCGCCGTGCGCCGCTGGCCGCCACGTGCGGAAGGATGAACTCGGCGCCGGAACGCGGCGGGTCCACCAGGACCTTGTCGTAACCGCCCCTGAGCCAGGGCGCGCCTTCCGGTTCCTGCGCCAGGTCTGCGACGAAGAACCCGGCATTTTCCAGGCCGTTGCGCTTCGCGTTGGCGCTGCCTTTGCGCACCAGTTCCGCATCGCCCTCGACACCCACGACGCTGGCGCAGCGGGTCGCAATCGGCAGGGTGAAATTGCCCAGGCCGCAGAACAGGTCGAGAACCCGGTCTTGCGGGCCCGGATCCAGCAGCTCCAGGGCGCGGGCGACCATCAGGCGGTTCATCTCGCCGTTGACCTGGACGAAATCGGACGGTCCGAAAGCGAGTTCCAGGCCGAGTTCCGGAAAACCGAAACCGAGGTCCACTGTTTCCGGTTCCAGCGCATGAATCGTCGCCGGCCCGCCGGGCTGCAGCAACACGGCGATTCCGCTGCTGCGGGCAAAATCGCGCAGCCGCTCCGTATCCGAGCCGGACAAGGGTTCCAGGTGGCGAAAAACCAGTGCGCAGAGAGAGTCGCCGCAGGCGACCTCGATCTGCGGAATGCTGCGCCGGGCCTCCATCGACAGGATGAGTTCAGAGAGCTGCTGCAGTTCGGAGGCGATCCTCGGATCGAGCACGTGGCATTCACTCATGTCCGCCACGAAAGCCCCGTAGCGTTCGCGAAAACCGACCAGCACGCGCTCTTTCTTGTGCACGTAGCGCACCGACAGCCGCGCCTTGCGCCGGTAGCCCCACAGCGGGCCGGCCAGGGGTTCCCAGATCTCCCCGGGAGTGACCTTGCCGATGCGCGCCAGGTTCTGTTCCAGCGTACGCTGCTTGTACTCGATCTGCTTCAGGGGGTCGAGGTGTTGCAGTGAGCAACCCCCGCACTGGCCGAAGTGGGGACAAACCGGCTCGATGCGGTGCGGTGAAGGCTCCAGGATTTCAATCGTTTCGCCTTCGTCGTAACTGCGCCTGCGGCCGGTCAGGCGCGCGGACACGCGTTCGCCGGGCAGCCCGCCGTGAATGAACACTGTTTTTTCTTCGTGCGTGGCGACACCGCGGCCGTCGTGGCTGAGATCCTCGATGGTCGTCTCAAAGGGTTCCCTGGGGAACTTGCGTCGTCTGCGACGGCTCATGGATCCTCGCTGCGCTGCGGTGCCGGTTGTGTATGGTGCGGGCTACTTTCTCTGCCACGCCCCGTCCGGGCGCTGGAAGTACCATCCGGGCCGCGCGTTTCTCACCCACTCCCGCGACCAGGTCTCGCGCACGTCGCTTTCCCACTCCGGGCGCCCGTTGGCCACGGCGATTTCCCGGTAAACCGCGTTGCGGTCCCGGTTTTCTTCCGCCACGACACGTTCCAGCAAACGCCGTTGATCCAGCCCGACCGCGGCGCGGTCTCTTATGCTGATCAGCCCGTCTGCCGTGAAACCGATGGCGCCCGCATCGAACCAGCTGCCGAGATGCGTGCGCTGACGCTCCGCCATGCGTTGCTTGATGGCGTTGACCTGCGGCGTGTTGATCTTGAAATCCGGCTGCTGAGCGACCGCGCTGGGCACGACGAAATCGAGCACACCGACGGCAGCCAGGTAAATGACGTTACCCGGCAGGTTCAGCGGGTCAAGCAGCGCCCCTTCATCATTGCGCTCCTCTCCGAGCACCTCTTCAACGAACGCTTCGGCAGCCCGTTCCGCCTCCGCTGAAGGGAAATAGACGTTGATCGTGACGCAGGACACCAAGGCCGTTGCCAGCACCGAGAAAAACAGGATTTTGAACTTGCCCACGAGCTGCTCCGAGAGTGGTTTTGAAGAAAGTCGATTCTATCAGGTTGTCAAGAGTCCGGCGCGCCGCCCAGCTGCACGGTCGGCTCGCTGCTCAGATTCGCCAGGTTCTCCATCATGCGCGTCCAGTCGACGCTGCGATTCCAGGCGCGGACGGTGATTCGGGGAATGCCGGCCCCTTCCAGCAGGAGCACGCTCTCACCGTCGTCATCGAGGCCGGTAATGTGGCAGACATAATTTTCCAGCCGGCACCCCAGCGCCAGGCGCCGGTAAGAAAACGACTGGAACATGCGAATGATCGGACTGGACAATGCAGCGGCCCCGCTGCCGCCGCCGATGGCGGTGAGGTTGCGCACGGCCCGGCGGGAAATCGAGCGCGCGCTGCCCTGGTCCTCGGGTGTGCCCAGCCAGGCGTCAAAGGAAACCGGCCGCCAGTCCAGCAGCCGCAGCGCATCGACCCGACCGTCCAGCCGTCCCCCGATCGTGCCGAACTCGAAGGTGCTTGTGACCTGCTCGAGGTCGAGGTTCCTGATCTGGATATCGGCCGCCAGGCTGGGCAGCACGCCGAAAAGACGCTCGGCAGACAGGCCGCCGACCGTGACTTCGCCATCGAAAATTTCAAAGCGCATCTCGCCGTCGGCCCGAAGCACACCCGCATCGAGCCGGACCCGGGGAATCTCTCCGCTCAGCCTGCCGTCAAATCGCGGCCAGCCAAACGCCCTGGTCAGCCGTGCCATGTCGATCCCGGCCAGCTTCGCCTGCATTTCAAAGCGCGATTCGGCCCCGGCCGCGGCCGGGCTTCCCGGCATGACGTAACGCAGGCGGTCAATTTGCAGCTGACCGCCCAGCACGTCCAATCGCAACGGGCTGGCAAGCGCGAAAGCACCCGGCGTTGTGTCCAGCAGCGCTGAGCCTGCGCCCAGGTTGATTCGTTCGAACAGCAGGCCCGACCAGCTGACTGCCGACTGGCTGTTTTCGTCACCGGGCCTGAGCCGGGTTGAAAGGCCGGTCAGGGCAAAGCGATCCCGTCGCACGTCGACGATGCTGAGATCCGATACGTCCAGGTTGCCGGACTCGACCCTTGATTGCATCAGCGTGCCCGACCACCGCACCCCCCCGGTCATCTCCAGCCCGTCGAGCATCCAGGCCGCGGCGAACGGCTCGATGTAGCGCCGGTAAGCGCCGGGAAAGCCCAGGTCGAGCTGGCGGACTTCAACCGCCCAATCGCCGCCGTCATTCGGGGCCAGGCGCGCATCGACATGCAATGCGCCATCGTCCTGAATCTTTACCGCTGCGCTTTCAAGGCCGCTTGCCGTCCATTGCGGCAGCAATCGAAAATCGATCGGCGATGCGGAGAAATCGCCGTAGAACTGGTCAATCAGCACCTGGCCGGAAGCCAGGCGGCCTTCCGCTTCGACGAACACGTCGTCGCCGAACCGCACGTCGGCGGCGATTTCCAGGTCAAGGTCTGCGCCGGCGAAACGGCCTTCCGGAGAATCGAAGGAAATGCCGTCGAAAACGATTTCGAGCGCCATGGCGTCGCCATTGTCCGGGTCCTGCGGGTATGCCGCGCAGCCGCTGATGCTCCCGCTGCGGGTCCACGGATTCCCCTCGATCGGCCACTCGCTGCGCAGCAGCTTCTCGATCGCCGACGAGGCTGCATCGAGGCACAGTGAATGGTTCCCGCGCGCGCTGGAATACCGCCAATTTGCTTCCAGGCCGCGGAATTCAGCCGTTCCCGAGGCCTGCATTTCGTCGGCGCCTTGCTCGACCTGCTCCAGCCGTCCGGCCAGAACCGAGGGGCCGATCAAGGGTTCGCGCTCCGCGTCGGCGACGCGTTCCACGGCGAGGACGAACAGTCCGTCTTCTTCGAGTTCCAGCCGCAGCCCCTCGATCCGCCTGCCCTGCCACTCTATTTGCGCCGCCTCGAAGCGAAAAACGGGCCATTGCGGCAGCTCAGGCGCAGCGGCCGAAAGCAGGCCTCCCGGGGCCAGGAAAAGAACGGCAAGCAGCGGCAGGGCATGGCCCCCGCTGGCTCCGGCCGACTGCCTCATTTGCGGCAACGGCTGGTGATCCGGCGCTCGAATTCCTCGTCGTCACCGAGAATGTCGAAGTATTTCTCCAGGTAGTTGCGGGCTTTTTCACGGGAGTGCTCGTCGAGCCTGGGGTCGCTGTCAAGAACGCCCAGGATCCTGTCCCGATTGCTGAGCGATTTCTGCCGGGCAACGTCCAGGTAATCGTTGTGCGCACAGTAGCCGCGGTAGATTCGCTCCGTGACGGTTCGGGCGCCGAGACTTTCGGGAGGGGTGGCGTACGGCGCATCCACCAGGCCGGACGAGTCAAAATCGTAGGGCAGCGGCCAGACGCGGGCTTCGTCCCCGAGCGGACTCGGCCCCAGCAGCGCCACGTTGTGACAGCAGTTCTCACCCCCGGAACCCAGCAGCGGAGACCAGTCCACGTTGCCGATCATGTACTGGAACAGCGCCAGGTCGGCGGCGGCGTCGGGATTTAGCCGGGATAACGGCACACGGGCAATGGACAGCAGTTCCAGTGAAGTCCGCCCGGACAGGGTGTTGTCGTCCTCGGCGACAAACGCAAACCGCGTGTCGTAAGACGAACCGCTATCGCTGTCGACGTAGTGAACGGTCAGGGGCCGGACCCTGAAACTGTAATCGGTGATCCGGTTGAACATTCGATAGGCCATCATCTCCAGCAGGTAGTACTGGTCGTAGCGGTCCGGGCGACGGCAATGCGTCACCATTCGCAGCGTCTCCTGGCCCTGGAAGACCGAACCTTTCGCATCTTCCGGGTCAACCTGCAGTTCGATCGGGGGAAACTCGCAGACCCGCTGCCGCGATACACCGCGACGCGCCACCGTTGCATCGAAACTGAAGGAATCCCCCCCCGGCCCGGAATAACTCACCCTGGCGGGATAGGGGTCTTCATTGTGCCTGTCGTCCAGCAACTGTTCCCATGGTGCAGAAACCGTCAGTTCGAGGTTCGTCTCTTCACCGAACAATCCCGGCGGCGCGCCATTTTCGGCAGCGGCCGTCTGCGTGTGGGATGCGATTGCCAGTAAAGGGACGATCAGCCACCTGTTCAACCTGGGGATGGCGGGTAAATGAGACATATCGTTTGCCGACTTGTTGCTCGAGAATGCGTTCAGTATACAAAACGTGCCGACAAAAACCGCTTGTTCGAGGTGCGCAGATCCACCCGTGAAAGATGCCACCACGGCGAAGCGAAAGGGCCAATCATCAGCGAAAGGCAGAACATGAGATGTCGGCGCTTTTCGCGTCTGCCCCGGCAGGCGCGGCGCCGCTTAGCGTCAGCGGCGGCATGCGCGAGGAAACCCGCTTCACCGCCTGGCCGAGCCGCCACTCGTAAATCGTCGAAAACGCGAGCACCCGGGGAATGTAGTCACGGGTTTCAAAATAGGGCAGCGTATCGATCCAGATGGCCGGGTCGTCGATCGCCTCGCCGCCGATCCAGCGTTCGACCGCGTTCGGCCCGGCGTTGTAGGCGCCGGTGGCCAGAACCGGGTTGCCGTGAAAGCGTTCCAGCAGGTCCCCGAGGTATGCCGTTCCGAATCGGACGCTCGTTTCCGCAACCAGGAGCTCCGCCCTGCCCCCGTATTCGAACGAGTGCTTGCGCGCGAGCCGGGTCGCCGTACCCGGCGTGATCTGCATCAGGCCGCGGGCGCCCGCATGCGAGATCGCATCTTCGGCCAGTGCGCTTTCCGCGCGCATCAGCCCCAGGACCCAGCTGGGGTCCACGCCGTTTTCGCCCGCCTGTGCACTCACCAGCGCCTGGTAAGCCAGCGGGAAGCGCCATTCGTACCACCTGGAGTCACCGCTGTCTCCCAGCGCGAAGATCGCCATGTCCGGCCAGTCTGCCCGGACCGCCACCGCCGCCGCGGCGCGCAGCCCGGCGTTGTCCAGGCCGCGCACGGCCCGGCTCCATTCACTGCGGGCCCAGTCCTGCAATCCCACCAACCGCAGCTCCAGCGCACGGTCGACGCCTTCTCTTTCCAGGAAGCGGCCGATGTCTGATTCCGCCACATGCGGCGCCTCCGGGCAGATCGCATACGGCAGGCCCAGGTGATCGGCCGCCAGGAAACCGTAGTAGTTGGCGCGCAATGCCAGCTGTTCCATGCCGGCACGGCCTTCCGCCACTGCTCCGGACTCGATACGGGCGCGCGCGATCCAGTAGAGCCAGCGCGAATCGTCCTGCAGTTCCGGCGGCATCGCGGCGATGCTTTCGATGACCCCGCGCCAGTCTTCCTGCAAAAGCTGGTGCCGCACCCACCATTCCAGCAGTTTCCCGTCGCGAAACGCAGCGGGGACCGCGCGCATGCGATCGTCGGTATTCGGCGACCGGCCCACGGCGGACCACAGGGCCAGGCCGGCGAGCACGGCGTCCCGCTCCGTCTCGCTCCAGCCGATCGCTCCGTCCAGCGCCAGGAATGTCTCCCAGGCGCGTTCCGGATCGTCGCGGGCCAGGCGGCCAAGACCGTACTGGACGATGGTCCGGCCCTTTTCAGAGTCCGGCCAGCGCGACGCGGCATCCAGCTGCCTGTAGCCTTTCCGGTCCTGCTGCAGCCAGCGCTCGGCCCACGCCCGGTCGTCCTTGTCCATGAATCGGACCAGGTAGCGCGCCAGCTTTCGTTCGCGCGCCTCCATGGCAAGCCCGAAACGCTCCCAGGCCAATCCGCTGCCGATCCCGCCCTGCTGCTTCAACCAGGCGAAAACCGGGTCACAGGCGTCGGGCTGCGACTCGCCTTTTGTCCACAGCGCCCGGGCGACGGGCAGCAGGCCATCGGTCGCTCCGGTCTGAATGCGTGCATTGGCAAAGTGGCAGCGCACCTCGGTATCCTGGGATTTACCGCCATGCTTTAGCACCGCACCCCATTGGCCGCGTTCACCCAGGGAACGGAGCCAGGCGGTTTCCAGCCCCGCAGCGAACGCCCAGTCGCGGTGTGCTTCGAGAAACCCGGACATTTCCGCCTCACCGGCGCTGCGGCGGCGGTGCCTGAGGTCTTCGTAGCGCAGGTAAGGATGGAGGATGTAACCTCCGAGGCTGTCGAGCGAGTGTTCGAATGACTCCCGGTCACCTTTCCTCGCTCCCTCCCATGCCGCGCTGAACGCAGCACGCTGCCCGGCCAGGTCAATTTCTTCCGCCAGCGCGCGCGGAACACCCGGCCACAGTGCGACCAGCAAGGCCACCAGGAAAAGGCGACCGGGCCTGAGCCTGCCAAAACCGGCACGCTGCGTAACGAGCCGGCACGCAGGATAAAGCGTCAAGGGATTCACTTGAACAGGATAGGAAAATGACCCGTCATCGACAAGGGGCAAATAGGGGTTGTATCATCGTTTCATGCGCCCCGGCGCAGCAGCAGTAAAGGGGAATCCATGAAAAACCGTCAAAGCACCCGTGATGCGCGGGTCCTGGTGGTCGACGATCACGCGGCCAGCCGTCACTGCACCCTTGCCGCGTTGCGTCGCTGCGGCTGCAGTGTCAAGCCGGCTCGCAGCCTGGCGGAAGCGGTGGTCGCGGCCGCCGACTGGCTGCCCGCCACCGTGCTGACGGACTGGCAGCTTGGCGACGGGACCGGCGCCGGGCTCGTGCGGGCCATCCGGAGCCGTTGGCCGCGATCGCGGGCGAAACCGCGCTTCCTGCTGCTGAGCGGAAGCCGTGCTGACGCCCTTCCTGCCGACGCGCACGACTGCGGCTTTGCGAAGATCATGCAAAAACCGGTAGCGCCCGAGGAACTCGCCCGCGCCGTCGGCGCGGAAATTTCCGGCCAGCGCCATTCCGCCAACGGCAGCGGGACGATGCGCCGCCTGCTGCGGCAGGATCTGACCTCGGGGCTCGACCGGCTGGAATCCATGATCGCGAACCGGCAGTTGCGGGATGCCGCCGGCGTCGTGCACCGCATGACCGGGGGAAGCGCCATGGCGGGAGCGACCCGACTGGAAATTGCATTACGCAAACTCGGAGACGTGCTGCGTGAGAATCCGGGACCGGAACAGGCGGCCGCGGCATG
This sequence comes from Lysobacterales bacterium, assembly GCA_036351575.1. Classification (GTDB taxonomy): domain Bacteria; phylum Pseudomonadota; class Gammaproteobacteria; order Xanthomonadales; family SZUA-36; genus JABDPF01. The sequence goes on along the minus strand of JAZBPJ010000135.1, from coordinate 7,796 downwards.
GTGCAGCGCTCGCCGCGAGGCGCTCGATTTTCTTTGCGGGCTGCGCTCCCTTCAGGGCGCCTGAACCGCGGCCTTCATCTCGACCACCGCGGCCTCGAGGCCGACGAAAATGGCGCGCGCCACGATGGAATGACCGATGTTCAGTTCCGTCATGTACGGCAGCCTGGCGACGGGCCGCACGTTGTCCAGGTTCAGGCCGTGACCGGCATTGATCTGCAAACCAAGCTCGTGTCCTGCATGGCAGGCAGCCACAAGCCGTTCCAATTCCGCCTCCTGTTGCGCGCCGGTCGCATCGGCGTAAGCCCCGGTGTGCAACTCCACCACCGGCGCGCCGACGTCGGCCGCGGCTTCGAGCTGATCACGGTCCGGGTCAATGAACAGCGAGACCCGGACGCCGGCATCGCCCAGGCTGGACACCGCCTGCGCCACGGCAGAGTGGTTCGACAGCACGTCGAGGCCGCCCTCTGTCGTCAGTTCCTGGCGCTTTTCCGGCACCAGGCAGGCATCGTGCGGCCGGTGTTCCAGGCCGATAGCGATCATTTCCGGCGTGACCGCCATCTCCAGGTTGATGCGCGTCCCTTCCAGCGCGCAGAGTTGCTGAACGTCGGAATCCTGGATATGCCGGCGGTCCTCTCGCAGGTGCACGGTAATCGCGTCGGCGCCGCCGCGCAGGGCGTATTTTGCCGCCTCGACCACCGAGGGATAGCGCGTTCCGCGCGCCTGCCGGACCGTGGCGACATGGTCGATATTGACTCCGAGAAGCACTCTGTTGCTCATATTTCCGTTTTTCTCCGGTTTCAGATTTCCTGAAACAGTGACTGTGAATTCAGCGGCCGGTCACCCAGGTGATGAGCGATCCACCGCCGCATCAGCCGCTTCAGCTCTCCGTAATGGCGCGGCTCGATGCGACCGGATTGTAGCGCCAGCAGCGCTTCCCCGGAAACCAATTGTTCTTTTCGATCGTCCGGCCGCTGCTCGCGGACCGGTCCGCTTTCAGGAAGGAAGCGGTAAAACGAACCGGCCTCGACCGGTTCCAGCGTCGTATGCACTCGATCCAGCCGCAGCCCGAAACCCGCCGCCTCCAGCAACTGCACTTCGAACACCCGCAGCGGCGGCTGCGGCGACTCGTCGCCGGCGAGCGCGCCCAGCAGTTCTCGGTAGCGGTCGAACAGCCCGGGGTGCGGATCCGACCGCTGCAGGAACCGCATCAGCAGTTCGTTCGCGTAGATACCGCAGAACAGCGGTTCGGCAGACAAGGGTGGCGGAGAGGCTACCTGGTCGGCGCCGGTCAGCGTTCCCATCTCGCCTTTCTGGCTCCAGCTGAGCAGCAGCGGCCGGAACGGCTGCAGCATGCTTTTCCAGCGCGAGCGCGCACCGCGGGCGCCGCGCGCCACCAGTGCGACCCGCCCCTGCTCGCGCGTCAGCGCTTCGAGAATGAGGCTCGACTCGCGAAACTGCCGCGCGTGCAGGATGTAGGAAGGTTCGAGTTGGTAACGCACCGCCAGATTATACTCAGCCCGCGTTCAGTCGCAGCGAAACAGCGGTCAATCCTCGAAGCCGAACTGCTTCAGCGCCCGTTCGTTGTCCGACCAGTCCTTGCTGACTTTCACCCACATGCGCACGAAGATTTTTTCTTCGAACATCTCTTCCAATGCGCGCCGCGAGCGCGTGCCGACCTGCTTCAGCACGTCACCGCCCTTGCCGATGACGATCTGTTTCTGGCTGTCCCGTTCCACCCAGACGATCGCGCCGATGCGAAGCAGTCCTTTTTCGCGCCTGAATTCCTCGATTTCCACCGTCAGCGAGTACGGCAGTTCCTGGTGCAGGCGAAGCATCAGCTGTTCGCGGATCAGTTCCCCGGCCAGGAACCGCTCGCTGCGGTCGGTGAACTGGTCCTCGTCGTAGAATGGCCGGGAGAACGGCAGGCGCTCGAGCACCCGGTTTTCGAGATCCTCGACACCGTCACCGGCCGTGGCGGCAATCAGCAGCACCTCTTCGAAACGCCCGCTCTTGACCTGCTTGTCGAGGAAAACCAGCAATTCGCGCTTGTCCGGAACCAGGTCGATCTTGTTGACCACGAGCACCACCGGCACGTTGACTTCCGCCAGCGTGCGGGCCACGTTCTCGTCCTGCCGGGTCCAGCGCCCGGCTTCGATCAGGAAGAGCACCAGGTCAACATCGTGAACCGCCGCGCGGGCGATCCGGTTCATGTAGCGATTGAGCGCTTTTTTGGCCGCCAGGTGGATCCCCGGCGTATCGACGTAGATGACCTGTCCGCGCCCGGTGGTCTTGATGCCCGCGATCTGCTGGCGGGTGGTTTGCGGCTTGGCCGTGACGATGCTGAGTTTCTGACCGAGAATGCGGTTCATCAGGGTGGACTTGCCGACATTCGGCCGCCCGACCAGCGCCACGTAACCGCAGCGATATTGGTCTGCAGCTGTCTCGTTCACCGGCTCATATCCGCCAGCAATTCCAGCACCAGCGCGGCCGCCGCCTGCTCGGCGGCGGAGCGGCTGCTGCCCGCGGCCTCGCTGCGCGTTCCGTCCTCGAGTTCGCAGGAAACATGGAAGGTCTTGTCGTGGGGCGGACCCTGCTCGGACACCAGCGCATAAACCGGAAGGGGGCGGTCTGCGGCCTGCAGTTCTTCCTGCAGGCGGGTCTTGGGGTCCTTGAGGTCGTCCGCTGCCGGCAGATCGTCGATCAGCGGGTTGAAGTGCCCGAGTATGACCTCGCTGCAGGCAGCGTAGCCGCCATCGAGATAGATCGCGCCCAGCACGGCTTCGAACGCATCAGCGAGAATCGATTCGTTGCGAAAACCACCGGATTTCATGACGCCGGAATCCATGCGCACCGCGCGCCCCAGGTCCAGCGAGCGGGCCAGCCTGGCCAGGGTGGAGCGCCGCACGAGACGCGCGCGCTTGCGCGTGAGCTCGCCTTCGTCGGCCATTGGAAAGCGTTCGAACAGAGCCGCGGAAACGACGGCGTCGAGCACGCTGTCGCCCAGGAATTCCAGCCGTTCGTTGTTGACGGAACCGACGCTGCGGTGCGTCAGGGCCTCCTCAAGGAGCCTGCCGTCGCGGAAGCGGTAGTTGATTCCAGCGACAGAATCTTTCAAGGCGCCCTACTTCAGTACCGCGGTTTTTTGAAAAGACCCGACGATATCGATGTTGCCCATGAACGGCTTGCGCACCTCGTACTTGACCGTGACGTTGACACCGTTGGACTTTTTGCTGATATGGATATTTTCTTTCTTGATGTTGTCGCTGGCGTAACTGGCCCACAGGGCGTTCGTGATGCTGTTTTTCAGTTTCGCCGCTGTCATGTTCTTCGCGCCCGGATCATTTTCCAGCTGCGACAGGGCCTGGGTCAGCGCGTGGTATTCGAGATACATCGGCACGACACGCATGCCGGCGTAAGCGAAAAACAGCACGACAACGAGCGAGATCAGCATGCCGCCCAGCGTCAGGCCGCTTTGTTTACGTTTGATCATTCCAGTCACCTTCATCCTTGTCTGTGGGTTCTGCCGGGTCCGACCGGTGCCTGTGGCGCTCGAGGGCGGCGGCAACCGTTCACGCGACCCAGGCATACTATAGCGCTTTAGGCCAGGAGTTATAAATTTCCTTCGATGCGCTGTTACTCGATGCCGTTGCCGATGCGCGACAGGTCGCCGCAGCCTTTCGTGTAGTCGAAATTGAGCCAGATACCCACCGCGCGGCCCATCAGGTGGTCTTCGGGGACGAAGCCCCACTCGCGGCTGTCGTTGCTGCGGTCACGGTTGTCGCCCATGACGAAATAGTGGCCTTCGGGCACCACCCAGCGGCCGTCACGCCCGCGCGTGCGGGTATGGTGAAGCAGGCGGTGGGTCACGTCGCCCACGGTTTCTTCCAGCATCAGCGCATCGCCGGCCGGCGTCGAGCACTTGACCTGCTTGCTGGTGAAAAAACCCTTTTCCTCGGCCGGAATTGCCTCGCCATTGATGTAGAGCTTCTTGTCCCGGTAGGTGATGGTGTCGCCGGGAACCCCGACCAGGCGCTTGATGAAGTTGACGCGGGGATCCACGGGGTAGCGGAACACCACGACGTCCCCGCGCTCGGGCTCACCGACGTCGAGAAACTTCGTATTGGTTACCGGCAGGCGCAGGCCGTAAGCATACTTGTTGACGAGGATGAAATCACCGATCAGCAGGGTCGGGATCATGGAGCCGGATGGAATCTTGAACGGTTCGAACGCGAATGAACGAAACACGAGCACCAGCAGCAGGATCGGGAACAGCGAGCGCGAATATTCGATCAGCACCGGTTCGCGCGGACGCTCCATTTTCTGCTGCACCGCGCGGTCCATCCGCCGGCGCTTGAAGAACAGGGAGTCGACCATCCAGACCAGGCCGGAGATCCCCGTCAGGAGCACCAGCAAAAGCGAAAAATCGGGTTTCATCGCTGCAGTCTACCTCTTGTTGTCCGGTTGAAGCACGGCCAGGAACGCTTCCTGCGGGATTTCCACGCGGCCGACCTGCTTCATGCGTTTCTTGCCGGCTTTCTGCTTCTCCAGCAGTTTGCGCTTGCGCGTCACATCGCCGCCGTAGCACTTGGCCGTGACGTTTTTGCGCAGCGCCTTGACCGTGGTCCGTGCGATCACCTGCGAGCCGATCGCCGACTGGATGGCGATATCGAACATCTGGCGCGGGATCAGTTCCTTCATCTTGACCGCGAGTTCACGCCCGCGCCGCTGGGCCTGCTCCCGGTGCACGATCAGTGACAGCGCGTCCACGCGCTCGCCGTTGATCAGCACGTCGACGCGCACGAAGGGACCGGCCTGGTAACGCAGGAAATGGTAATCGAAGGAGGCGTAACCGCGGCTGACCGACTTGAGCCGGTCGAAAAAGTCGAGCACGACCTCCGACATGGGCAATTCGTACTTGATGTTCACCTGGGAGCCCAGGTATTGCAGGCCGCGCTGCACGCCGCGTTTTTCCTCGCACAGTCCGATCACCGCGCCAACATAGTCCTGGGGCACCAGGATATTCGCCTCGATGATGGGTTCACGCACCTCGTTGAGCTTGTTCGTGTCGGGCAGCTTGGCGGGGTTTTCCAGCAGCATGACCTCGCCGTCGGAATGCTCGATCTCGTAGATCACGGTCGGCGATGTCGTAACGAGGTCGACGTCGTATTCCCGCTCCAGGCGCTCCTGCACGATGTCCATGTGCAGCAGCCCGAGAAAACCGCAGCGGAAACCGAAGCCGAGCGCCTCGGAGGTCTCGGGTTCGAACTGCAGCGCAGCGTCGTTCAGCTGCAGCCGGTCCAGCGCCTCGCGCAGGTCCGGGTAATCGTCCGCTTCAGAAGGAAAGAGACCGGCAAACACGCGCGGCTGCAGGGTCTTGAAACCGGGCAGCGGCCTGGTGGCGCCGTCCCGGGCAAGCGTGATGGTATCGCCGACCGGCGCCCCGTGCACATTCTTGATGCCGGCCACGAAAAACCCGACTTCGCCGGCCGAAAGGCGGTCACGTATCAGGCGTTTCGGCGTGAACACGCCGACCTGCTCGACCTGGTGCACGTTGCCGGAGGACATCAGCTTGATTTTTTCCCCTTTTCCGATCGATCCGTCCACGACGCGGACCAGGGAAACGATACCGAGGTAGTTGTCGAACCAGGAATCGATGATCAGCGCCTTGAACGGGGCATCCGGGTCGCCGGTCGGACGGGGGACGGATTTGACCAACGCCTCGAGCACGTCCTCGACACCCTCCCCCGTCTTTGCACTGGTGCAAATGGCGTCCGTCGCTTCAATGCCGATGATGTCTTCAATTTCCTGCTTGACGCGTTCCGGCTCGGCCGACGGCAGGTCGATCTTGTTGAGCACCGGAATGACCTCGAGGCCGAGTTCCACGGCCGTGTAACAGTTGGCGACGCTCTGTGCTTCAACGCCCTGCGCCGCGTCGACCACCAGCAGGGCGCCCTCGCAGGCGGCCAGGGAACGGGACACTTCGTAGGAAAAATCGACGTGCCCGGGCGTATCGATGAAGTTGAGCCGGTAGACCTGACCGTCGCGGGCCGTGTAGTCGAGCGTGACGCTTTGTGCCTTGATGGTGATTCCGCGCTCGCGCTCGAGGTCCATGGAATCGAGCACCTGCTCGGACATTTCGCGTTCCGTCAGCGTCCCGCAGTTCTGGATGAACCGATCCGCCAGCGTGGACTTGCCGTGGTCCACGTGCGCGATGATCGAAAAATTCCTGATGTGCTGCTGATCCATGGTTTTCCGGAGCTGCCTTCGGCCTCGTACGCATATCAAACGGCCATGCGTTCGTTACGAACGCATGGCCGCCTGCCAAACAACAGATTATATCCTAATCGTCAGAACTGGGCGTATAGGCGATGAAGCGCGAAACACCCTCGCGCATGACGCGCAGCGCAACCGCCTTGCCGGGTTCCAGGTCGGCCGTAATCTCCTTGAACGAATCGATACCGTCCACGGGCTGGTTGTTGATAGCCAGGATCACGTCACCCGGTCGCAGGCCGGCCCGGTAGGCTGCGCTGTCTTCGATCGCCGATATCAGCACACCGCCCTCGGGGTCACCCAGCTGCCGCCGGCGTTCCTCGCTGATGGGTTCGACCCGCAGCCCGAGCTCGTTGCTTTCCGCACCCGACTGCGTCGATGTCGTGACGTTGCCTTCCTCGTCCGACTCGAGTGCATCGAGAACGACCTCGAACGTCTTCTCCTTGCCGTTGCGGCTGACCAGGACATCGGCCTCGGTACCGGGCGGGTTGGAACCGACCAGCGGCGGCAGGTCGTTGGACGACTCGATCATCTCGCCGTCGAATTCCAGGATGATGTCACCCGGTTTGATCCCGGCTTTTTCCGCCGCGCTGCCCGGATTGACCGCATCGACCAGGGCGCCCACCGGCTTGTTGAGGCCCAGAGCCTCAGCCATCTCGCGGGTCACGGCCGTGATCTGCACACCGAGCAGCCCACGGGACACCTTGCCGTGCTCCCGCAACTGCTTGACCGTGTTGCGAACCGTGTCGGTCGGTATCGAGAACGACAGGCCGATGAAACCACCCCCGGAACTCAGGATCCAGGAGTTGACGCCGACGACCTTGCCGTCGAGGTTCAACAGCGGCCCGCCCGAGTTGCCGCGGTTGATGGCCACGTCCGTCTGGATGAACGGGACGTACTGCTGCTGGGCATTGCTGCGGCCTTTCGCGCTGACGATGCCGGCCGTGACGGACTGGTCGAAATTGAACGGTGACCCGATGGCGACGACCCACTCTCCCGGTTTCAGTGCTTCGCTGTCACCGAACTCGAGCGTCGGCAGGTCCTCGGCATCGATCTTGAGCAAAGCCACGTCGCTGAGCGGGTCCGACCCGACCAGCTCGGCCTTGTATTCGTGGCGGTCGGCCATGCGCACGATGATTTCATCCGCATCGGCAATTACGTGGTGATTGGTCACGATGTAGCCGTCCGACTCGATAACGAAACCGGAGCCGGCGCCGCGGCGCGGCGGCTGGTTGCCTTCCGGCATGCCGGGGACGCCAAAGAAGCGTCTCAGGATATCGGGCATCTGGTCCATGTCGTGGGGATTCCGGGCGCTGGAATCGTCGTCCAGCGGATCATCGCCGAACTGTGTAACGCGGATGTTCACGACGGCGGGGCCGGCCTCTTCGACCAGGCTGGTGAAGTCGGGTAAACCGGTGACCCGGGCCTGTGCCGGGATGGCAAACGCGGCCATGAACATCACGAGAACCACGAAAATGATTCGATTATTCTTCGGAGCACTTCTTTTCATTGCTTGGCAACCTCGT
>JAZBPJ010000134.1:0-4149 GCA_036351575.1 Lysobacterales bacterium | reverse complement strand
GGTTTCCACGGGATTGCCATCAGCGTTACCTGTTAAGGGTTCCCCGTTACAGTGCAGTCCACTTTGCGGGTTCCGTTTTCACCGCAAAGGCTCCTTCACTTAAAGGCCGATGCTCTATCCGGTTGAGCTACGGGCGCTTGCATTGCAATGGTACGGAGTGAAAGACCTTGCCGCAAGCCTGGAAAACGCCCGCCAACTGTTGACATTCCGCCGGCCGGAAACGATAATTCCCGCCCTTGCGTGCGCCCGTAGCTCAGTTGGATAGAGTGTCTGGCTACGAACCAGAAGGTCGGAGGTTCGAATCCTTCCGGGCGCGCCATACCAAAGGCGGCCCTCGTGGCCGCTTTTGGTATGGCATACGCGGGAAGGATCGAACCTTCAGGTTCGACAAAATCGCCGGGAGCGATTTTGGTCGCGCGAGCGAAGTGAGTGCGCCCGAAGGGCCGAGCACACGATGTGCGAGGACTATCCTTCCGGGCATCTTTCCTGGCATCGCGATGACCGGCAGGAAGATCCCGGATATTTGCCTGCGGCAAATTCCGGGATGACGTGGTACTTACTACCATCGTCACCCCGGAAAGCGCAAAGCGCTTATCCGGGGCCGGGATGACGTGTTCGCAGGGTGCTGCGGCAAATTCCGGGCAACCTTGCGGCGCATTGCAGTAAACGGATGGAAGAACCCGGATAAACGCTTTGCGTTTTCCGGGTTGACGGTTTTCAGGGTAAAATACGCACCCTGAGCAATGGTGGGCGTAGCTCAGTTGGTAGAGCTCCGGATTGTGGTTCCGGCGGTCGTGGGTTCGAGCCCCATCGTCCACCCCAGACAACGGGCCATTAGCTCAATTGGCAGAGCAGTAGACTCTTAATCTATTGGTTCTAGGTTCGAGTCCTAGATGGCCCACCACTTTTTACCTCCACCACGTGCGAAAGTGGCGGAATTGGTAGACGCGCTGGATTTAGGATCCAGTGGGGCAACCCGTGCGAGTTCGAGTCTCGCCTTTCGCACCACTGGATTCTCTCGCGTCTCCTCATAATTCGATCATCGACGGGTATCAATCAACGTTATGCAAGTCTCTGTAGAAAACACCGGAGGGCTGGAGCGCAAGCTGACCATCCAGATTCCGGGCGACGACATCAAGCAAAAACTGGAATCCCGGCTCAGGGAGCTGGGCAAGCAGGTTCGCATCAAGGGCTTTCGCCCCGGCCGCGTGCCGCTCAGCGTGGTGCGTCAGCGCTACGGCAAGCAGGCGCGCCAGGAAATCATCGGCGACGCCGTGCAGGCCAGCCTGCGGCAGGCCATCGCGGACGAAAACCTGCGCCCCGCCGCCATGCCGCGCATGGACAACCCGCCCAGGGATCTCGACGACGGCAACCTCGAATTCGAGGCGATCATCGAGGTTTATCCCGAGATCGACACGATCGACGCGGCCAAGCTGGAAATCGAGCAGCCGGTCGCCGAGGTGCAGGACAGCGACATCGACGAGATGCTGCAGACCCTGCGTGAGCAGCGCCGCAGCTGGAACGAGGTCGAGCGCGCCGCCGCAGAGGGCGACCAGGTGATCATCGACTTCTCGGCCGAAACCGACGATGCCCGCGTGCCGGAAGAAGGCGAAAAGCGCATGAGCGTGGTGCTCGGGGCGTCCGGTTTCGACGAGCTGGAGAAACTGCTCACCGGTCTCGAGGCGGACGCCGAAAAGAGCAAGAAACTGGCTTTTCCGGAAGGCTTCAACGAGCCCACCCTGGCCGGCAAGAAGGCCAAGGCATCGGTCAAGGTGATCAAGGTTTCCGAATCGGTGCTGCCCGAAGTGGACGAGGCGTTCATCAAGAGTTTCGGTGTCGAAGATTCCAGCCTGGACGCGCTGAAGACCGAGATCCGCGGCAACATGGAGCGTGAGCTGAAGCAGGCCCGCGTCTCGCTGATGAAAGTCCGGCTGGTCGACGCGCTGCTCGAGTCCGTTCCCGAACTCGAAGTACCGAAGGCCGTGGTGCGCGACGAGGCCGCCGGCATGGCCGCGCAGATCCTGTCCTCGCAGGGCCAGGAACCGGACCAGGCCGTGGTGCGGCAGTTGGCAGGACAGTTCATGGAACCGGCCGAGAAACGCGTTCGCGCCGGGATGTTGCTGGGCGAACTGGCACGGCAGAACGAAATCCGCGTCGACGGCGCCAAGGTCCGCGAAGCCATCGATACCGTGGCCAACACCTACGAGCAGCCGGACGAGGTCGTCCAGCTGTATTACCAGAACGCGCGCCTGCTGCAGCAGGTCGAGAGCTCGGTGCTGGAAGAGCAGGTGGTTGACTGGGTACTTGAAAACGCTAAAGTGACGCCCAGGGACATGAGTTTCCAGGACGTAATCCAGGCCGCGAGCAAGTCAAACGGCTGAGCAGCGTCAACCAACGCAGGCCACCAGGGAGCCAGCCATGAGCGACAAGCAGAACGGGATGATGGATACACAGGCGCTGAACCTGGTGCCGATGGTGGTGGAACAGAGTTCCCGCGGCGAACGCGCCTACGATATCTACTCGCGGCTGCTCAAAGACCGCGTCATCTTCGTGGTCGGCCCGATCGAAGACCACATGGCCAACCTGATCGTGGCCCAGTTGCTGTTCCTGGAATCGGAAAACCCCGACAAGGACATCAGCATTTACATCAACAGCCCCGGCGGCGTGGTGTCGGCCGGGCTGGCCGTATACGACACCATGCAGTTCATCCGCTGCGATGTGAGCACCATGTGCGTCGGCCAGGCGGCCAGCATGGGCGCCGTGCTGCTCGCCGCAGGCGCCAAGGGCAAGCGCTACTGCCTGCCGCATTCACGCGTGATGATCCACCAGCCGCTGGGCGGTTTCCAGGGGCAGGCCGCGGACATCGACATCCACGCCCGGGAAATCCTGAAAACCCGCCAGCAGCTGAATGAACTGTTGGCCTCACATACCGGTCAAAGTGTCGAGACGATTGCCCGTGATACCGACCGCGACAATTTCATGGACCCGGAGCAGGCCAAAGAGTACGGCCTCATCGACCAGGTCTTTGCGCAACGGGGTATCGACTCGGAAGCGTAAAAAAGTTAATATTTTCCTATCGATACTTTGAAAATCCATAATTGGAATTAAGTTAAGGCGATGAGCGACAGGGAACAACGCAGCACGGACGGCAAAATCCTCTACTGTTCTTTTTGCGGCAAAAGCCAGCATGAAGTTCGCAAGCTGATCGCCGGCCCCAGTGTGTACATCTGCGACGAATGCGTCGAGCTGTGCAACGACATCATTCGCGAGGAGCTCGAGGAAGCCGGCGTCGGCGACCGCGAGAACCTGCCCAAGCCCAGGGAAATCCACGCCTTTCTCGAAGAGTTCGTGATCGGCCAGGAGCACGCCAAGAAAGTGCTCTCGGTGGCCGTTTACAACCACTACAAGCGCCTCGGTTCCAACCGCCGCGAAGAAGACGTCGAGCTGGCCAAGAGCAATATCCTGCTGATCGGCCCGACCGGCTGCGGCAAGACGCTGCTGGCCGAAACCCTGGCGCGCATGCTGAACGTTCCGTTCACCATCGCCGACGCTACCACGCTGACCGAGGCCGGTTACGTGGGCGAGGATGTCGAGAACATCATCCAGAAGCTGCTGCAGAAGTGCGATTACGACGTCGACCGCGCGCAGACCGGAATCGTTTACATCGACGAGATCGACAAGGTGTCGCGCAAGGCCGAGAACCCGTCGATCACGCGCGACGTGTCCGGCGAAGGCGTGCAGCAGGCGCTGCTCAAACTGATCGAGGGCACGGTGGCCTCGGTGCCGCCGCAGGGCGGCCGCAAGCACCCCCAGCAGGAGTTCCTGCAGGTCGATACCCGTCACATCCTGTTTATCTGCGGCGGCGCGTTCTCCGGGCTGGAAAAAATCATCCAGGACCGTTCCACCAAGACCGGCATCGGTTTTTCGGCCGACGTGCGCAGCAAGGAAAAAACCGACAACATCGGCCAGTTGCTGCATGACGTGGAACCTGAGGACCTGGTCAAGTACGGCCTGATCCCGGAATTCGTCGGCCGCCTGCCGGTGGTTGCGACGCTGGAAGAACTGGACGAGGAAGCGCTGATCCGCATCCTGATCGAACCCAAGAACGCGGTCATCAAGCAGTACAAGGCGCTGTACGAGATGGAAGGC
>JAZBPJ010000133.1:0-10527 GCA_036351575.1 Lysobacterales bacterium | reverse complement strand
GATCCTGGCGGTGCCGGTAGGACCGCCCCCGCATGCAGGCCCGAAGCTGCGGATCGGCCACCGTGTCGCCCGGCCGGTCGTCGGTTTCGATGCGCCGGATCATGCCGTCCCGCACGTAAACCCGCAGCAGGCAGCGTCCGCCGCAGTTGTGCGCAGGGCAGCCCACGCGGACCATTTTTTCATCGCCGGTCAGCGTGCCGGCCGCTTCCTGAACGGGTCTCGTTGCCAGCAGCCTGCCGATAAACGACCTGCTGGCGCTCAGGCCACGGGCGGTCCGGTCGCGCAAGGTCTTTGTGCGGATGGCGTTCATCAGTATCGCGGTTCGGGCTACTCAAAAAACCGATGACAGCCTGAATGGTACCCACAGCAGTGGCCACGAAAGGTGACGTGAGATCAAGCAAACTGAAGTTTGTACCAGCCATCCGGTGTGCCGCCCTTCAGCGGCTTGTCGATCCCGGATTCGGGAAAAGCGAACTTAAACCGGGTCAGATCAACCCGAAGCTGGCGTCGATCCTCTCCACGAGCGCACGGAATTGCTCGTTGGGCAGACGGCGCCAGACCGGTTTGAACAGATAACGCACACACACTGTCGGCCAGTAGATGACAGCGAATTCCTGTCCGCTGAAGTCTTCGCGTCCCAGGGCTTCGATGGCCTTTTCCGTCTCTCCAAGCGCGGCCAGGGCCAGGCCCTCATCGAAGGCATACCCTGACCTCCGGATCGATTCGAGGGAGCCGCGGGCCGAAGTCATGTCGCCGAGCCCGGCAGAAGCGAGGGCCCGTGCCGTATCGACGCCCGCGCCGGCCCACGGCAGCTCCAGGCCATCGAGTATGTGCAGTGCATCCTCGAACCGCTCGAGTTCAATCAGGGCCAGGCCCGAGAAGAACGTGGCCGTCCCATAGCCGGGCTCCAGTTCCAGCACCTTCCTTTCGGCCTGCAGCGCCTCTTCGGCCCGGCCCAGAAAAAGAAGTGTGCTCGCGGCGTTGTTCAGTGCTTCGACCGACATCGGGTTGAGCGCGACGGCCCGCCTCGAGCTGTCGACCGCCGCCGCGAGGTCGCCGGACACGTGGTAGCCGATGGTCAGCCAGTTGGAAGCCTCCGCGTAGCCCGGTTTCAGGGCGACGGCGCGTCGCAGCGATTTCGTGGCTTCTTTCTCCCGCCTCCACTGACCGAAAAAGCGACCCTGCGCCGCGTGCGCCTCGGCGCAGAATGGGTCCGTCTCGAGCGCCGTCTTGATGGCCTGCTCCGCGCGTGCGAGGACTTCCGTGCCGGCATAGCCGTATGCCTGCATCAGGCCGACCGTGTCCGCGATACCGACCCAGGCGAGCGCGTAATCCGGATCCAGTTCAACGGCTTCCTCGAAACACGCCAGCGCCTTTTGCATGGACTCCGGCGAGCGCTGGTCGAGGTGCTTGCGCGCCTCGGTCGCCCGGCGGTGAGCCTCGAGGTTCTCGGTCGCGAGGCCGGTGAGGCGCAGGCGTTCATCCGGGGTGACCCGGTGCCGCAACTTCTCGAACAGGGCCTCGCTGATTTCCGACTGGACGCTGAAGTAGTTTTCGGCGTTCAGCGCTCCGGTGTAGTCGTAGGCCCAGACCTGCCGGTTGTGCCGCGCCTCGACCAGGCGCGTATCGAGCCTGAACTGCGATCCCCGGACCTGTATGCCGCCTTCCAGCACCCAGCGGACGCCCAGTTCCGCGCCGATTTCCGCGGTGCTGAGCCGTGTGTCGCGATAGCGCAGCAGGGATGTGCGGGCGATCACGGTCAGGCCGTCCACGCTCGCGAGACGGTTGAGGATGCCGCTGTGAATACCTTCACCGAAGCTGTTGGATTCTTCATCTCCCAGGGCGTCCAGGAACAAGACCGCGATGGACGCCTCGGGTGTCTCGTCCGTGTTGACCGGTTTCTGTCGCAAGCGGTTCAGGATTTCCATGAACACCGCGTCGGGCTTGACGCCCAGCTCCTGCTGGAGCGCCGCGGCGTGTTCCTCCGCGGCCTTTAATGCTTCGTATCGCCGCCCGGCCGCGGTCAGTGCCCTGACGAGCCGTGTCGCGGTCTGCGTGTCGAGAAGGTCATCGGCCAGCAGCATGCGCCAGTAATGCGCGGCCACGCTCTGCTGCTGCTCGGTTTCCGATTTTTCAGCGAGCGTTTGCACGGCCTGCTGCCACTCCGTCTTCAACCGGTCGCGGTGCTTGCGGACCTCGTCTTCGAACAGCTCCGCGTTCTCGAGGTAGAAGCCGTCCAGGAAGGGCCCGCGGTACCAGCGCAAGGCGGACGCCGCGTCGCCCGACTCCAGCAGATCGCGGAAACGCCAGATGTCGCAATCGAGGCCGGCGGGCTCCAGCCGCAAGGTATCCGCCGTTGCCGTGAGCACGTCGTTGCCCAGCAACTTGCGCAGGGGATAGACCGTGGACGAGAGGCGGTTCCGGCCGGTCGCTTCGTTCGCATCAGGCCAAAGCAGGCCGATCGCCCTGGGCCGCGTGATGGCCTGGTCGGGCGCAACGGCGAGGATGGCCAGCAGCGCCAGGGGGTGGCGGCGGACGGCCGTGCCCGACAGCGGAACGCCGTTTTCCATCAGCGTCGCCCCGCCCAGGAAACGCGCTTCGATGCGTTTCTTATCGCTCAATTGCAAAAACTCCGAAAAATATTCTGCCGCGTTGAGACTGCGTTGAGACCCCGTCCTTAGTCTAGCCGCACGTTGGCCGTTCGGCCATCGAAGAAATGAAAAACAAGCGGAGGGTTTTAACCATGATCTTCAATGAAACAATTTCTGTGCAAGGGAAAGGTTCCGTTCGGAAGGGGTTGATGGCCGTTCTTGGAGGCGGCCTCCTGCTGGTGGCCAGCACCGCCGCCGTCGCCCAGGGCCGGCCGGCCGCGCCGATGGCGCAGTCGAAGGCGCCGTTCGTCGCCTGGCAGCAGGGGTTCGAACACGGCACGGCGGGCTGGTACGACGCGCGGACCGAGGGGCCGGTGGGATGGTGCGGTTTCATCGAGCAGGTTTCGGTCCGAGGCCCGGTCGAGGCCGAGCTGCGGCCGTCGGCGGGTTCCTCCTACGCGACGGTGAGCTCGGGGCCCTGCAACGACTTCTGGACCTTCTATGCAGGCATTCCCGGCGGCGCGCCCTACGGGCCCGGTCCGGACCTGGCGCTGTACTCGTCAGCCTGGCCCGAGTCGGGCTACGTGACGGAACTGGATATCTACCTCGACCCCGAATGGGCGGGCACCTACATCGGTAATTTCGGCTTTCCCCTTTCCGGTTCTTCGAAGTACGCCGTCGTTCAACTGGCGGCGACCGTCTTCCCGACGGACCCGGATGCCGATCCGATCCATACCGGGCCGCACTACTTCGTCGAGGTCGTGGCCGATCCGATGGATACGGCGCTGAGCGTCGCCGGAGAGCGCATCGAGGAAGCCGGCTGGTACACCTTCCGTTACGTCTTCTCCGACGTGGCGGGCGATGTCTGGGTGGATTTCGAGCTCGCCGAGCGCAAGGGCCCGACGCTGGCGGTTATCGAGAACGTGACCCCATTCGAGCTCGACGGGCCCGTGAAACTGCCGTTCGAAGGGCCTTTCCAGGGCGAACTTCCGACCGAGGCGTACGGCAGCGGCCATATCTGGTTCTTCGACATCGCCATGGGCCTCGAGTTGGCGATCGACGAGCACCGGGTACGCCGGGGGCGCTGACTCCGCGCGTTTCCGGCATTGCGGGTTCGGCGTTGCTTCATCGCCGGCTGATCCCGGAAAGAAAAACGCCCGCTTCAGCGGGCGTTTTTTTGGACCCGTAACGATCCCGGGATAGTTTCCGGTCCGGCTTGAAAATCTGATTTAATAACCACCTGCGACAGGTCAGCGAACCGTTAACCGATTCCGAATAGCATCCTGTCGCGTTGACAAATCCCGGAGCCATCATGCGTAACGTCTTCTATCCGAAAAGCGTGGCCGTTATCGGCGTATCGTCCAAGCCCGACAACCTCGGCCGCAACATCATGCTCAACCTGATCGATTTCGGTTTCGAGGGCGTGGTCTACCCGGTGGGGCCCAGCGGCGGCGTGATCACCTCGCGGCGCATCCACGAGTCGGTTTCCGACATACCGGACGAGGTCGACATGGCCGTGATCCTGGTGCCGGCGCGTTTCGTGCCGCAGGTGCTGGAAGAGTGCGGCAAGAAAGGCATTCGGCGCGCGGTGATCGAGACCGCCGGGTTCCGCGAGTACAGCGAGCAGGGCCGCGCGCTCGAAGGTGAACTGACCGCCATCGCCGAGAAGTACGGCATCCGCTTTATCGGGCCCAACTGCATCGGCGTGATCAACATGGAAAACGGCTTCAGCGTGCCGTTTCCGCGCCTCAAGCCCTTCATGCGCAAAGGGGACGTATCGATCATCACCCAGAGCGGCGGCGTCGGCCTGAGCATCCTCAACCACATGGCCGCCGAGGGCCTGGGCCTGAACAAGTTCGCCTCGGCCGGCAACATGCTGAACATCAACGCCGAGGACCTGCTCGAGTACTACATCGAGGACGCGGGCACGAAGATCATCTTCGTCTACCTGGAAAGCATCGGCGACGGCCGGCGGCTGATGGAGATCGCCCGGCGTTCGCCCAAGCCGATCCTGGCGCTGAAGTCCAATATCGGCACGCTCGGCAAGAACATCGCGGCGTCCCATACCGCGTCGCTGTCCAGCGACGACCGCGTCGTCGACGCCGCCTTCAGGCAGTGCGGCATCACCCGCATCCACGACGTGACGACGCTTTCGCAGTACATGAAGGCCCTGCGCCTGCCGCCGCTGAACGACAAGCGGCTGGCCATTATTTCGCGCTCGGGCGGGCACGCTATCGTCGCCGCCGACGCCTGCGAGACGGTCGGTTTCGAACTGGCCGAGTTTCCCGAGTCGTTCATACGGGAAATCGAGAAGCATTTCCGCGCCTCGGTCATCAAGCTGACCAACCCGCTGGACCTCGGCGACCTGTTCGACCTGGACGTGTACTACCGCATCGTCGAGGAGACGCTGGCGCAGGACAACGTGGACGGCGTGGTGTTCCTGCACACCTCCCTGACCGCCACCGAGCACGACCCGACCAAGGACCTGGTGCGGCGCCTCGAGGCCCTGGGCCGGAAGTTCAACAAGCCGGTGGCGGTGTACGTGTCGGCGAACCCGTCGGAGATCCAGAACCTGAAGCAGGACCTGGATTTCCCGATTTTCACCCAGATCGTGGAGATGCTGCGCGCGCTGAAGCTGGAATACGATCACGCCTGCAAGATGCGGGAGACCCGCGACGCGGAAGAACCCCCGGTGTTCGAGGTGGATGCGCAGCCCGCGCGGCGGCTGATCGAAAGCGCTCAGGGCGAGTCGCGCGACCTGCTGCTGAACGAGGCGATGGACGTGCTGGAGTCTTACGGCATTCCCACCACCCGGGGCGTTGCGGCGGGCAGCGCGGACGAGGCGGTCGCGGCCGCCGAGCGGGCCGGCTACCCGGTGGCGATGAAGGTGATCTCGGAAAATATTTCGCACAAGTCGGACGTCGGCGGCGTGCAGCTGAACCTGCGCAACGCCGGTGCGGTCGCCGATGCTTTCGACGACATGAACGAGCGCATTCTCAAGGCTTTTCCCGATGCGCGGATCGACAGCGTGATGGTGCAGCGCATGGTCG
The DNA here is from genome assembly GCA_036351575.1 of Lysobacterales bacterium. Taxonomy (GTDB): domain Bacteria; phylum Pseudomonadota; class Gammaproteobacteria; order Xanthomonadales; family SZUA-36; genus JABDPF01. The sequence goes on along the minus strand of JAZBPJ010000133.1, from coordinate 4,886 downwards.
TCGGCGGCAAGGAACTGATCCTCGGCGGGCGCCAGGACGAGCAGTTCGGGCCGGTGGTGCTGATCGGGCTGGGCGGTATCTTCGTAGAAATCTTCGAAGAAGCCGTGCTGCGCGTGGCGCCGGTCACCCGCGAGGAGGCCTACGGCATGATCGACGAGCTCAAGGGCGCGCAGATCCTGATGGGCGCGCGCGGGCAGAAGCGCTTCGACATCGACGCCGTGGTCGACGCGATCCTGCGCATGAGCCAGCTGCTGGTCGATTTTCCGCAGATCAGGGAACTGGACGTCAACCCGCTCAAGGTCTTCCACGAGGGCGAGGGCTGCACCGCGCTGGACGCGCGGGTTATCCTGTGAGGCTGCAACGATCCGGAATCGCGCGATGCCCCAACTCAAAGCCCTGATATTCGACGTCGACGGCACGCTGGCCGACAACGAGCGCGACGGCCACCGCGTGGCCTACAACGCGGCGTTCGCCGAGCTTGGCCTGGACTGGCACTGGAGCGTCGCGGAGTACGGCCGCCTGCTCGACGTCATGGGCGGCAAGGAACGCGTGCGTCATTACATGGAGAGCGAACAGCCGGGGTTTTCGCCGCCCGGCGGCGTGGAAGCGTTTATCGGAAACGTTTACGTGCGCAAGACGCGCGTTTACCTGGAATTGCTGGAGAGCGGCCGCATCGCCCTGCGCCCCGGCGTCGCGCGCTTGATCAAAGAGGCGCGCGCGCAAGGCCTCCGCCTGGGCATCGCCACCACGTCCGGGCCGCAGAACGTTGAAAAACTGCTGCGGGTCTCGCTGGGCGAGGAAAGCGTCGGCTGGTTCGACGCGATCGCGGCAGGCGACATGGTGCCTCGAAAGAAGCCGGCGCCCGACGTGTTTGAACTGGCCCTGGAGCAGCTCGGCCTGCCCGCCGACGAATGCCTCGCGCTGGAAGATACCGAGCACGGGCTGCGCTCGGCGCTGGACGCCGGTCTCAAAACCGTCGTGACCACCAACGACTACACCGTGGGCCAGGACTTTAGCGGCGCGCTGGCCGTGGTCGAATCGCTGGGCGAGTCCGGCCCCGTTACGGTGGAGTGGCTTGAAAGGCGGTTCCGGGCAGGCTAGCGGGCCGGGGGTAAAAGAGTGCCCATTCCCCTTGCGCAGATGGAACGCCCGGTGGCCTTGCCGGTGGGTGCGATTCGCCCTGCCGGCTGGATGCTGGAGCAGATGCGCCGGGACCTGGAGCATGGTTTCGTGGGCCGGCTGGACCGCCTGGCGCCGGAACAATTGCTCGAGGACGATATCTACCACCGTGACCGGCTCACCCGGCAGGTCCGGCGCAAGGATGTCGGTACACATACGACCGGCGCGGAGTGGGAAGTGCAGTTCCTGTGGTGGAACAGCGAATCCCAGAGCAACTGGTGGGACGGTTTTCTGCGCCACGCGGTTCTGACGGGCGACCGGGCCCTCGTCCGGGAGCGGATCGAACCGTACGTTCGCGAAAAACTGGCCTCGGCCGACCAGGACGGCTACCTCGGCATCTACGGCCCGGACCTGCGGTATCGGCATCAATCCGAAAACGGGGAACTCTGGGCCCAGGCGACCCTGTTCCGGGCACTGCTGGCCTGGTACGAGTTCAGCGCCGATGCCACGGTGCTGGAGGCTGTTCGCAGGGCAATGCACGTAACGATGCGGGCCTGGCCGGCCGGTAACTCCGAGCCGTTCAGGGTCACCGAACCCCATGCCGGGACCGGCCATGGGCTGATGATCGCCGATGTGCTCGACAGCATCACCCGACTGACGGGCGATATGCGATACCGTGACTACGCGGTGTTCCTGTTCGAAGACTATTGCCGGCACGAGCTACCGGAGGCAGATATCCGGCCCGGCAACCTGCTGGACCCGGATTACCGTTTCCAGGGGCACGGCGTTCACAGCTACGAGCATTTGCGTGCGCTGGTGATCGCGGCGTACCACACGCAAAAGCCGGAATACCACGCGGCACTCGCCGCCTACCTCGAAAAGCTGGAATTCGTGCTGACCGCTTCGGGTGCGCCGATCGGTGACGAGTGGATACTCGGCCGCGGGGCACACCCTTCGAATACCGGTTACGAGTACTGTTCGTTGCAGGAACTGCTTCACAGCTACAGCCTTTTGCTGGAGAAAACAGGCGATGCAAAATGGGCCGATCGTATCGAGTGGCTGTTCTACAACGCGGCCCAGGGCGCCAGGCATCCCGAGGGGAGAAGCATCTGTTATCTCAAAACCGATAATGCCTTTCACGCCATGGGGCAGGTGCACATGCATCGCCCGCAGGACGAGGAGCGGGTGAAGTATTCGCCGGTGCACCGGGACGTGGCGATCTGCTGCGTGCCCAACGCCGGCCGAATCCATCCGTACTTCCTGCAGGCCATGTACCATCGCACCGCGGGCGGCCTCGCCATCAACCTGTACGGCGCCAGCGAGGTGAGAACGGTACTCGATGGATCCGAGGTGCGGATTCGCCAGTGCACCGATTATCCGTTCGAGGACACGGTGCGGATTGAAGTGGAATGCTCACCCGCTGCGACGTTCGAATTGCGGCTGCGGGTGCCGGAATGGGCAGCGGACGTCGAGTTGGAGGGCGTATCGTTCGGCCGCAATGGCAACTGGCTTGAAATCGGTCGAAGCTGGAACGGGCGGACCAGGCTGGACCTGCGCTTCACCCGGATTGCCCGTATCCTGGAGCACGCCGGCGGCACGCGCTCGGTTGGCTGCGGGCCGCTGCTGTACGCGCTGCCCATTTCCCACCGGGAGATCCGGGGCGCTGATTACGGGGAAGCGGGTTTTCACGATATCTACGCCCAGCCCTCGCAGGCCGTGGTCACCGATTGGAGACTGCCTGGCGATGCCGCTTTCGAAGCCGTCACGGGAGCGGGCGGTGATGCGGGTCCTTTCTTCAACCCCTTGCTCAGGGGCAGGCTTTACAACGGGCGGGAAGGCCGTTTCCACCCGGTCGAACTCGTACCGATGGGCAGCACGGTTCTTCGGCAGGTGAGTTTTCAGCCGGCCATCGTATCGATTAGAGAAAACCTATGAAAAGTTTAGTAACAATATTGATATTCCTGGTTTTATTTTCGGAATCTCTGTATGCGGAAGACGGCCGGCCGCCAAACATCATCCTGCTGGTGGGTGATGACCACGGCTACCCGTATTTCGGTTTCATGGGCGACGAAAACGTCGTCACACCGACCATGGACACGCTGGCCGAGGGCGGCGTCGTATTCACGCAAGCGCACGTCACTGCGCCGTATTGCCGTCCGTCCCTGCGCAACCTGATCACCGGCCTGCATCCCGTGCAGTACGCGCATCGAAAAAACGCCATCGTCGACGAAAGGCGCAAAGCCGAAAAGGTCAGCACGTTGAGCAAGCAGGAGCAGGCGATGTGGAAAGCCGTGGCCGAGGCAGACGCCATGCGCGAATTCGAAACGCTTCCGAAATTGCTTTCAGAGCAGGGATACGCCAGCTGGGAAGGCGGAAAATGGTGGGAACGCAGTTACCGGAACGCGCATTTCACCGAGGGCATGACGGACGGCTGGGACATGAGCAAGTGGGGAAGCAGCGAATGGTTCTACCAGCTGTGGGGCGCCGAGGGCGAAGACCTGGCGCGCGTGACCATGGCTCCGCTCTACGATTTTATCGATCGCCACCGGGAGCAGCCTTTCTTCATCTGGTTCGGGCCGGCGCTGCCGCACGTGCCGCTGGACGCGCCGTACTCGTACACCAAGTTTTACGAAAACAAGGAGCTCTCGAATTCCGCCAGGGCGTATTACGCCAACATCACCTGGTGGGACGACAGCGTCAGCCAGTTGATGGACTACGTCGAATCGAAGGGCCTGCTGGAGGACACGCTGTTTGTCTACGTCAGCGACAACGGCTGGGACCAGGAGCCGGGTGACGAGTACAAGAAGGATCCGGACGCGGCTTACAACGACGAGCCCTACGGCAGCGGCGGCATGAAGGGCAAGGGCGCCCTGTACGACCTGTCGTTCCGCAGCCCGGTCATCTTCTACTGGCGGGGCCGCATCGAGCCGACCTTCGACGAGGCCAGCCTGGTTCTGTCGTCGGACATCTTCCCGACGTTGCTGGACCTTGCCGGTGCGCGCATACCGCAAGGGCTGCACGGGTATTCGCTGCGACCGGTGCTGGAAGGCCGAACCATGGAACAAAGGAACGAGATCATCGGCTACAGCGACCGGCGCCGTTCGCCGAGCAGGGACACGCTGTTCAGCGAACTGGCGGATGGCTTTTACGTACGGACGCTGCGCTGGCACTTCATGTGGCACGAAGGGACCGACGAGACGGAGCTGTACGACGTGACGGTGGACCCGCGCGCCGAGCATGACCGCTCCGCCGAGTTTCCGGAACTGACCGAGCACTTCATGGCGCGCATTGCCGCCTGGCGCGAAGAAATGGATCTCGAAGAACCCGTGATCATGGATTGAACCGGGCGAGTCCGGCCCCGTTACGGTGGAGTGGCTTGAAAGGCGCTTCCGTTCGGCTTAGCCGGCCGGTCCTTCTACGTGGAACAGCTTGTTGTAGATGCTCCAACGCCCGTCGGTTTTCAGCAGCGATATCGAGTCCAGGAAGTTCAGGCCCAGGTAGTTGTCGCGGATCCGCGCGGCGGCGGTGTCGCCCGCGATCTCGATGGACAGGATTTCCAGCCTGATGGTTTCGCCTTTTTCTTGCGGCGACGGCTGCTGCGCGGCGACGAAGCCGGCGAAATCCTCGGTCGTCATTTCGTGCAGGCCGTCCTCGAGGTACCCGGTGATTTTCGCGTTGGGGTGAAAAGCGCTGCGGGCTTTCTCAGCGCTCGACTCCTGCATGCTGTCGATGTAGGTCTGCAGGGTTTCGCGTATTTTTTGTTCGTC
>JAZBPJ010000132.1:0-15867 GCA_036351575.1 Lysobacterales bacterium | reverse complement strand
TGACAACGTGCAGATGAAGGTGTCGCTGATTGCGCCGATCGCGATGGAAGAAGGTCTGCGGTTTGCGATCCGCGAAGGCGGGCGCACGGTTGGCGCCGGCGTCGTCGCCAAGATCTTCGAGTAAAACGACTGGATGACTCCGCCGCCGGGGCATTGCCGCCGGCAGCGGAGACAAGACGGAAAGGACACGAAGCTGGTGGCCGCAAGGTCACCGGCTTAGTGGTATAAGCGGAATGATCCGCCAGGTTTGTTCAGCAGGCCAGTAGCTCAACTGGCAGAGCAGCGGTCTCCAAAACCGCAGGTTGGGGGTTCGAGTCCCTCCTGGCCTGCCACTGAACAAGCCGTACAGACGAAAAACCGGAATATGAAAGGTAAAGCGGAAACAGGTAAGCCACAGGTCGTAAACACGCTGCTGCTCTCCATCGCCACGGTGATGCTGATCGCAGGCGTGGGTGCGTATTACTGGCTGCAGGACATGGCAATTACGCCCGTTCGCGTGGTGGGGCTCATCGTCGTGGCCATCGTGGCCTCGCTGGTCGCTGCCCAGTCGGATTCGGGTGCGGCCTTTTTCCGCTTTCTGAAAGAAGCGGATATCGAGCGTCGCAAGGTCGTCTGGCCGACCCACCAGGAGACCCTGCAGACCGCATTGATGGTCATTATCGTAACGATCCTGATCTCTCTGTTCCTGGCCGGAATCGACTGGCTGCTTGGCGCCGCGGTTCGTGCGTTGGTCGGGGGTTGATTGATGGCCAAGCGCTGGTACGTCGTACACGCCTATTCCGGTTTCGAAAAACAGGTCAAGAAATCGCTGGAGGACCGCATCGAGCGTTCCGATATGCAGGACCTGTTCGGCGAAGTACTGGTTCCGACCGAAGAGGTTGTCGAAATGAAGGGCGGTCAGAAACGCCGCTCCGATCGCAAATTTTTCCCCGGCTACGTGCTGGTGGAAATGGAGATGACCGACGACAGCTGGCACCTGGTCAAGAGCGTGCCGAAGGTGATGGGCTTTATCGGCGGAACGGCCGACCGGCCGGCGCCGATCACGGAGCGAGAAGCCGACGCGATTTTGAACCGCGTCAAGGAAGGAGTCGACAAACCGCGGCCGAAAGTACTGTTCGAGCCGGGTGAAATGGTGCGGGTCATCGACGGCCCGTTCAACGATTTCAACGGCGTGGTCGAGGACGTCGATTACGACAAGAGCCGCCTGAAGGTGGCGGTGCTGATTTTCGGGCGTTCGACGCCGGTGGAACTGGAGTTTCACCAGGTCGAAAAGTCCTGACTGAAGGAGTTCGCTTTCGACGCATTGCGCCGAAAGCGAACATGATGATGCCTTCGAGGGCATCGAATTTTGACGGGGAGCCTTGGCGCACGGTCGCCGGGCGCTCGAACCCGGGAGGTTAAAAATGGCTAAGAAAGTCGCGGCTTACATCAAGCTGCAGGTTCCTGCCGGCCAGGCGAATCCGAGTCCACCCGTGGGCCCGGCGCTCGGGCAGCACGGCGTCAACATCATGGAGTTCTGCAAGGCGTTCAACGCCAAGACCCAGGAAGTGGAAAACGGCCTGCCGATTCCCGTGATCATCACGGTATACGCGGATCGCAGCTTCACGTTCATCACCAAGACCCCGCCCGCAGCGGTGCTGCTGCGCAAGGCAGCCGGCGTGCCGAAGGGCAGCGGCGAGCCGAATACCAAAAAGGTCGGCAAGGTGACGCGTGACCAGCTCGAAGAGATCGTTAAAACCAAGGAACCTGACCTGACGGCGGCCGACATGGACGCAGCGGTCCGGACGATTGCCGGCACCGCGCGCAGCATGGGCCTGGACGTGGAAGGAGTTGAATGATGGCTAAGGCAGGCAAACGCATGAAAGCGATCCGGGAAAAGATTGAACCCGGCAAGGCTTACCCCATCGACGAGGCCCTCGAGATTCTCATCAGTTCGAGCAAGGTCAAGTTCCGGGAGTCCGTTGACGTGGCGATCCGCCTGGGCATCGATCCCCGGAAATCGGACCAGAACGTCCGCGGGTCCACGGTGCTGCCGAACGGCACGGGCAAGACCGTGCGCGTCGCGGTGTTCACCCAGGGTGAAAATGCCGAAAAAGCCAAGGCGGCCGGCGCTGATGTCGTCGGCATGGACGACCTGCACGACCAGATCAAGGACGGAGACCTGGCCTGGGATGTCGTCATCGCGTCACCCGACGCCATGCGCGTGGTCGGCAAGCTCGGCCAGGTGCTGGGTCCGCGCGGGCTGATGCCGAACCCCAAGGTGGGTACGGTCACCCCCGACGTCGAACAGGCGGTCAAGAATGCCAAGGCGGGCCAGGTCCGCTTCCGTACCGACAAGGCGGGCATCATCCACAGCACGATCGGCAAAGCGGATTTCGAAGTCGATGCGCTGAAAGGAAACCTGCGCGCCCTGATCGCCGACCTGATGAAGCTGAAGCCGGCTGCGTCGAAGGGCGCCTTCCTGCAGAAGGTGGCCGTGTCCACGACGATGGGACCGGGAATCCAGGTCGACAGGTCTTCCCTCGAGGTCTGAGGGAAAGAACAGAGATTGGCTGTCCCGCCTGATGGCGGGGCGGCGGATGGACGGGCTGCTTCGGCCGGTACGCCGGCTGGAATAGACCGTCAAAGACCGCAGGCGCGGATGACCTTTACGGATTTTTTGCAAAGGACAGCCGCTTAAGCGCGAACCGGGAGACCGGCCGCAGCCTGCGCAGATGGTGGCAGCCCCGAAGACATTTTTTGGGGTCACCACTGGTAACGAGTCGAATGACCGTTAAAGGTCACCAGACTACAGGAGGTAACCAATGGCGCTCAATCTTGAGCAAAAGAAAGCAGTAGTAGCCGAGGTGGCCGAAGCGGCCAGCAAGGCGCTCGCCGCTGTCGCTGCGGAGTATCGTGGCCTGACCGTTGAGGAAATGACGGAACTGCGCGCCAAGGCGCGCGAGACCGGCGTTTACGTCAAGGTCGCCAAGAATACCCTGGTGCGACGAGCCGTTGAGGGTACCGAGTACGAATGCATGCAGGAATCGCTGACAGGACCCCTCCTGTTCGCATTCAGCATGGAAGACCCCGGTGCTGCAGCACGACTGGTCAAGGATTATTCCAAGGACCATAACCAACTCATCGCCCGGCTTGTCGCCGTTGGCGGCCAGCTGTACGACGCGTCCGAACTGGAACGTCTGTCCAGCCTGCCGACTTACGACCAGGCTGTCGCGATGCTGATGGGCGTGATGAAGGCACCGATCGAGAAGTTCGTGCGCACCCTCGCCGAGCCGCATACGAAGCTGGTCCGGACGGTTGCTGCCGTTCGCGACGCCAAAGAGGCTGCTTGATTTTTTTATTTAACCGTTCAGCGGGTTAAAGACCCCAACTGACATACGAAATACGGAGACGACAATGGCCGTTTCAAAAGAAGACATCCTTGAAACAATTTCCAACATGAGCGTGATGGACGTCGTTGAGCTCATCGAGGCAATGGAAGAGAAGTTCGGCGTTTCTGCCGCAGCGCCCGTCGCTGTGGCTGCCGGCCCCGCGGCCGGTGGCGAAGCTGCCGCTGCTGAAGAAAAGACCGAGTTCGACGTGGTTCTGACGTCTTTCGGTTCCCAGAAAGTGCCCGTGATCAAGGCAGTTCGCGAGATCACCGGCCTGGGCCTGAAGGAAGCCAAGGAACTCGTCGAAGGCGTGCCTTCGCCGATCAAGGAAGGTGTTGGCAAGGACGAAGCCGAAGAACTGCAGAAGAAGCTCGAAGAAGCCGGCGCTTCTGTCGAGGTCAAGTAAATCTTCTTCCTCGGTTTCCGAGGCTGAAATGGAAATGGGCTGGGGGCAAATGCCTCCGGCCTGTTTCTGCTTGTATTTTTGAAGTTTGATCGAACGGGCGGAATCAGATCATGAGTTATTCTTTCACCGAGAAAAAGCGTATTCGCAAAGATTTCGGCAAGCGCACGGCGGTTCTCGACGTGCCGTTCCTGCTGGAAACGCAAATTCGCTCCTACCAGGAATTCCTGCAGCTGGAAGTGCCTGAAGACAAGCGGCGTGATCGCGGCCTGCACGGCGCGCTCAGTTCCGTGTTCCCGATTGTTGCCTATTCCGGTAACGCGGCCCTGGAGTACGTCAGCTACAAGCTGGGCGACCCGGTGTTTGACGTGAAAGAGTGCAAGCTTCGCGGCATGTCCTACGGCGCGCCGCTGCGCGTCAAGGTGCGCCTGGTCATTTATGACAAGGAGAGCTCCGCCAAGCAGAAGCCCGTGAAGTTCGTGAAAGAGCAGGAAGTCTACATGGGCGACCTGCCGCTGATGACGGAAACCGGTACGTTCATCGTCAACGGCACCGAGCGCGTCATCGTGTCCCAGCTGCACCGTTCGCCCGGTGTGTTTTACGATCACGACCGCGGCAAGACCCATTCCAGCGGCAAGCTGCTGTTCTCGGCCCGCGTCATTCCCTACCGCGGTTCGTGGCTGGACTTTGAGTTCGACCCGAAAGACGCGATTTTCACGCGCATCGACCGTCGCCGCAAACTGCCGGTGACGATCCTGCTGCGCGCGCTCGGAATGGACAACGAGGAAATCCTGAGCACGTTTTTCGATACCAGCAGCATCACGCTGAAGAAGAAGGGCGCCAAGCTGGAGGTCGTGCCCGAGCGCCTGCGCGGTGAAACCGCGTTTTTCGACATCCGCAGCAAGACCGGCAAGGTCCTGGTTCCCGAAGGCAAACGTGTCACCGCCCGGCACGTGCGCATGCTCGAGGAAGCCAAGGTCACCGCTCTGGAAGTGCCGGACGAATACCTGGTCGGCAAAATCATCGCTCATGACCTCATCGACAAGGAATCCGGTGAAATCCTCGCCTCCGCCAACGCGGAGATCACCGAGGAGTTGCTGGAAAGCCTGCGCGAAGGGGGCATAAAAAAGCTGAACATCATTTATGTCAACGACCTCGACCACGGTCCGTACATCTCGACTACGCTGAACATCGATCCGACCCACACCGAGTTGGAAGCGCTGGTCGAGATTTACCGCATGATGCGCCCGGGTGAGCCGCCGACCAAGGACGCGGCCCAGAACCTGTTCAAGAACCTGTTCTTCACCGAGGAACGCTACGACCTGTCGTCCGTCGGCCGCATGAAATTCAACCGCCGGGTCGGGCGCAAGGAAATCGAGGGTTCCGGAGTCCTGGATCGCCAGGACATCCTCGACGTGCTGCGGGTCCTGATTGATATCCGCAACGGCAAGGGCAGCGTCGACGATATCGATCACCTCGGCAACCGGCGCGTGCGCAGCGTCGGCGAAATGGCCGAAAACGTGTTCCGCGTGGGTCTGGTCCGCGTCGAGCGCGCAGTGCGCGAGCGTCTGTCCGTGGCCGAGAGCGAAGGGCTTTCGCCACAGGAACTGATCAACGCCAAGCCGGTCGCGGCGGCGGTTAAGGAATTTTTCGGATCCTCGCAGCTCAGCCAGTTCATGGACCAGAACAATCCGCTTTCCGAAGTCACGCACAAGCGGCGCGTCTCGGCGCTCGGCCCGGGCGGCCTGACCCGCGAACGAGCCGGGTTCGAGGTGCGCGACGTGCACCCGACGCACTACGGTCGCGTCTGCCCGATCGAAACGCCTGAAGGCCCGAACATCGGCCTGATCAACTCGCTGGCGGTCTACGCCCGCACCAACGACTACGGTTTTCTCGAAACACCGTACCGCAAGGTGGTCAATGGCAAGGTCACGCAGGACGTCGAATACCTGTCGGCGATCGAGGAAGGCGATTACGTGATCGCACAGGCCAACGCGGAACTGGATAAATCCGGAAAATTCGTCCAGGAATTCGTGCCTTGCCGTCACATGGGCGAGTCCATGCTCAAGGAGCCGTCCGAAATCAGCTACATGGACGTGTCGCCGAAGCAGATCGTATCGGTGGCCGCTTCGCTGGTGCCGTTCCTGGAGCATGACGACGCCAACCGCGCACTGATGGGGTCGAACATGCAGCGCCAGGCCGTGCCGACCCTGCGGGCGCAGAAGCCGCTGGTGGGAACCGGGATGGAGCGCAGCGTGGCGACCGACTCGGGCGTGACGGCCGTTGCCCGTCGCGGCGGTGTGGTCGACCAGGTCGACGCCGGCCGCATCGTGGTGCGCGCCAACGAGGACGAAGTGCCCGTGGGCGATCCCGGTGTGGATATCTATAACCTGACCAAGTACCAGCGTTCCAACCAGAACACCTGCATGAACCAGCGGCCGCTGGTCAACGTGGGTGACGTGGTCTCGCCGGGTGACGTGCTGGCCGACGGCCCGTCCACGGACCTCGGAGAACTGGCCCTGGGACAGAACATGCTGGTCGCGTTCATGCCCTGGAACGGCTACAACTTCGAGGACTCGATCCTCATCTCCGAGCGCGTGGTGCAGGAAGACCGCTACACGACGATCCACATCGAGGAGCTGACCTGTGTCGCCCGCGACACCAAGCTGGGTTCGGAAGAAGTCACCGCGGACATCCCCAATGTCGGCGAACACAACCTCAACAAGCTGGACCAGTCCGGTATCGTCTACATCGGCGCCGAGGTGGGGGCCGGCGACATTCTCGTGGGCAAGGTGACGCCCAAGGGCGAAACCCAGCTGACCCCTGAGGAGAAGCTGCTGCGCGCAATCTTCGGCGAGAAGGCGTCCGACGTAAAGGACACCTCGCTGCGCGTGCCCAGCGGCATGGACGGCACGGTCATCGACGTACAGGTATTCACGCGCGACGGGGTCGAGAAAGACGATCGCGCGAAGTCCATCGAAAAGCAACAGCTGCGCCAGGTCCGCAAGGATCTCGACGACCAGCTGCGCATTGTCGAAAACGCCATCTACCAGCGGCTGGAAAACGCGCTGGTCGGCAAAGTGGTCAACAAGGGTCCGAAGCTCAAGAAGGGTGCGAAGCTCACGGTGTCCTACCTGCAGGAACTGGATCGTGAAGACTGGTTCAAGCTGCGCATGGCCAACGACGATCTCAACGAGCTGCTCGAGCAGATGGCCGATCAGCTCAAGGAGCAGCGCAAGGGCTTCGACGAACGCTTTGAAGAGAAGAAAGGCAAGATTACCCAGGGCGACGACCTGGCGCCGGGTGTGCTCAAGATGGTCAAGGTTTACCTGGCCGTCAAACGCCGTATCCAGCCGGGCGACAAGATGGCCGGCCGGCACGGCAACAAAGGCGTCATCTCGATGATCGTCCCCACCGAGGACATGCCGTTCATGGAGGACGGTACACCGGTCGATATCGTGTTGAACCCGCTGGGTGTGCCTTCACGCATGAACATCGGACAGGTGCTGGAAACGCATCTCGGCTGGGCCGCCAAGGGCCTGGGTATCCGTATCGGCGAGATGCTGGACAACAAGGCGAAGGTGCCTGAAATCCGCAAGTACCTGGGCCAGATCTACAACAGCGACCAGAAAGACCGCGTGGACATCAAGGCGTTTTCCGACGAGGAAATCATGACGATGTCCGAGAATCTGCGCGACGGCGTGCCGATGGCGACGCCGGTCTTCGACGGCGCGCCCGAGGCTGAAATCAAGAAGCTGCTGGAACTGGGCGGCCTGCCGACCAGCGGGCAGTGCACTCTGTTCGACGGCCTTACCGGTGACCCCTTCGATCGCCCGGTCACGGTCGGCTACATGTACATGCTGAAGCTGAACCACCTGGTCGACGACAAGATGCACGCGCGTTCGACCGGCCCGTACAGCCTGGTTACCCAGCAGCCGCTGGGCGGCAAGGCCCAATTCGGCGGACAGCGCTTCGGTGAGATGGAAGTGTGGGCCCTGGAAGCCTACGGTGCGGCTTACACCTTGCAGGAAATGCTGACGGTGAAGTCGGACGACGTCAGCGGCCGCAACCAGATGTACAAAAACATTGTCGATGGCAACCACCAGATGGCTGCAGGCATGCCCGAGTCCTTCAACGTGCTCGTTAAGGAAATCCGCTCGCTGGGCATCAACATCGAACTTGAAGAATCCTGACAGGGAGACGATCAGAAATGAGAGACTTGCTCAATTTCTACGGAAGACAGCGCGAGCCGCTGGACTTTGACGCGATCCGCATCGGCCTCGCGCCGCCGGACCTGATTCGCTCCTGGTCATACGGAGAGGTCAAGAAACCGGAAACCATCAATTACCGCACGTTCAAACCGGAACGTGACGGCCTGTTCTGCGCCGCCATCTTCGGCCCGGTCAAGGACTACGAGTGCCTGTGCGGCAAGTACAAGCGCATGAAGCACCGTGGCGTGGTGTGCGAGAAGTGCGGCACCGAGGTCACGCTGGCCAAGGTGCGCCGCGAGCGCATGGCCCACATCGAACTGGCCAGCCCGGTCGCGCACATCTGGTTCCTGAAGTCGCTGCCGTCCCGTATCGGACTGATGCTGGACATGACCCTGCGCGATATCGAACGCATCCTGTATTTCGAGTCCTACGTGGTGCTCGATGCAGGCATGACCGACCTCGAGCGCGGCCAGTTGCTGACCGACGAGCAGTACCTGGACACGATGGAGCAGTGGGGCGACGAGTTCGAAGCGAAGATGGGCGCCGAGGCGATCTTCAACCTGCTGCGCAACATCGACCTGAAGGAAGAGGAAAAGAAGCTTCGCGAGGATATCGGCGCCACGCGCTCGGTGACCAAGCTCAAGCGCCTGTCCAAGCGGCTCAAGCTGGTCGAGGCGTTCATCGACTCGGGCAACCGGCCCGAATACATGATCATGACCGTGCTTCCGGTGCTGCCGCCGGACCTGCGCCCGCTGGTGCCGCTGGACGGCGGCCGTTTCGCGACGTCGGACCTGAACGACCTGTACCGCCGCACGATCAACCGCAACAACCGCCTGAAGCGCCTGCTGGAGCTGAACGCGCCGGATATCATTGTGCGCAATGAGAAGCGCATGCTGCAGGAAGCGGTAGACGCCCTGCTGGATAACGGCCGCCGCGGCCGCGCCATCACGGGCACCAACAAGCGGCCCCTTAAGTCCCTTGCCGACATGATCAAGGGCAAGCAGGGCCGCTTCCGCCAGAACCTGCTCGGCAAGCGCGTCGACTATTCCGGCCGCTCCGTGATCGTTGTCGGTCCGAAGCTGAAGCTGCACGAGTGCGGCCTGCCCAAGAAGATGGCGCTTGAACTGTTCAAGCCGTTCATCTTCAGCAAGCTGCAGCGCCGCGGCATGGCGGCCACCATCAAGGCGGCCAAGAAACTGGTCGAAACCGAGCGTGCCGAGGTCTGGGACATCCTCTCGGAGGTAATCCGCGAGCACCCGGTGATGCTCAACCGCGCACCGACGCTTCACCGCCTCGGCATCCAGGCTTTCGAGCCGGTACTGATCGAGGGCAAGGCCATCCAGCTGCATCCGCTGGTGTGCACCGCGTTCAACGCCGACTTCGACGGCGACCAGATGGCCGTGCACGTGCCGCTGTCCGTCGAAGCGCAGCTGGAAGCCCGCGCGCTGATGATGGCGTCCAACAATATTCTGTCGCCCGCCAACGGTGAGCCGATCATCGTGCCCACCCAGGACGTGGTGCTCGGCCTGTACTACATGACCCGGCAGCTCGAAGGAGTAAAAGGCCAGGGCATGTTCTTCAGCGACATCGACGAGGTTCACCGCGCCTATGAAAACCGCGTGGTCGAACTGCATGCGCGCATCAAGGTGCGCATCGACGAGACGATCATCTCGGAACACGGAGAAGAACGTCACGAGACCAACCTGGTCGAGACCACGGTGGGGCGCGCGCTGCTCGCGGAGATCCGGCCGAGCGGCATGCCGTTCCGGCTGTTGAACGAACCGCTGAAAAAACGCCAGATCTCCAACCTGATCAACTCCTGCTACCGGCGTCTCGGGCTGAAGAAGACCGTGGTTTTTGCCGACAAGCTGATGTACACGGGCTTCCACTACGCAACCAAGGCGGGTGTGTCGATCGGCATCGACGACCTGATGATCCCCGATGAGAAGAAGGGTATTCTCGCCGACGCCGAGTCGGAGGTTGTCGAAATCCAGAACCAGTACATCTCCGGTCTCGTGACCTCGGGCGAGCGTTACAACAAGGTCGTCGATATCTGGTCCCGCACCAACGAGCAGGTCGCCAAGGCGATGATGCAGCGCATGGGCAAGAATACGGTCAAGAACGAAAAGGGCGAGCAGGTGGAAGAAGACTCCATGAACTCGATCTTTATCATGGCCGACTCCGGCGCCCGTGGCTCTGCCGCGCAGATCCGCCAGTTGGCCGGCATGCGCGGCCTGATGGCCAAGCCGGACGGTTCGATCATCGAGACGCCGATCACGGCGAATTTCCGTGAAGGCCTGGACGTTCTGCAGTACTTCATCTCGACGCACGGTGCGCGTAAAGGCCTGGCCGATACCGCGCTGAAGACGGCGAATTCGGGTTACCTGACCCGTCGCCTGGTCGACGTGGCGCAGGACCTGGTGATCACCGAGGATGACTGCAGAACGACCCGGGGCGTCGTGATGCAGCCCATTGTCGAGGGTGGTGACGTTGTCGAGCCTTTGCGTGAGCGTGTGCTCGGCCGCATGGTGGCGGAAGACGTGATGAAGCCGGGCAGCGACGATGTGCTGATCGAGCGCAACATGCTGCTTGACGAACAGATGGTCGAGGAGCTTGAAAAGAACGGTATCGACCGTATCCTGGTTCGCTCCACGATCACCTGCGAAAACCGGCATGGTGTGTGCGCTCACTGCTACGGCCGTGACCTGGCGCGCGGACACCTGGTCAACAAGGGCGAAGCGGTCGGCGTGATCGCCGCGCAGTCCATCGGCGAGCCGGGCACGCAGCTGACCATGCGCACCTTCCACATCGGCGGCGCCGCATCACGTGCCGCTGCTGTCGATCACATCCAGACCAAGTCGGGCGGCACGATTCGCCTGCACAACATGAAAACGGTGGAAAACGCCGACCAGAAACTCGTGGCGGTTTCCCGTTCGGGCGAGCTGTCGGTGATCGATGACCACGGCCGCGAACGCGAGCGTTACAAGGTTCCATACGGTGCGACGATTTCCGTTCGTGATGGCGAAACTGCCAGCGCGGGCGATGTGACGGCTACCTGGGATCCGCATACGCACCCGATCGTGACCGAGGTCGCCGGGCGCGTTAGATTCCACGACTTCATCGACGGCCTGACCGTCAACGAGCAGGTGGACGACATTACCGGCCTGACCAGCCTGGTCATTACCGATCCGAAGCAGCGCGGAAGCGCCGGCAAGGACCTCAGGCCGATGATCAGCCTGGCGGACGCCAAGGGCAAGGACCTGTTCCTGGCCGGCACCGAGATTCCGGCGCACTATTTCCTGCAGGCCGGCTCCATCGTGCAGATGCAGGACGGGCAGGACGTGCAGGTCGGTGACATCCTGGCCCGTATTCCGCAGGAGTCGTCCAAGACGCGTGACATCACCGGTGGTCTGCCGCGCGTGGCGGACCTGTTCGAAGCGCGCAAGCCGAAAGAGCCGTCAATCCTGGCGGAAGTCTCCGGTATCGTCAGCTTCGGCAAGGACACCAAGGGCAAGCAGCGCCTGGTGATCACGCAGGACGATGGTGAGACTTACGAGGAACTGATTCCGAAGTGGCGTCACGTCATCGTGTTCGAGGGCGAGCGCGTCGAAAAAGGCGAGACCATCGTCGACGGCGAGCCCAACCCGCACGATATCCTTCGCCTGCTTGGCGTCGAGGCGCTCAACGAGTACCTCGTCAAGGAGATCCAGGACGTCTACCGCCTGCAGGGCGTGAAGATCAACGACAAGCACATCGAGGTCATCGTGCGCCAGATGCTGCGCAAGGCCGAGGTGCTCGAGGGCGGCGACACGCGTTTGCTGCGCGGAGAGCAGCTCGACCTGGCCCGCGTGCTGGAAGAAAACGCGTCGATCGACAAGGAAACCCAGAGCCCCGCCGAGTACCAGCGGGTTCTGCTGGGCATCACCAAGGCTTCGCTGGCGACCGAGTCCTTCATTTCCGCGGCTTCTTTCCAGGAGACCACGCGCGTTCTGACCGAGGCGGCCGTGCGCGGCACCACGGATCACCTGCGCGGTCTCAAGGAAAACGTGATCGTCGGGCGCCTGATACCGGCCGGTACCGGCATGGCGTACCACAGCTCGCGCAAACGCGGTGACGAGAAGGAAGAACAGAGCGTCGACCTCGAGGCGCTGGCTGCGGCCATCGCCGCAGAAGAACTGGCCAACCTCGAGAGCACGGGAGAAGGTGAAGGCTGAGCGTTTTTCGACGCCGAGCCGGTGTGAAGAAGGTCCCGGATATTTGCCTCCGGCAAATTCCGGGATGACGGTTCTCCTGCCGAAGCATCCGCAGTCCCCGGCCTTTGGGCCGGGGTAAACCGCGCGCAGGTCCGATGCCGCCACAATAGCGGTCCGTGGTTCGTCTTTTTGCGGAAAACCCGTGCATGGCCGCAAAGTTTGAATTTTTTCACATACCTCTATTGCATTGACAATTCTCTCCTGTCATAATTGAACAGCTAACAGATTGAATCCCTCGCGAAGCGGGGGCCGTGCCGCGAAAACGCGGTGGCGGAGAGCCGATGTCGCCGGCGCGTGGGCCGGACTGTACGGCGCCCAATCCTGAACCCAGGTTCAAGATTGGGCGTTTGACATTATCTGAGGCAGGCGTTTTTGAACGCTTTGATACCGGCAGCGAGGGTGACTCGACTGCCTTTTAATTTGCAAGAACAAAGGTAACTTTGGCAAAGGAAACTTTGGAAAAACTATGGCGACGATTAATCAACTCGTACGCAATCCTCGCAAGGCGAAGATGGAAAAAAGCAACGTGCCGGCGCTCGAGGGCTGCCCCCAGAAGCGCGGGGTTTGCACGCGTGTTTACACCACCACCCCGAAGAAGCCGAACTCGGCTCTGCGCAAGGTGGCCCGTGTCCGTTTGACCAACGGTTACGAGGTGACCAGCTACATCGGCGGTGAAGGCCACAACCTTCAGGAGCACAGCGTGGTGCTGATCCGCGGCGGTCGTGTCAAGGACCTTCCCGGTGTGCGCTACCACACGGTTCGCGGGAGCCTGGACACTGCCGGCGTGAGCGACCGCAGGCAGTCCCGCTCCAAGTACGGCGCCAAGCGTCCCAAGAAGTGACGTTTCACTGAACAGGATTTACGGAAAGCAAAATGTCCAGAAAACATTCAAATTTCACGCGCGAGATTCTGCCTGATCCGAAGTTTCAGAGCGAGATGATTACCCGCTTCATCAACATGGTGATGGTCAGCGGCAAGAAATCAGTGGCCGAGAAAATTGTCTACGGCGCAATCGACACGATCAGCGAGAAGAACAAGAGCGCCGACGCGGTCGAGCTGGTCGAAAAGGCCCTCGATAACGTGGCCCCGATGGTCGAGGTGAAGTCACGCCGTGTTGGCGGCGCCACCTACCAGGTGCCCGTGGAAGTGCGGCCCAAGCGCCGCCAGACCCTGGCCATGCGCTGGATTATCGACGCGGCGCGGCGGCGCGGCGAAAAGAGCATGCCCAGCCGCCTGGCCGGTGAACTGCTGGATGCCGTCGAGCAGCGTGGCACCGCGGTCAAGAAGCGTGAAGACACGCATCGCATGGCTGAAGCCAACAAGGCCTTCGCGCACTACCGCTGGTAGAGCAACGAACCGAACGAGGAACCTGACAGTGGCCCGTACTACGCGAATTGAACGTTATCGGAACATCGGCATCATGGCGCACATCGATGCCGGCAAAACGACGACGACCGAGCGCATCCTGTTCTACACCGGCGTTTCCCACAAGATCGGTGAAGTCCATGATGGCAACGCCACGATGGACTGGATGGAGCAGGAGCAGGAGCGCGGCATCACGATCACGTCCGCGGCCACGACCTGTTTCTGGTCCGGTATGGAGCAGCAGTTCAAGCAGCACCGTATC
The DNA here is from genome assembly GCA_036351575.1 of Lysobacterales bacterium. Taxonomy (GTDB): domain Bacteria; phylum Pseudomonadota; class Gammaproteobacteria; order Xanthomonadales; family SZUA-36; genus JABDPF01. Next base: position 2,002 of record JAZBPJ010000132.1, on the reverse strand, counting down.
AACATCATCGACACCCCGGGCCACGTCGACTTCACGATCGAGGTCGAACGCTCGCTGCGCGTGCTCGACGGAACGGTCGCCGTGTTCTGCGCGGTCGGCGGCGTTCAGCCGCAGTCTGAGACCGTATGGCGGCAGGCTACCCGTTACAACGTGCCGCGCATGGCGTTCGTCAACAAGATGGACCGCACCGGCGCGGACTTCAACCGCGTGATTCGCCAGATCAAGGAGCGCCTGGGTGCGCGCCCGGTTCCCATCCAGATGCCGATCGGCGCCGAGGAAAACTTCGAGGGAGTTGTCGACCTGATCAGGATGAAGGCCATCGTTTACGGTGGTGCCGCCGATGACCAGGGCCGCAATTACAGCTTCACCGATATTCCGGCCGAACTGCAGGACGAGGCGCAGGCTGCGCACGAGTACCTGGTCGAGGCGGCCGCGGAAGCTTCCGAGGAGCTGATGGATGCCTACCTCGAGGAAGGCCAGCTCAGCGAAGAGCAGATTTATGAAGGCCTGCGTGCCGGCACGCTGGCCAACGACATCGTTCCCTGCCTGTGCGGTACCGCGTTCAAGAACAAGGGCGTGCAGCCTCTTCTTGACGCGATCGTCGCTCTGATGCCTTCGCCCGTCGACGTGCCCGCCATCAAGGGCATCAACGAGGACGAGAGTGAGGGCGTCCGCGAGAGCAAGGACGATGGTCCGTTCGCGGCGCTCGCCTTCAAGATCGCGACCGACCCTTACGTCGGAACGCTGACCTTTTTCCGCGTGTACTCCGGCGTGCTGAAATCCGGCGACACGGTTTACAACCCGGTCAAGGGCCGCAAGGAACGCGTGGGCCGTATCCTGCAGATGCACTCCAACTCCCGCGAGGAAATCAAGGAAGTGCGCGCCGGCGACATCGCCGCCGCGGTCGGCCTCAAGGATGTAACCACGGGTGACACGCTGTGCGACCTGCACGATGTCATCACGCTCGAACGCATGGAGTTCCCGGATCCGGTGATATCCGTCGCGGTCGAGCCCAAGACGAAAGCCGACCAGGAAAAGATGGGTATCGCGCTTTCCAAGCTGGCCCAGGAAGACCCGTCGTTCCGTGTACACACGGACGAGGAATCCGGTCAGACCATTATCTCCGGCATGGGCGAATTGCACCTGGACATCATCGTCGACCGCATGAAGCGCGAGTTCAAGGTGGAAGCCAACGTCGGCCGTCCGCAGGTTGCCTACCGCGAAACGATTCGTTCGACCGTGGAGGCCGAGGGCAAGTTCGTGCGCCAGTCCGGCGGCCGCGGCCAGTACGGCCATGTGGTCATTCGCCTGGAACCGCTGGAGCAGGGCGGCGATTACGAGTTCGTGAACGATATCGTCGGTGGTGTCGTGCCGCGTGAATACATCAACTCGGTGGACAAGGGCATCCAGGAGCAGATTACCAACGGCGTGATCGCCGGTTACCCGGTTGTCGACGTCAAGGTCACGCTGTTCGACGGTTCCTACCACGAGGTCGACTCTTCCGAAATGGCCTTCAAGGTGGCCGGCTCGATGGCGTTCAAGAACGCCGCGGCCAAGGCCAACCCGGTTCTGCTCGAACCGCTGATGAAGGTCGAAGTCGTGACGCCCGAGGATTACATGGGTGACGTGATGGGCGACCTGAACCGCCGCCGCGGCATCGTGCAGGGCATGGATGACAGCCCGGCCGGCAAGATCATCAATGCCCACGTGCCGCTGTCCGAGATGTTCGGTTATGCGACGGACCTGCGTTCACAGACCCAGGGTCGCGCGACCTACACCATGGAATTCGACCACTACGCCGAAGCGCCGGCGAGCGTGTCCGAAGAAATTGTCAAGAAAACCGCCTGAGTCAGGCTGAACCGGCTCACAGCAGAGGAACTATCCGATGTCAAAAGAAAAGTTTGAACGTACAAAACCCCACGTGAACGTGGGCACGATTGGTCACGTGGATCACGGCAAGACGACGCTGACGGCGGCGATGACGATGGTTTGCGCGGAGGAG